>JAIYCQ010000035.1 GCA_027487945.1 Caulobacteraceae bacterium
CCCGCGCGGCCGGTCGTGACGCCCGCGCCGGCCGTCCGCCCGCCGGTCGTGACCCCGGCTCCGGCTCCGGCCCCGGCTCGCCCGTCCGCCGCAGCGCCGCTGCTGCCGGACGACCGTCCGCCGACCCTGACAGACGCCGACATCACCGCCCTCGGGCGCGGCCGCTTCGACTGGCCGGTTCGCGGCGAGGTCATTTCCGGCTTTGGGCCCAAGGGCGGCGGTCGCCGCAATGACGGGCTCGACATCGCAGCGCCGGCCGGCACGCCGGTTCGCGCCGCCGCCGCCGGCAAGGTCGTCTACTCGGGCGGCGACGTGCCGGGCTTCGGCGTCACGGTGCTGATCCAGCACGAGGACGGCTGGGTCACCGTCTACGGCAACCTGCAGACCGCCAGCGTACGCATGCAGCAGGTGGTCCGGGCCGGTGAGCAGATCGGCTCGGTCGGCTCCAGCGGCGGAGCGCCGCGACCGCAACTGCACTTCGAAGTCCGCTACTCGCCGTCGCCCAAGTTCAAGGCGAAGGCCATCGATCCGGCGCTGGTCCTGCCCCGCTAGGTGGGCAGGCCGACGCCCTGTTCGCCCGCAAGGTCGCGGATGAACTGCCAGGCGACCCGGCCGGAGCGCGACCCCCGCAGCTGCGCCCACTGCAGGGCGCGGCGTTCGAGGTCCGGCGTCGTCAGGGCGAAACGGTCCGCGTAGCTGCGCACGGCGGCCAGGTAGGCGGCCTGGTCCATGGGCGGGAAGCCGATCCACAGGCCGAAGCGGTCGGACACGCTGACCTCCTCCTCGGCGTCCTCGGCGGCGGCGATCATCCCCCGGCCCTCGGCGTGGTCGCGCGGCATCAGGTGGCGGCGGTTGGAGGTGGAGACGAACAGCACGTTCTCCGGCGGCCCCGCCACCCCGCCCTCCAGCGCCGACTTCAGCGCCTTCGCGGCCGCCGCGCCGTCCTCGAACGACAGGTCGTCGCACAGGACGACGAACCGCTCGCCGCGGGTTCGAAGCAGGTCGAACAGCGGCGGCAGGGCGGCGACCTCGTCGCGGTCGACCTCGACCAGCTTCAGGGCCGGAAACGCGCCCACGACGGACATGAAGGCGGCCTTGGACAGGGAGCTCTTGCCGGTGCCGCGCACGCCCCAGAGCAGGACGTGATTGCTGGGCAGGCCGCGGGCGAAGCGGGTCAGGTTCTCGACGAACCGGGCCTTCTGGCTGTCGATGCCGACCAGCAGATCCAGCCCCAGCGGATAGTCCGGCGCGACGGGAAAGGCGCCCGTGACAGGGTCGTGGCGGAACAGCCGTCCGGCCGTGAAGTCGGGCGCTGTTGTCCCGGGCGGCGCCATCCGGTCCAGCGCGTCGGCGATACGGGTGAGCAGGGCCTGTGTCTTATCGTCCATAAGCGCCGATTACCGGGCCCGGGGCTCATTGCAAAGCGAAGGGTCAACGCATAGTTTCCGCCGACCCGCGACGCCGCCTGTTCGCCGTCGCCCAGCCTTTCCCTCGGAGACGAGATGTCCGACCCCAATCAGTTGATGAGCCTCGCCTTTCCGCTCGTCCTTATCGCCGTCCTCTACTTCTTCATGTTCCGCCCGCAGCAGAAGCGCTTCAAGGAGCACCAGACGATGGTGGCCAACCTGAAGCGCGGCGACCAGGTGGTCCTGTCCAACGGCATGATCGGCAAGATCGTGCGCGTCGAGGACAAGGAAGCCGGCGTCGAGATCGCCCAGGGCGTCACCGTCAAGGTGGTCAAGTCCATGATCGCTGAAGTGCGCGGCAAGGGCGAACCCGTCGTCGCCAACGACGCCAAGAGCTGACGCCGAAAAGGCCGCTGGACCCATGCTGATCCTCTCCCGCTGGAAGGTGACCGCCGTCGTTGCGGCGATCATCTTCGGCATCCTGTTCACGCTTCCGAACCTGCTGCCGCAGTCGATGCGGGAGGCGTTGCCGCCCTTCCTGCCCAGCAAGACCCTCAACCTGGGCCTCGATCTCCAGGGCGGCTCCTACCTGATGCTCGAGGTTGATACCCCGGCGCTGGTCAAGGAGCGGTCGGAGAACCTCATGGAAGACGTCATCAAGACGCTCGAGGATGAGGATATCCGCGTGGCCAACCCGGCGGCGCGCCAGGGCGGGGCTTCGGTCCAGATCGCCGATCCGACCCAGTACGACAAGGCCTTCCGGCTGTTGTCCCGCATGCCGCAGCCGGTGCGCAGCGGTCAGGGCAACGACATGTCGGTGAACCGCGTCGACGGCGGACGGATCAGCGTCTCCTACACCGATCGCGGCGTCCAGGAACTGACGATGGCCGCGGTCGAGCAGTCGGTCGAGATCATCCGCAAGCGCGTGGACGAGCTGGGCACCAAGGAGCCTTCGATTACCCGCCAGGGCGCGAACCGCATCGTCGTCCAGGTGCCGGGTGAAAGCGATCCCGAGCGTCTGAAGGCGGTCATCGGCAAGACCGCCAAACTGTCCTTCCAGATGGTCGACCAGAGCCGCAGCTATGGCGAGGCGATCTCCGGCGTCCTGCCGCCGGGCGCGGAGATCCTGCCCTACGAAGTCGGCGCCAACGCGCCGGAGCCCGGCGTGGTGGTCCGCCGCCGCATCGAGATCTCCGGGGAAAACCTGGCCGACGCGCGGATGTCCAACGATCCGCAGACCGGCGAGCCGGTGGTGTCGATCCGCTTCGACAGCCAGGGGGCGCGTCGCTTCGGCGAGATCACGACCCGCAACGTCAACAAGCCCTTCGCCATCGTCCTGGACGACAAGGTGCTCTCGGCGCCCAACATCAATGAGCCCATCCTCGGCGGCAGCGCGCAGATCTCCGGCGGTTTCTCGGCGGAAAGCGCCAACAACCTGGCCATCATGCTGCGCAACGGGGCCCTGCCGGCGCCGCTGAAGGTGGAGGAGCAGCGCACCGTCGGGGCCGAGCTCGGCGCCGACGCGGTCGAGGCCGGCCGGATCTCGACGATCGTCGCCTTCGTGACCATCCTGGTCTTCATGGTGCTGGCCTACGGCCTGCTGTTTGGCGGCATCTCGGTGGTGGCGCTGGTGATCAACGGTCTGATGATCATCGCCGCCATGAGCGCCACCCAGGCGACTCTCACGCTTCCCGGCATCGCCGGCCTGATCCTGACCCTCGCCGTCGCCGTCGACGCCAACGTGCTGATCTATGAACGGATGCGCGACGAGGTCCGGGCCGGGCGACAGGTGCTGTCAGCGATGGAGGCGGGCTTCTCGCGCGCCATGGAGACGATCATCGACGCCAACCTGACGACGCTGATCGCCGCCGCCATCATGTTCTTCTTCGGCGCGGGACCCGTGCGCGGCTTTGCCTGGACGTTGTCGATCGGGGTGTTCACCTCGGTCCTGACCGCCGTGCTGGTCACGCAGGTCCTGCTTGCCTTCTGGTATCGCGCGGCGCGTCCCAAGACGCTGCCGATCGCGTGAGGTTCGAACCATGACTTTCTGGCCTCTCATCAAGATCCTGCCGGTCAAAACGAACCTGAGGTTCGTCGACTTCGCGAAGTATGCCGGCGCCATCTCCATCCTGCTGACGATCGCCTCGCTGTCTGTCGTGCTGCTTCCGTTCAAGCCGCCCTGCGGCGGTCTGAACTGCGGCATCGACTTCCGGGGCGGGACGATCCTCGAGTTCACCACCTCTCCGCCGGCCGCGCCGGGCAGCACGGCCGCGCCCTCGGGCGGGGCGCAGATCCCGCTCGACGTCGTCCGCAAGTCCCTCGCGGGCAAGAACCTCGGCGATGTGCAGGTCCAGGCCTACGGCGACGGTTCGGCGGCCATGGTCCGTTTCGAGACCAAGGAGGGCGAGAACGCCAACGCCGTGAAGAGCGACGTCCGCGCCACGCTTCAGAAGGCGCTGCCGAACATTCGCTTCACCAATGACGCCACCGTCGGCGCCAAGGTGTCCGGCGAGCTGTTCACGAGCGGCATCACCGCCCTGCTGGTCGCGATCGGCCTGATGCTGGTCTACATCTGGTTCCGCTTCGAGCTGCAGTTCGGCCTCGGCGCGGTCGTCGCGCTGTTCCACGACGTGATTCTGACCTTCGGCCTGATCGCCGTGACCAAGATGGAGTTCAGCCTGACGACCATCGCGGCCATCCTGACGATCATCGGCTATTCAATGAACGACACCGTCGTGGTCTTCGACCGCCTGCGCGAAAACCTGCGCAAGTACAAGAAGATGCCGCTGCGCGAGGTGATCGACCTGTCGATCAACGAGACGCTGTCGCGCACGATCATCACCGGCCTGACCGCCATCATGGCCCTGACCGGCCTTGCGCTGTTCGGCGGCGATGCGCTGTTCGGGTTCGCGGTCATCATGATCTTTGGCATCACCCTGGGCACCTACTCCTCGGTCTATGTCGCCGCTCCGGTCATCCTGCTGTGGGGTGTCAAGCGCGGCGAGGAAGAGGCGACGCCGATCAAGCTCGGCGCCGCCTCGCGTCCCTGATGGCCGGTCTCCGCCAGCCGCCTTCGGTCGACGCCTGGGGCGGCGGCGGGTTCCGGGTGTCGGGCGAGTGGCGGCCGGGCTCGCTGTTGATCCTGAACGACGTGGCGCGGCCCTGGTCGGCCGCATCGCTCCAGGCGCTGACCCTCGAGGACTTCGCCGAGGTCCTCGCCAATCGCGGCGCCGTCGAGTTCGTGCTGCTGGGCGCCGGCCTGACGCAGGGCCTGCCGCCCCGGGCGCTGCGCGACGGCTTGAAAGCCGCCGGCATCGGGCTCGAGTTCATGTCCACCGAGGCTGCGGCGCGCACCTACAACGTGGTCGCCTCCGAGGGGCGGCGTGTCGCGGCGGCCCTGATCGCGGTTTGATCCAGATCAAGGACAGATTCGCCGAAGTCTTTACCGGCCCGCGCGAACCGGCCTATAGCTGACCCCCAAAACTGGAATCTCCAAGGGGTTGGACGATGGGTGCTCTTCTCTCGAATTTCCGCAACACCGTCATCGTCAGCGTGCTGCTCGCGCTGGTCATGGTGTTCGCGTACTCCACCAGCGCGCATGGGCTGGAGGCCACCTTCTGGCAGGCGGTGTTCCGCTGGATGCACACCTTCTTCGGCATCCTCTGGATCGGCCTGCTCTACTACTTCAACTTCGTCCAGATCCGCGTCATGCCGTCGATCCCGGCCGAGCTGAAGCCGGCGGTGTCGAAGTACATCGCGCCTGAAGCTCTGTTCTGGTTCCGCTGGGCCGCCCTGGCGACCTGGGTCATGGGCATGATCCTCGCCTTCAACCGCGGCCACGGCTACGCGGTCGAGGCGATCACCCTTGGCCTGGCCGGCGGCTACGATCCGGCCGTCGACAAGGGCTTCACCATGATCGGCATCGGCATGTGGCTGGCCACGATCATGTTCATCAACGTCTGGGCCTTCATCTGGCCGAACCAGAAGATCGCGCTGGGCATCGTCGAGGCCGACGCGGACGCCAAGGTCAAAGCCGGCCGCACGGCCATGCTGTTCTCGCGCACGAACCTGCTGCTCAGCATCCCGATGCTGACGGCCATGACCATGAACCAGACGCTGTTCGGCTAGTCCGTCCAGATCGGCTAGAGAGGGCCCGCCGCGATCCGTCGGCGGGCCCTTTTTCGTTCCTGAGCATGGCAGACGACCTCGACATCACCGTTCGCGACCAGGCGTCGGACCGCTGGCTGTCCAGCCGCTTCGTGGCCGACGCCTCTGCGCGCGCCGACCTGATCGCCCTCTACGCGCTGGATCATGAGCTCACCCGGATCCCGCATGTCGTCTCCGATCCGCTGATGGGCGAAATCCGCATGACCTGGTGGCGCGAGGGGCTGGAGGAGATCGCCGAAGGGCGGCCGGTGCGGCCGCACCCGGTCCTCAAGGCCATCGCGGGCGGGGCGCTGCCGGCGGTCGCCCTGGCCGCCCTGGCCGAGGCGCGCCTCGGCGACCTCGACGGGGAAAAGTCGGGCGAGGCCCTGATCCGCCACATCGACGCCACCGAGGGGCTGGTCATGGCCCTTGCGGCGCGTCGCCTGTCGGCAGAGGCCACTGCCGACCAGGTCACCCAGGCGGCGCGCGCCGTCGGCCTGGCGCGGCTGGATCCCCCGGCGGCGCTGAAGGCGCTGGACGCCGCGCGCGCGCCGCTGAAGGCGTTGCCGGTCGCGGCTTTCCCGGCCATCGCTCACGCGGTGCTGGCGCGCCCTTATGCCCGGTTGGCGACACCCGGTCCGCTGGAGAAGCGGCTGCGCATCCTGCTCGCCGTAATGACCGGGCGGGTCTGAGGCCTATTCCGCGGCCGCCAGGGCTTCGCCCGAGAGCCAGCCGTCAAGATCGGCGATGGCGCGCTCGCTCTGCATGCGCTTCTTCGCCCGTCCCCGGTCGCCGGGATGGAGCTTGCGCCCCTCGGCGTCCTTGCGCGGGGCCTCCATGGGCGGCAGCAGGCCGTAGTTGATGTTCATCGGCTGGAAGCTGTGCTTGCCGCCATCCAGGTGCCCGCCGGTGATGTGGGCGACCAGCGCCCCCAGGGCGGTGGTCGGGGGCGGCGTCGGGATCGGCCGGCCCAGACGCTCGGCGGCGGCCAGGCGGCCCGTGAGGAGGCCCAGCGCCGCGCTCTCGACGTAGCCTTCCACGCCCGTGACCTGGCCCGCGAAGCGCAGGCGGGTGTCGGCCTTGAGACGCAGCTTCTCGTCCAGCAGGCGCGGACTGTTGATGAAGGTGTTGCGGTGCAGGCCGCCGAGCCGCGCGAACTGCGCGTTCTCCAGGCCCGGAATCATCCGGAAGATATCGGTCTGCGCACCATGCTTCAGCTTGGTCTGGAAGCCGACCATGTTCCACAGCGTGCCGAGCGCGTTGTCCTGGCGCAGCTGGACGATGGCGTGGGCCTTGACCGTCGGATTGTGGGCGTTGGTCAGGCCGACCGGCTTCATCGGGCCGTGGCGCAGCGTCTCGCGTCCGCGTTCTGTCATCACCTCGATCGGCAGGCAGCCGTCGAAGTAGGGGACGTTCTCCCACGCCTTGAACTCGGATTTGGGGCCCGCCAGCAGCGCATCGATGAAGGCGTCGTACTGATCCTTGTCCATCGGACAGTTGATATAGGCGGCCGCATCGCCGCCGGGGCCTTCCTTGTCGTAGCGCGACTGCCGCCAGGCCTTGGTCATGTCGATCGAGTCGAAATGAATGATCGGCGCGATGGCGTCGAAGAAACTCAGGGCGTCCTCTCCGGTCAGGTCGAGGATCGCCTGGGCGAGGGCCGGGGAGGTGAGGGGGCCGGTGGCGATGATGACGCTGTCCCAATCCGCGGGGGGCAGACCGGCGATCTCCTCGCGCACGATGGTGACCAGCGGGTGGGCTTCCAGCCGGGCTGTGACCTCGGCCGAGAAGCCGTCGCGGTCGACGGCCAGCGCGCCGCCGGCCGGCACCTGGTGCCGGTCGCCGCAGGCCATGATGATGGAGTCGCAACGCCGCATCTCGGCGTGCAGCAGGCCGACGGCGTTGTACTGCCAGTCGTCGGACCGGAACGAGTTCGAGCAGACCAGTTCGGCGAGGCCGTCGGTCTGGTGGGCGTCGGTGCGAACGCCGTCGCGGCGCATTTCGTGCAGCACGACAGGGACGCCGGCGCTGGCGATCTGCCAGGCCGCCTCGGAGCCGGCGAGGCCGCCGCCGATGACATGAATGGGGCGTAGGGTCATGGCCGGACAGATAGG
Organism: Caulobacteraceae bacterium; assembly: GCA_027487945.1. Taxonomy (GTDB): domain Bacteria; phylum Pseudomonadota; class Alphaproteobacteria; order Caulobacterales; family Caulobacteraceae; genus Caulobacter. The sequence continues at coordinate 7,667 of JAIYCQ010000035.1, forward strand.
CCCGGCGCGCGCCGAGGGAAAGCCGTGATCGCCTCGCCGCAGTGGCGCGGCGGGCGCAGGTGTGGTCCTCTCCGCAGGGTCGTTGTTTCGGGAGTGGTCGATGGCCGTGGTTGATATCGGGAGAACGGCGACGGCCGGATTCGGCGTGATCGCGCGGAACCCGCTGGCCGTGCTGGCCTGGGCAGTCGTGCTGCTGTTGCTCGGCGTTCTGCCCGCCGCGGGTCTGATGAGCGCCTTCCTCGCGTCCCTGGCCGAGATCGCCCGCATGGACGCCAGCGGTATGGAGCCATCGCCGGAGGCCCTGGCTCCGGCGATGTCGGCCGCGTTCGCCATGCAGCCCGTGCTTCTGCTGACCAGCCTCGCCGTGCGGGCCATCCTGACCGCCGCCGTGTTCCGCGCCGTGCTGGAGCCGGGTGAGCGCCGCTGGTTCTATCTTCGCCTCGGTGCGCGCGAGCTCTGGCTGGCCCTGATGATCGTGGCGTTCGGCGTCCTGTCCTTCGCCGTCATGATCCCGGTCAGCGCGGTGCTTGTGCCGTTGCTCATGATCCTGGCGATCGGGGGCGATGGAAATCCGCTGGCGGTGATCCCGGTCATGCTCGCGGCGGTGCTGATCGCGCTCGCGGTGCTCGGCTGGCTGTTCGTGCGGTTCTCGATGGCGCTGCCCATGACCTTCGCCGAACAGCGGTTCCGCCTGTTCGAGTCCTGGACCCTGACACGGGGGCAGACCTGGCGGCTGATCGCGGTCGGGCTGCTGCTGATCGGCGCTGTTCTGGCCCTCGAGCTGGGGCTGCTCGCCCTGCTGGTGGTCGCCAGCCTTGCCTTTCTGGGCGAGGGTGGGATCGATGAGGCGGCGGCCAGCGCCTTCTTCGCGCAGGACGCCTCGATCTGGATGGCCGAGCTGGCGCCCTGGGCTGTCGGCATGGCGCTGGCCGGCGCCCTGCTCGGCTCCGTCGTCACCACCATCCTGGCCGCGCCCTGGGCCGAGGCCTATCGGCAACTGTCCGGGCACAAGCCGTCCGTCTGATGTCCAAATCCTGTCGCCAGCGGGGGCGAAGCAGGGTTTAAGTCGCCGGTGAAGAGCAGGCGCGCAGGGACGCGCGAGAGGACCAATGGCGCAGGCGCGTTTCTCGATCCGGGAGGCCGTGGCGGAGGGTTTCGCCTTCTGGCGGACCCATTGGCGCAAGGCCGTCGGTCCACTGGCCGTCGCCGCGATCGCCTCCTCGCTGGCGGCGACGGGGCAACCCTCCCTCGTCATCATCGGGGCCGGCGGCGAGTTCCTGGCGCTGCTCATGGCGCATGCCGTCTACTACCGCATCGCGCTGGCCGACCTGGGCGCCGAGAGCCCCTCGGTCAACCGCCCCCTGGGCTTCCAGTGGGGTGCGCTCGAGGGGCGGCTGTTTCTCGTCAACCTGCTGATCGGGGTCGTCTTCCTGGTCATGATGTTCGTGGCGCTGTTCCTCCTGTTCGTGCTGATCTCGGCCGTGTCCGACGGGGCTCCGCCGCCGCAGGTCCAGACCTTTCCGGAGCTTTACGCAGCTCTGGGCGGTCAGGCCCGCCTGGTGCTGACCATCGGCATGGTGGTCATCCTGGCCTCCATGCTTCTGGTCTGGGCGCGGTTTTCCATGGCCGCCGCGATGACCGCCGCGCGGAACAGCGTCAACGTCTTCTCGAGCCTGCCCTTGACCCGTGGCGCAGCGCTGCGGCTCGCCGCCGTCTGGCTGGTGGTCAGGGCGCCGGTCTTCCTGCTTCTGCTCATGGCGCAGCAGTTCGGTGCGCTGGTGGGTGACCCGGCTTCCGGTGTGCTCGCCACCCTGGCCGTGGGCGTGATCGGCGTGTTCTTCATCCAGCCGATCCTCGTCGGCGCGATGGCCTACATCTATCGAAAGCTGAGCGTCGGGAGCCGCGCCTGATGGGAGCCGTCAAGCCGCTCGACGCCGCGTTCGAAGGCTTCCGGATCGTCCGTGACAAGCCTCTGCTGATCCTGAGCTGGACGGGCATCTACTTCCTGTCGCTGATCATCATGGTGCTGATCCTGCTTTTGCCGAACCTCGGCACGCTGCAGGCGGCGACCCATGGCGGCGGCGAGCGCGATATCGACCAGCTGCTGGCCCGGTTCGGGCCCTGGATCCTCGTCGTGCTGGCCATGGCGCTGGTGCTGGTCACGGTGCTGCCCGGGGCCGTGTTCCGGGCGGTGCTTCGGCCGCATGACCGCAGCTTCGCCTATATCAAGTTCGGCGCCGACGAGTGGCGCATGCTCGGCCTCTACCTGATCATTGTCCTGATCTTCTCGGTCGCCAGCGGGCTCTACAGCGTCGTGACCCTGTTCGCGCTGTCCTTGTCCGGGCCGGTGGAGTGGCTGGTCGGGGGAGTCGCCACGCTGGGCGGGCTGGCTCTGGTGGGCTGGCTGTTTGTCCGTCTGACCCTGGCGGGACCGGTCGCTGTCGCCGATGAGCGGCTCGACATCCGCGGCGCCTGGATGCTCACCCGCGGCGAGTTCTGGCGTCTGGTCGCCACGCTGCTGCTCAGCATCCTGTTCTACGGCGGCGTCCTGCTGCTCGCGCTGGTCTTCAGCCTGGTTTCGACCCGGCTGCTCGGCGGCTTTTCACTTCTGGGCGAGCTCAGCCAGCCGAGCGCCGCCCATATCACGCAAGGCGAGGCCGTCGCCGGGATCGGGCTGATCGTCCTGCAACAGGCGATCATTACCTTGCTGATCGTCCTGTGGGTCGTGGTGTTCTGCGCGGCGCCGGCCCGCGTGCTTCAGCAGATCCGCGGCGCCGCCCAGTCCAGCTAGGCCCCCGCGCTCGGCCGGGCCGAGACCCGGGCGTGCCAGGCGCGCAGGTTGGGGGCCTCTTGCGGCATCTCCAGGCCCGTGAAGGCCGCGAAGTCGATGGTCGTCAGGGCGGCGATATCGGCCATGCTGAAGGCTTCGCCGGCCAGGTGGGCCCGCCCGTCGCCGAGGTCGCGGTCCAGCCACTTGCAGGCGCGGGCGTAGAGGTCGCGGTTTGACTCACCGAAGTCCTTGAACTGGGTCAGCAGGGCGGCGGTCAGCGGGTGGGCGTGGCGCCAGAACATGCCGACCGGGGTCATGAGCTGGAACTCGACCCGGCGGATCCACATGTCGATCTGCGCCTGCTCCAGGGCCGTGGTCCCGAACAGGGGGGTGTCCGGGTGCAGCGCTTCGAGATAGCGGCAGATCGAGACGGTCTCGGAGATCGCCTCGCCATCATCCAGCACCAGGGTCGGCACCTGCCCCAGCGAGTTGCGCGCCAGATGCTCCGGCGACTTGTGCTCACGCTGGCGAAGATTGACCCGCGTCTCCGGCAGGTCGATGCCCTTCTCTGCGATGAAGATGCGCACACGGCGCGGATTCGGAGCCGGATTGGCTTCACCGTAAAGGATCATGGTCGTTCTCCCCGGACGGTCTGCGCCGCCATTGCCGCCGATCCGGCGTTCTGATCAAACTGCTACCGAGGGTGGTCGAGATCGTCCACCGTAAAGCCACCCGGGGGACAACACAGCCATGGCCACCTTTTCGGCGACGGACGCCGCATTTTCCGGGTTCACCCTGGCGAGGGCCAGGCCGCGTATCGTCCTCGTCTGGGGGCTGGCGCTTCTGGCAATGTCGCTGGTGACGTCCGCGGCCACCATCCTGACGGTCGGACAGGCGATGATGGATATGCAGAGCGCCAGCCAGGCCAGCGACCAGGAGGCCACGATGCGCTCCCTCGGAGCCCTGGCGCCGTTCTACCTCATCGCCCTCCCGCTGACCCTGCTCTACTACGGCGTCGCCACGGCAGCGGTGAACCGCATGGTTCTCCGCCCCGAGGACAGCCGCAACGCCTTCCTGCGGCTCGGCGGCGACGAGCTGCGGATGATCCTCGTCATGGTCGTTCAATGGCTGATCGCGGCGGGGGCGATCTTCGCGGCGGTCCTGGCGGCCGGGATCCTGACGGGCGTGGCGAGCGCGGCAGGCGGGGCCATTGCCGGGGTCATCGTCGGGATCATTTCCGGCGTGACCGCCTTCGGGCTGGTCGTCTGGCTGTCGATCCGCCTTTCCCTGGCCCTGTCCCAGACCTTCGCCACCGGGCGGCTGAACATCTTCGGAAGCTGGGCCCTGACGAAAGGGCGGTTCTGGCCGATCCTGGGCGCCTATCTGCTGGCGACCGTCCTGCTGATCGTCGTGTTCCTGCTGGCCTTCGCGGTGCAGGCCATCGCCGCCATCGCGCTCGGCGGCGGCTTCGCCGGGGTGACGAGCCTGTTCCAGCCGGACATGAGCACGCTGGCGGCCTACTACACGCCGGCCATGATCATCTACACCGTGATCGGCGGGTTCCTCTCGGCCCTGTCCCTGATGGTCATGTACGGCCCGGCGGCGACCATTTACCGCGAGCTCGCCCAGCCGGCGACGGCCGAGGTTTTCAGCTAGGCGCGGGACGCGCGGGGCGACGTCGGCCAGGCGTTGCACCGCGCGCCGTCCTCTGGTCATCTCCCGGTGAAGGCGGGCCGTTGTGGGCCCCCAGGGGGGCTGGTTCATGACTTCGTTTTCGGCGACGGACGCCGCCTTTGCCGGCTTCCGGATCATCCGCCAGCGACCGATGGTGATCGTGGTCTGGACCCTGGTCGGCCTTGGCGTCCTGGTGGTCTTCGCGCTCGCCGCCCTGTTGCTGCTGGGGAGCGAATTCATGACGCTGGCCCAGCTCGGCGAGGGTGAGGAACCCTCGCCCGAGGTGGCCATGAACCTTCTGCTGGCGATGATCCCGCTGATCCTGATCGGGATGCCCGTCGGCCTGATCTATGCGGGGGTTCTGATCGCCGGGGTGAACCGGGCGGTCCTGCGGCCCGATGAGAAGGCGTTCTTCTATCTGCGGCTCGGTGCGGACGAGCTGCGTCAGGCGGTGGTCCTTCTCATCCAGGTCCTCGGCTGGACCGGGGTCTATCTCGTCATCGCCCTGATCGTCGGACTGACCGTGGGCTTCGGAGCCCTGACGTCAGGCGGCGAGACCCCGCCCGCCGCCGGCATCGGCGCCATGGTCGGGGCGATCGTGCTGGCTGTCCTCGTGGGCGCGGTCCTGGCGCTGTTCCTCATGGTGAAGTTCTCGCTCGCCAGCGCCCAGACCTTCCAGACGGGCCGGATCAATATCTTCGGATCGTGGTCGCTGACCAGGGGACGCTTCTGGCCGATGCTCGGCGCCTTCCTGCTGGCCTTCGTGTTCATCTTCATGATCTCGATGGCGCAGTCCGTGTTCCAGGTGATCGGGCAGGTCAGCGTCCTGAGCGGCGACATGATGATCACCGCGATCAGCGTAGGCGTTACCCTGGTGATCAGCAGCCTGATCAGCACGGTGATCCATGTGGTCGCCTATGCGCCGGCGCCGAGCATCTACAAGGCGATCACCCCCGACGATACGGCGGCGGACGTCTTTTCCTGACGCGATGCGGTGGGCGTCAGGCGCGCTTCCGCTTGCCGCCCGCACGCTCGCGATGCCGTTTGAGAACGTCGGCAAGGTAGCGGCCCGTCCAGCTGGCTTCGCTCTGGGCCACCTTCTCGGGCGTGCCGACCGCGACGACCTCGCCGCCGCCGTCGCCGCCTTCCGGGCCGAAGTCGACGATCCAGTCTGCGGTCTTCACGACATCGAGGTTGTGCTCGATGACGACCACGGTATTGCCTTGGTCGACCAGCTCATGAAGCACTTCCAGCAGCTTGCGTGTGTCCTCGAAGTGGAGGCCGGTGGTCGGCTCATCGAGGATGTAGAGCGTGCGGCCGGTGGCCTTGCGGCTCAGTTCCTTGGACAGTTTGACCCGCTGCGCCTCGCCGCCTGACAGGGTGGTCGCCTGCTGGCCGACGTGGACGTAGCCCAGGCCGACGCGCTTCAGCGTTTCCATCTTGTCCCGAACCGGCGGGACGACCTTGAAGAACTCCGCAGCCTCCTCCACCGTCATGTCGAGGATGTCGGCGATCGACTTGCCCTTGAACAGGATCTCGAGGGTCTCGCGATTGTAGCGTTTGCCCTTGCAGACGTCACAGGTGACGTAGACGTCGGGCAGGAAGTGCATCTCGATCTTTATGAGACCGTCGCCCTGGCAGGCTTCGCAGCGGCCGCCCTTGACGTTGAAACTGAACCGACCGGGGCCGTAGCCGCGCGCCTTGCTTTCCGGCAGCTGGCTGAACCAGTCGCGGATCGGCTGGAAGGCGCCGGTATAGGTGGCCGGGTTCGAGCGCGGGGTGCGGCCGATCGGGCTCTGGTCGATGTCGATGACCTTGTCGAAGTTCTCCAGGCCCTCGATCTTCTCGTGCGGGGCCGGGGCGTCGCTGGCGTTGTTCAGGCGACGGGCGGCGGCCTTGTAGAGGGTCTCGATGGTGAAGGTCGACTTGCCGCCGCCGCTGACGCCGGTGATGCAGGTGAAGGTGCCGACCGGGATCTCGGCGGTGACGCCCTTGAGGTTGTTGCCGGTGGCCCCGACGACCCGCAGCACATGCTTCGTCGAGATCGGCCGGCGCTGCTGCGGCACCGCGATCTCGCGCGCGCCGGTCAGGTACTGGCCGGTGATGCTGGCGGGATTGGCCATGACGTCGGCGGGCTTGCCCTCGGCGATGATCCGGCCGCCGTGGATGCCGGCGGCGGGGCCCATGTCGATGACGTAGTCGGCGGTCATGATCGCCTCCTCGTCATGCTCGACGACCAGCACCGAGTTGCCCAGGTCCCGCAGCCCCTGGAGCGACTGCAGCAGGCGGGTGTTGTCGCGCTGGTGCAGGCCGATCGAGGGCTCGTCCAGCACGTAGAGCACGCCCGTCAGGCCGCTGCCGATCTGGCTGGCCAGTCGGATACGCTGGCTCTCGCCGCCCGAGAGGGTGCCTGATCCGCGCGACAGGTTGAGATAGTCCAGCCCGACATCGACGAGGAACTTCAGCCGGTCGTTGATCTCCTTCAGGATCCGGCGGGCGATCTCCATCTGCTTGTCGGAGAGGATGTCGTTCAGCGCCGTGAACCAGTCGCGCGCCGGACGGATCGCGAGGCCCGAGACCTCGGAGATGTTCTTGCCGGCGATCTTGACGGCGAGGGCCTCCGGCTTGAGGCGGGCCCCGTGGCAGGCGTCGCAAGGCGTGTCGGACTGGAAGCGGCCGAGTTCCTCGCGCACCCAGGCGGAGTCCGTCTCGCGCCAGCGTCGCTCAAGGTTGGGCAGCACGCCTTCGAAGGGCTTGTTGACCTCGTACTTGCGGGCGTTGTCGTCGTAGATGAACTTGATTTTCTCGGTCCCGGTGCCTTGCAGGATCACCTCATGCGCCTTGGCCGGCAGGGCGTGCCAGGGCTTGTCCATCGAGAAGTCGTAGTGCCGCGCCAGCGCCTGCAGCGTCTGGGTGTAGAGCGGGGAGGGGCCCTTGGCCCAGGGCGCGACGGCCCCCTTGTGCAGGCTCTTGTCCTTGTCCGGGATGACCATGTCGGCGTCGAAGGCCAGCTTGGCGCCGAGGCCGTCACAGACAGGGCAGGCCCCGAAGGGATTATTGAACGAGAACAGGCGCGGTTCGATCTCCGTGATCGTGAATCCGCTGACCGGACAGGCGAATTTCTCCGAGAACAGGATACGGCGCGGCTCGGTCTCGCCGTCCTTCACATCGGCCCATTCGGCGACCGCGATGCCGTCGGCGAGGCGGAGCGCCTGCTCGATGCTGTCGGCGTAGCGCTGCTCGAGGCCGTTGCGGGTGACCAGCCGGTCCACGACCACGTCGATGTCGTGCTTGAACTTCTTGTCGAGCTCGGGCGCGTCCTCGATCGGGTAGAGCTCGCCGTCGATCTTCAGCCGCTGGAAGCCGGCCCGGCGCCACTCGGCGATCTCCTTCTTGTACTCCCCCTTGCGACCACGAACGACGGGCGCGAGCAGGTACAGTCGTTCGCCCTCGGGCAGCACGGTCAGCTTGTCGACCATCTGGCTGACGGTCTGGCTCTCGATCGGCAGGCCGGTGGCCGGCGAGTAGGGCACCCCGACCCGCGCCCAGAGCAGACGCATGTAGTCGTGAATCTCCGTCACCGTGCCGACGGTGGAGCGCGGGTTCCGCGAGGTGGTCTTCTGCTCGATCGAGATAGCCGGGGAGAGGCCTTCGATCAGGTCCACGTCCGGCTTGCTCATCAGTTCGAGGAACTGACGCGCGTAGGCCGACAGGCTCTCGACGTAGCGGCGCTGTCCTTCGGCGTAGATCGTGTCGAAGGCCAGCGACGACTTGCCCGAGCCCGACAGACCGGTGATCACCACCAGCTCGCCGCGCGGAATGTCGACGCTGACGTCCTTGAGATTGTGCTCGCGGGCGCCGCGCACGCGGATGAAGTTGAGCTGTTCGGCCATGACCTGTCGGGAACGCGTGAGCCGGCCGAAGGGCACGGCGGCAACGTCGATATGTAGTGCCCGGAGTCGAAATTAACACAAGAACAATGTGCGAACCCGGGGCCGGCCTTCGGCCCTCCCGGGCGCGGTGCTGACACAGGATGTCAGCAGCGGCAGCGGCGCGGCCCTGCGGTCCTGACTCAGTCCCGCCGCCTGTACCGCTCGCCCACGCCCAGCAGGACGCCATTGCGGTTGGCGACGCCCAGCTCGAGGCTCTCGGCGATGTTGCGGGCGCGGGTGACGAAATGCCGGGCGGCGAGCGGCGTGCAGAGCTGCTCCGCCGTTTCTTCGAAGAGCGCCAGCCAACGGTCGAAATGCGCTGCGTCGACCGGCAGGTTCATGTGCCTGGGCATCGGTCGGCCCGTATAGACGCCAGTCGCCAGGGCCACCGACGACCAGAACTGCTTCATCCGGTCCAGATGCGGACCCCAGTCCTCGACCCGCTCGGCAAAGACCGGGCCCAGCAGCGGATCGTTGCGCACCTTGTCGTAGAAGCCCTCGACCAGGTTCGAGATCAGGATCTCGTCAATGCCGGTGGCGGCGCGGATGCGGGCCGAGGCCTCGGCCCGGCGGGCGTCGGCCTCCTCGCGCGACAGGCGCGGCTCAGTGTGGGGAAAGGGGAGGCTGGTCACGGTCGGTCCCTGGTCACGCCGCCTAGATAGGGCCGATGCGCCGCCGCCGCCATGGCGCTGCATCGCGCCGGTCGAGTGAGCGCGGACAGGCCATGAGGGGGCTCTGCGCGTCGTCGGCTACGACGCCGCCTCACCGGAGGCCATCGCGATCGAGCGGACGGTGGTGTTCAGGTGACGACCTGAAATGTCGCGCTGGCGCGGGCGCAGGGCTTGCCGTCGGCGGTCACCAGAGCGGACGCGAAACACAGGCTCCGCCCGCGTTTGACGACCGTGGGCTCGATCTGCAGCCACTGCCCGATCCGCGCCACAGCGAGAAAGTCGAGCGCCAGGTTGACGGTCAGCAGACCGCCCGCGCCGTCCAGTCCGAGGCCGCAGCTCAGGCCCATGGCATTGTCCGCCAGCGCCGACACCAGCCCGCCATGAGCGAAGCCGCGGCTGTTGGTGTGCGCCTGCGCGATCCATAGACCGAGCTGCAGGCTGTCCTCCGCGCGGCGACAGAACAGCGGCTCCCAGGGGTCGGTGAGCGGGCTTTTGCGAGCGTGGGGCTCGAAGCCTTCCGGGGGGTGGGTCATGACATCAACCTTCTATTGATGTAGACCAGTCTACATAGATTCCCATGCCAGCCCAGCCCAGACATCGCAGCGCTATTGTCCAGTCCGCAGCCGCCCTGTTCCGGCGCTATGGCTACTCGGCCACGGGTCTGGCGGACATCGTCGCGCGGAGCGGCGCGCCGAAGGGCTCGCTCTACCACTACTTTCCGGGCGGCAAGGGGCAGATCGGCGAGGCGGCGGTGACTGCCGCTGGCGAGCTGGTGCGCCGAACGCTCGCGACGCTGGCGGCCGAGACGGCCGACGGGCCGGCCCTCGTGAGCGAGTACGTTCGCTGGCTGGTGATCTGGATGGAGCAGTCGGCCTGGCGGGACGGTTGCCCGATCACCACCGTGCTGCTGGAAACCGCCGCGCAGGACGAGGCCATCCGTGCGGCCGGCCGCGCAGCCTTCGCCGGCTGGGCGGCCGTGCTCGCGGACAAGCTCCAGGCCGACGGTTGGGGAAGCGCCGAAGCGCGGGAGCGGGCCGGCGTGGCAATCGCCACACTGGAAGGCTCCCTCATTCAGGCCCGGGTCGAGCAGAGCCCGGCGCCCATACTTGCGGCGGGGCGCCTGCTTGGCCTGCTGCTTCAAAGGGCGTGACGGGCAGGGCGCCCGTTTTCGGGCCCTGTTTCATGCGCATGAGACGATAGCGCCTCATTGTCGCCGTCCGGGCACGATTGCTGCTCCGAAGAACAGTGTTCGTACCGATTTGGGACAGGCGATGAAAACGCTCGCCGTACTTTCCCGCAAGGGCGGGACCGGAAAGACCACCCTGGCGCTCCACCTGGCGGTGGCGGCGCAGAGCGCGGGTCTGTCGACCCTGGTGGTCGATCTCGACCGGCAACAGTCGTCGGTCGAGTGGCGGCGTCAGCGGCGGGATGGCGCGCTCATCGTCGAAGCGCTCAGGCCCGGCGCCCTGTTTACGCGCCAACAGGACGCAGGCCGCGATGGCGTAGACCTGCTCATCGTCGACACCGGTCCCTCGCTTGAGGCCGACGTCGAGCAGGCTATCCGCTGCGCCGATCTGTGCGCGATCGTGGCCCGACCCAACTTCTTCGACATCAAGGCGGTGGCCGATACCGCGGCCCTGGCCCAGAGTTTCCACCGCGATGTGGTCTTCGTGCTCAATCAGGCGCCGTCGCGGCGGAACGGGCACGAGAACCCCGCGGTCGGCGAGGCGGTGCTGGCGCTTCGCGGCCTGGGCGGCGTGGTCGCCCCCATCGGCCTGCGCAGCCGGGTCGCCTATCAGCAGAGCGTCTCCCTCGGCCTTACTGCCCAGGAGCACGAACCCGAGGGCGCGGCGGCGAGCGAGATCGCGGCCCTTTGGCGCTGGATCGATGCGCGGCTGAGCGCAGAGCGCGCGCCGGCGCCGCATACGCCGACCTTTGTCGCCCTGGGCGCGGAGCGGGCTGCGCGCCCCTACTGACGCCTCAGTCGCGCTGCAGCGCGCCGGCCATCACATTGCGCTGGGTCTCGCTTGTTCCCGAGTAGATGCTGGCGGCCCGGGTGGCGAAATGCCTGGCCGTGGCCCGCGCTCCATCGGCAAGACCCCCCTCGTCGTCATGGAAGGCCGCCAGCGCCGGCAGCCGGGCCGGGCCGGCGATCTCCATGGCCAGCTCCGCGACGCGCTGATGAAGTTCGCTGCCGAGCAGTTTCAGCATGGACGGCGTCGTCTGGTCGCCCGGCCTCGGAACGCCGTCCGGCATGGCGGCCAGTTCGGTCTGCTCGAACGCCAGCAGGTCAAGCTCGGCCTCCACAAGGCGGCGCCGGAGCGCGGGCTCCAGATCTTCGGTGATCAGCGCGGCGGCCCTGGCGCGCTGGTAGATGCGCCGGACCAGCGCCGAGGGGCTGTTGTTCGAGCGGGCCATCTGCATCAGCCGCTTTGCGACGCCCCAGCCTTCCCCCTCCGCGCCGACGCGGTTGGCGACCGGAACACGGACGCTGTCGAAGAACAGGGCGTTCAGCTCGTGTTCGCCGTCGAGGGTGATGATCGGCGAGATGGTCAGACCGGGGGCCGGCAGGTCGATCAGCAGGAAGGTGAGCCCCTGCTGGGGTCTTGGTTCGTCGGCTGTCCGCACGAGGGCGAACAGACGGTTGGCCAGATGGGCGCCCGTCGTCCAGATCTTGGCCCCGTCGATGACGTAGTCGTCGCCGTCACGCACCGCCCGGGTCGCGATCCGCGCGAGGTCCGACCCTGCGCCGGGTTCGGAAAACGCCTGGGCCCAGAGGTCGTCTCCGGACAGGATCGGGGTCAGATACTTCGCCCGCTGCGCCGGCGTACCCATCTCGATGAGCAGCGGCCCGAGGCTGCGGAGACCGCCGGCGAAAAGCACTGGTGCGTCGTGCAGGGCGCATTCGCGATCAAACAGGAACTTGCGACGAGAGGACCAGCCCGCGCCCCCGAACGCCGTAGGCCAGGCGGGGGCGATCCAGCCCTTGTTGAACAGGCGCTGGTGCCAGATCCGGCAGGCGCGGATGTCGCTGTGGACGCCCAGTGTGCGCCGCCCTGCCTCGCGCAGGTCGGGCGTCAGGGCCTTGGCGAGAAAGGCCCGGACTTCGGCAAGGAAGGCGGCTTCGTCGCAGCGGGAGATGTCGTGGTCATAGGCCATCCACGACAGTTGAGACCGGCGCCCGTCCGCCGGCCCTGATCTGGATCAATCAGGCGCGCTTGTTCAGCGTGATCGCCCGCGCGTCGCCCGACTGGGCGGCCGCGCCGGGGCCGTAGCCGACGCCGCTGCTGCGCTGCGAGGCGACCTCGTCGGCGATGGCGCGAACCAGGCCCTCGGTGACCGTACGGGCTGCTTCCAGAGCGCGGCCCTGGCGCGCCAGCACGGCGTCAAGGGCTTCGGTGGCCCGCATCAGCTGGGTCCGGAGCGTCAGCGACGCCTCCTCGATGAGCGCCGGCGCGGATCGGACCCGCATCGACTCGTGCCGGTAGAGGTTGGCGAGGCGGCTCATCTCCTCCATCGAGGCGGCGGCGTCCTGGGGGCGACGCTCCTCGAAGGCCTTGCACTGGTCGGCCATCATCGCGGTGAGGCGATCCGTCAGCAGGATGAGCTGTTCGACGCGGTCGGTGGCGTCACGGGCGTCAAGCGCCATGGGAGATATCCTTTACTCGGTGAGGCCCTGAAGCTTGAGCATTTCGCGCTGGACGGTATCGGCGACGCCCACGCCGCCGCTCCTGGCGACCTTTTTGGCGATGGCTTCGGTCAGGAAGGAGCGGAACATCTCCTCGCCCTTTCCGCCGCCGAACGGAGCCTCGGTGCTCAGGGAGGCGAACATCGGCTGCAGCATGGCCGACAGGAACGACGCCTCGAAGGACTGGGCGGTCTCGGCGAACTTCTGTTTGCGCGCGGCCAACTCGGCGGTCGAGCCGGCGGTGCGCCCCTGCGTCAGCAGGATGTCCGTGGGAACAGCGAAGCCTCCGCTCATCACATCACCTCGATATCGGCCTGGAGGGCGCCGGCCGCCTTGATGGCCTGCAGGATGGAGATCATGTCGCGCGGCGTGACGCCCAGCGCGTTGAGACCCGAGACGAGGCTGGACAGCGAGGCGCCGCTCTTCAGCATGATCAGCTGACGGCCTCTCTCTTCATCGACGCTGACCTGCGACTGGCTGGTGGTGGTGGTCTCGCCGCGGCTGAACGGCGCCGGCTGGCTGACCAGCGGAGTTTCCTGCACCGAGATGGTCAGGTTGCCCTGGGCGATGGCGACCGTGGAGATGCGCACCTGATCGCCCATCACGATGACGCCGGCGGTCTCGTCGATGATCACCTTGGCCGGCGAGTCCGGCGTCACTTCGAGGTTCTCGACCACGCCCAGGAAGCCGACCAGGCTCTGGCCCGCCGGCGTCCGCACGGTGATGATCGTGGGGTTCTCGGCGTCGGCCGCCCCCGGGAAGCGCGTGTTGATGGCGGTGGCGATCCGCTGCGCGGTGGTGAAGTCCGGGTTGCGCAGGGTCAGCCGCATCTGCGGCATGGACGCCAGCTGGAAACCGGTTTCGCGTTCGATGATCGCCCCCCCGGCGATGCGGCCGGAGGTCGGGACGCCCTTCGACACAGAACTGCCCGAGGCGCCGCCCGCCGAGACCGAGCCGGTCTGAACCGAGCCCTGCGCGACCGCATAGACCTGGCCGTCCGCCCCGAGCAGCGAGGTGACGAGGAGGGTGCCGCCCTGCAGGCTCTTGGCGTCGCCGGCCGCCGAGACCGTGACATCGACCGGCGAGCCGGCCGCCGCGAAGGGCGGCAGCTTGGCGGTGACCATGACCACGGCGACGTTCTTGGTGTTGAGGTTGGTCTCGCGAACGTTGACGCCGAGCCGCTCGAACATCGCCTCGAGGCTCTGGCGGGTCATCGGCGCGTTGCGAAGGTTGTCGCCGGTGCCGTTCAGCCCGACCACGATACCGTAGCCGGTGAGCATGTTCTCGCGCACGCCCTCGAACTCGACCACGTCCTTGATCCGCGACTTGGCGAAGCAAGGCCCGGCCAGAGCCAGGGTGAGGGCGAGGACAAGGCTGCCGATGACGCTGTTACGCATGATGCTCCCGTGGGGCAGGGCTGTACTGCGCGTGCCCATGCGAGAAGCGCGCCATGAAAAACATGAGTGAAAACAACAGCGCCGGCGCGCCGGTGTCGATGGGCGGCTGTGCAACGGCAGAATTTGCCCGGCATTAACCATACGGGCCGAGAGTGGGGGCTCGTCAGGACAGGGAGCGGCGTCCAGCCTCCATGAAAGTCACCGGACCCAGTAGTGCGGGAAGCGTCAGCGGTGCGAAGGCGGCGCGGCCGGCGGCCGGGCAGGGCGCGTTCAGCCTTCCGACCGCCGGAGCGGCCGGCCCGACGGGGAGTGTGTCCCGCGCTGGAGCCCTGGGCGGCATCGGCGGCATCGAGGCGCTGCTGGCCTTGCAGGACGTCGGCGGCCCCCTGGAGCGTCGCAAGCGGGCCGTCGGCCGCGCCGGGCGCATCCTCGACGTCCTCGATGACATCAAGCTGGCTCTGATCGACGGCGACCTCTCGCCGGCCTCGCTCGATCGCCTGGTCCGCGCCGTGCGCGAGGAACGCCAGAACACCGACGACGGGCGCCTCGAAGGCGTGCTGAACGAGATCGAAACGCGCGCGGCGGTGGAGATCGCGAAGCTCGAACAGGCGAAACGCGCCGCATGAACGCACGTCGAACACGAGGTTCATTGTCTGTCGTGTGGCGTTTGCTATAAGGCCGCGCTCGCATGAGCGAGTGCGTGGATGGGGGCGTGAGCGTCAAAATGCAGACGACGACCGTTCTAGTTAAGGCCGATGACTATCGTCCCTCAGAGGACGAAGAGTTCATGAACGAGCGTCAGCTCGCCTATTTCAAGCAAAAGCTGCTGGACTGGAAGGACGACATCCTTCGCGAATCTCGCGAAACGGTGACGCATCTCCAGAAGGAAACCGAGAACCATCCCGACCTGGCCGATCGCGCCTCGTCGGAAACTGATCGGGCTCTTGAACTTCGCACCCGCGACCGGCAGCGGAAACTTATCTCCAAGATCGACGAGGCCCTGCGCCGGATCGAGGACGGGTCCTACGGCTACTGCGAGGAGACGGGGGAACCCATCGGCCTCGCGCGGTTGGCGGCCCGCCCGATCGCAACGCTGAGCCTCGAGGCCCAGGAACGGCATGAGCGCCGTGAACGGGTCCATCGCGACGACTGAGTTTGTTGGATACCCCGCCGGTCCGCGCCGGCGGGGTATTTTTTCCGCCGATCTCTGTGGCCTCATGTCCTGGAATCCGGACGGGAGCGACGTATGGACATTGAAGCCGAGCACGCTACGGCCGCCAACCTCGCGGCGGTGCGGCGCTATGTCGATGCCTGGCTGGCGGGGGACGTTCCCGCGATGATGGCGACCTACGCCGACGGCTTCGTGCTGAACTGGTTCGGCGTCAATCCGTTCGCCAGGACCTACAAGGGCAAGGCCGAGGCGATCCCGGCCCTGATGGCTTTCACCGAGCGTACGCAGCGGGGACTGGTGGCCGTCGTCGATGTGACCGCGGGCCCGTCGCGGGCTGTCGTCATCGTGCGGGAAGCCGTCACCGTCGGGGGTGTCACCCAAGAGATCGAACGGGTCCTCGTCTATCGCACAGAGGCCGGGCTGCTGGCCGAATGCTGGGTCTACGACCAGGATCAGAGGCTGATCGACGCGGCGCTGTCATCTTGACTTTGAGGCGTCCAGAGCCGACCTAGCCCGGCTCTTACAAGGACGTCCGCACCATGACCGCCAAGGTCCGTTTCGCGCCCTCTCCGACGGGGCGTCTGCATGTCGGCAACATCCGTACCGGTCTGATCAACTGGCTGTTCTCCAGCGGGCAGGGCGGGATTTTCGTGCTGCGCATCGACGACACCGACCTGGAGCGGTCCACCAGGGCCTTCGAGGATGGCATCGAGGCCGACCTGACCTGGCTCGGCATGACCTGGGGCGAGCGCTACAACCAGTCCGCCCGCTTCGCGATCTATGACGCGGCCGTCGAGCGCCTGAAGGCCGCCGGCCGCCTCTACGCCTGCTACGAGAAGCCCGAGGAGCTCGACCTGCGTCGCAAGGTCCAGCTGTCGCGCGGCCTGCCGCCGATCTACGACCGCGCCGGCCTGAAGCTGACCGACGTCGAGCGCGCGGCGCTGGAAGCCGAGGGCCGCAAGCCGCACTGGCGCTTCCGGCTGGAAGGCAAGCGGGTCACCTGGGAAGATCTCGCCCGCGGCCACAGCGAGGTCGACACCGCCTCGATGTCGGACCCTGTCCTGATCCGCGAGGACGGGGCCTATCTCTACACGCTGCCCTCGGTCGTCGACGACATCGACATGGGCATCACCCACGTCATCCGGGGCGAGGACCACGTCACAAACACCGGGGCGCAGATCGAGATCTTCGAGGCTCTGGGCGCGACGCCCCCGAGCTTCGCCCACACGACCCTGCTGGTCGGGGCGGACGGTCAGGGGCTGAGCAAGCGTCTGGGGTCGCTGTCGATCCAGCAACTGCGCGACGACGGCTACGAGCCGCTGGCCGTGGTCTCGCACCTTGCGCGCATCGGCACCTCCGATCCCCTGGAGCCGGCGGTCTCGATCGAGGCTCTGGCCGGTGATTTCGCGTTCGGCAAGATGGCGCACCGCGCCGCGCGCTGGGATCCGGAGGATCTCGCGAAGGTCAATGCCGCCATGCTGCACGCCATGACGTATGACGAGGCGAAACAACGACTTGCGGCGATCAACGCAGATCTGGGCGAGGCCTTCTGGCTGGCGATCCGTCAGAACCTGACCCTGTTCAAGGACGTCGCCGGCTGGTCCGCTGTCGTGTCCGGCGCGGTGACGCCGGCGGTGTCGGACGAGGATCGGCCGGTGGTCGATGCGGCGCTGGAGCTGCTCCCTGCGACGGTCGACGGGACGACCTGGAGCGCCTGGACCGGCGCGGTCAAGGACCGCACCGGCGCCAAGGGTCGAGGCCTGTTCATGCCCCTGCGCCGGGCCCTGACCGGGATGGACCACGGACCCGACATGGCCGCGATCCTGCCCCTGATCGGCCGGGACAAGGCCGCCCGCAGACTGGCCGGCGAGACCGCCTGACGAGACCACGCCCCTGACCCGCAAGCGCATCGACCTGCTGCTCGTCGAGCGGGGCCTGTTCGACAGCCGCGCAAGGGCCCGCGCGGCCATCGAAGCCGGGCTGGTCAGCGCGGGCGGCGCCGTTGTTTCCAAGCCCTCGGACATGGTCGCCGAAGACGCCGACATCTCCGCGACGCCGGCCCACCCCTGGGTCGGTCGCGGCGGGCTGAAGCTCGATCACGCCCTGACCCTCTGGCCGGTCGTTGTCGCCGGGCGGACGGTGCTGGATGTCGGCGCCTCGACGGGCGGCTTCACGGAAGTCTGCCTGTCGCGCGGGGCGGCGAGGGTTTACGCGGTCGACGTTGGACATGGGCAGCTTCACGCCACCCTGGCGAGCGATCCGCGGGTGGTGGAGCTATCGGGCACGGACGCCCGGGCGCTGAACGCGACGCTGATCCCCGATGCGCCGGATCTGATCGTCACCGACGTCAGCTTCATCTCGCTGGCCAAGGCGCTGCCGGCCGCTCTGGCGCTGGCGGGGCGCGGCGCGGAGCTGGTCGCCCTGGTCAAGCCGCAGTTCGAGGTCGGTCGTGAGCGGGTCGGCAAGGGCGGACTGGTCAAGGACGAGGCCGCGCGGGCCCAGGCGCTGGCCGATGTGATCGCCTGGCTTGAGAGCGTCGGCTGGCGCGTGCTGGCCACGGCCGACAGCCCCGTCACGGGCGGCGACGGCAACCGGGAGTTTCTGCTTCTGGCGGCGAAGGCCTAGGGACAGCCACCTCGGCGTCTGTCCCGAAAAGAAAAGGCCGCCCACTTTCCGGTGGACGGCCATTCCTCACGGGGCGGGACGTCGAGGGTCAGTCGACGACCTGATACTCGCCGCGGGCGTCGCGGCAGACGCGCACGAACCGCTTCTGGACGCGTCCGTCGGGCAGGTAGATCGGGCTTTCGGCCAGCGAGCAGTTGTCGGCGGTGGGCGCGTCGGCGACGGGCATGGTCCGATAGCCGTATCCCGAGTCACGGTACGACTCCTCGTAAGCCCGCTGCTCATAGCCGTAGTCGCCGTCCGCCTGGCCGCCGTCCGCGTAGTCGCCGGGGTCGCCGTAGTAGGCCTGGCCGCCGGCCGGACCGGAGGGGTCGTAGGGCGTCTCGCAGGCCGCGCCGGACTTGCCGACATTGGCCCCGATCACCGCGCCGAGGATGCCGCCGAGAACCGCGCCTTCAGTCTTGGCGCCGCGGCCGGCGATGCTGGAACCGGCGAGGGCGCCGAGGCCGCCGCCGACCAGGGCGCCGCCCGTGCCGCGCTGAACCTGGTCGCGACGGCAGGGGTCGTAGTAGCCGCCCTGGCCATAGGCCCCGCCCTGGTAGGCGGGGGCGGCCTGGGCCGAGGCCATGGTGGGAACCGCCAGGGCGCCGGCGACCAGCGAGGCTAGGGCGAGGCCGGCTGCGCCGCGGGACAGGAACTTACGGGTCATGAGCTTGCTCTCCTTGAGCTCGACGAAAGACGGACAGGCGTCGACGGTGGGGATCAGCCCCGGCCGCTCGGGCGCCATTCGCCGCCACGGGTGCGGCAGACTTCAAAGCCGTCCCAGCTACGGCCGTTGTACTCCTGCACCCAGCGACAGTTGTCGCGGCGGTGCGTGATACGTTTGGGATAGCTGGAACAGCGGAAATTCTTCCTGGCGATCTGGTTGCCAGCGACAGCGCCGACGATGCCGCCGAGCACCGCGCCCTCGGTCTTGGCGCCATCGCCCGCGACGGCCGCGCCGACGGCGCCGCCCACCAGGCTTCCGGTGAGCGTGCCGCGGTTGCCGGCCTGCCTGCGCTCGTACTGGCAGACGTCGCCACGACCGTAGGACCGCGAGGACTGCGCCTGCGCCAGGGTGGGGACAACGAAGGTCGGGGCCGCGATGGCGATCGCCGCGGTCAGAGAGAGGATGGTGCGCATGGGCGACTCCTTCGTCCTTCGGGCGGAACAATGCCCGCCGTCTGTGGTCTGAAGATGGCGGCCGTTACCTGAACGCCTGTTGAGCGCGCCGTTCATCTTCGTTCATGAGGCGTAAAACGACGCCGGGTTAGGTCCCGGATAATGTTAGGGAGCGCGGTCAGTTCCGCCCGGAGAGTCTGTTGGCCGACATAGTCGACATCGAAGTCACACAGGTTGGCGGGCAGGGCGACGGCCTGGCCGACGGGCCCGGGGGCGGTCTGCTCTATGTGCCCCTGACGCTGGGCGGCGAGCGGGCGCGGGTGCGGATCGACGGCCAGCGGGCCGAGGTGGTCGAGCGGCTAACCTCAAACCCCGACCGGGTCGCGCCGCCTTGCCCCCACTTCGGCGTCTGTGGCGGCTGCGCGCTGCAGCACTGGGCCGCAGCTCCCTATCTGGCCTGGAAGACCGATCAGGTGCGGCTGGCGCTGTCGCGCGAGCGGATCGACACCGAAATCCTGCCCATCTTCGCCTCGCCCCCCGGCACCCGTCGCAGGCTTGCGCTGCACGCCCGTCGGGGCGGCAAGGGCGTCATCCTGCTGGGGTTCAAGGAGCGTCGAAGCTGGGCGCTGGTCGATATCGATGTCTGCACCATCGCCGACGCTCGCCTGGCCGCCGCCTTGCCGGCCCTGCGCCGTCTGGCCGAACCGTTTCTTGAGCATCCCAAGTCGGCTCCGACCCTCCATGTCACCTGGACCGGCGCGGGGCTGGACGTCGATGTCACCGGTGTTGAGCGCAAGAGCGGCGGTCTGTCGGCCGACGCCCGCATGCGCGCCGCCGAGGCGGCTTCCGCCGGCGACATGGCCCGGGTCAGCCTGGCCGGCGAGACCATCTATGGCGCGCGCCTGCCTGTGGTGAAGCTCGGCGACGCCATCGTCACCCTTCCCGCCGGGGCGTTCCTGCAGGCCGTTCCGGTCGCCGAGGCGGCCATGGCGCAGATCGCCTGCGAGGCCGTGGCGGGCGCGAACCGCATCGCCGACCTCTATTGCGGCGTCGGCACCTTCACCTTTCCGCTCGCCCGGATCGCGCCCGTGCTGGCGGCAGACTCCTCGGCTCCCGCCATCACCGCCCTGAAGGCCGGCATCGCCACCGCGCCGGGCCTCAAGCCCATCACCGCCGAGGCGCGGGACCTGGCCCGCCGGCCGGTGCTGGCGCCGGAGCTGGCGAAGGTCGATGCCGTGGTCTTCGATCCGCCCCGCGCCGGCGCGCTGGAGCAGACGCGGGAGATCGCGCTCAGCAAGGTGGCGCGGGTGGTAGGCGTCTCCTGCAATCCGCAGACCTTCGCCCGCGACGCCCGGGTGCTGATCGAGGCGGGCTTCACCCTGACGTCCGTGAGGCCGATAGACCAGTTCCTGTGGTCGCCGCACGTCGAGCTGGTCGGGGTCTTCACCCGCTAGCGGCCGGGGAGATCAGGGCCAGACGGGCGTGTAGCCGAGGGCGATGGCTGCATCGATCACGCCCTTCAGGTCCGGGCGGGTCCAGCCGCCCGACGCGTTGACCACCCTGTCCTGGCAGACATTGACCATCAGGGAGTCGCCGATCGATCCGGGCGGAGCGGTATTCGTGCCCGACTTTCCCGGGATCGGAGTTCCGAGGATCAGGGTCTTGCCGACCAGACGTTGGTCTACCTCCTCATAGGTGCGCATGTCGCAGTTGTAGCGAACCGTGAACACGACGGGCTGACGACCTTTGATCACGTACAGATTCCGGGCCGTCCGGATTGCGCCGTAGCGCTCGATCGAGCCGCGATCGATCACGGCCAGGATGTTCGCGTTGGCGTCCAGCGCCATCCATGGGTCGGCCAGCGCCGGCGTTGCGGACAGGGCCAGGATGGCCGTGGCGGCGAGTGTTCGGGGCGTCATTGTTTACCTCCTGAAGGCTTCAAGAGGCTGGGGCTGGCGGCGCTGCGCCGCCAGCCCCGAAAAGGGGGATCACCCGAACAGCAGCTCCATCTGGTCGCCGGCGCGGGGCGGGACACGGAACTGTCCGTCGTCGAGCGTCCGGCGTGGCTGGTCGAGGCCATAGCGCGCCCGCGCCGCCGCGAACCGGCGGGCGATCAGGTCGGCGACCGGGCCGGCTCCCCGCTGCCGCTCGCCCCAGGCGGCGACATAGTCCTTGCCGCCGCGTGTCTGACGGATCAGCGACATCACGCGAGACGCCCGGGCGGGATGGTCGCTGGCCAGCCACTGCTGGAAGAGGTCGCTGATCTCCAGCGGCAGCCGCACGAGCACATAGCCTGCGCCGGTGGCGCCCGCCGCCGCCGCGGCCTCGAGGACGGCCTCCAGCTCGTGGTCATTGAGGCCCGGGATCACCGGCGCGAACATTACGGTCACGGGGCAGCCCGCATCGACCAGCCGGCGCACGGCCTCGAGCCGCCGCTGGGGCGTGGCGGCGCGAGGCTCCATGCTCCGCGCCAGTTTGCGGTCCAGGGTGGTGATGGAGATCGCCGCGCTCGCGAGGCCGGACCTGCCCATCTCCCCGAGAATGTCGGCGTCGCGGGTGATCAGGTTGGACTTGGTGATGATGCTCAGCGGGTGGCGGAAAGCCTGCAGCACCTCGAGGACCTGGCGGGTGACCCGCAGCTTCCGCTCGATCGGCTGGTAGGGGTCGGTGTCGGCGCCGACCTGGATGCGGCGGGGCCGGTATCCCTTCTTCGAAAGCTCTGCCGTCAGCAGGCCAGCCGCCTCCGGCTTGAAGAACAGCCGGCTCTCGAAGTCGAGGCCCGGAGAGAGTCCCAGGTAGGCGTGGGCCGGGCGGGCGAAGCAGTAGATGCAGCCGTGCTCGCAGCCCCGGTAGGGGTTGATCGAACGGTCGAAATGGATGTCGGGACTGCTGTTGCGGGCGATGATGGTCCTGGCCATATCCGGCAGGATCGTCGTGGACAGCTGCGCCGGCTCGGCATCGTCGAGAGTCCAGCCGTCATCGAACGCCTCCCGCTCGGCGGCGACGAAGCGGCTGGTCGCGTTGCTGCGGGCGCCACGGCCCTTGGCGACAGGCGGAGAGGACGACATGGCGACAGTTTATCGTCGCGTGGGAACATAACAAGAACAAGTTGACCGGTCCGGCACGCGGGGGCCTAAGGGCCGGATGATCAGCGTCATCGTGCCTACCCGTGATTCCGCCGCCGTACTGGGGCCCTGTCTGTCTGCGCTGGTCCCTGCCGCTGTCAGCGGTCTTGTGCGGGAGGTCATCCTGGCGGACGGCGGCTCGGGCGACTCGACCTTCGCCATTGCCGAGGACGCGGGGGCCCGGGTCGTGGCGGGAGATATTGCGGCGGCGGTGGCGACGGCGAAGGGCGATTGGCTGCTGCTTCTTCCGCCGACGAGTCGCCTCGAGCCCGGCTGGGACGCCGAGACCAGCCACCACATCAACCGGTTCACCGGCCGCTCGGCCTGCTACAGGCTGGCCGTCGACGCGGGCGGTCCGCTGGCCCGGCTGCGCGAATGGCGGGCGGGGCTTGGCGCGCCGACCGCGGCCCACGGGCTCCTGGTCGAGCGATCGCGTTTCGGGGCGGCGGGCGCCCCGCGACGGCTCGGCGCGAGGGTCTTTGTGGCCTGAGCTAGCGATCCAGCCGGATGTCGATGATCGGCTCGCCCCGGGCGAGCGCGTCGAGCGTGTTCGTGTCGCGACCGAACTTGCGCCGGTAGGTCCAGTAGGCCGTCATGACCTTCTCGACATAGTCGCGGGTCTCCAGCGCGGGCAGGCTTTCGACCACCAGCAGCGTGTCGGCTTCCGGCCCGACCTTCTTGAGCGTGTTCAGCACCGTGCCGGCGCCGGCATTGTAGGCGGCGACCGCGCGCAGCACGTCGTAACCTTCCGGCCCGCCGCCGAGCCCGCGCTCCATCAGCCAGGTGAAGTAGTCCTGCCCGACCCGAAGGTTGGTAGGGCCGTCGAGCAGGGGCATGGGGTTGAGGATCAGATGGTCGTCGCCTGCGGCGCGGGCGGCGGCCACGGGCCGCACCTGCATCAGTCCCATCGCCCCGGCGCCGGACACCGCGTAGGCGTTGAAGCCGCTCTCCTTCCAGACCAGTGCGTAGACCAGCGCCTTGTCCAGGGTCCAGCCGCCGGCCGGATGCAGTTCGGGCGCGGGATAGTCCGTCGGCGGCCGTCGGCGGGGCGCGGGCGCGGGCGGGCGCACGGACAGGGCCGGCGTGGTGTCAGCCGCCGTGGTGAGCGGAGCGTTGAGAGCGAGGATCAGCGCCTCCCACTGCCGGCGCTCGGCGGCGTTCCTCGCCGTGGCGAGTCCGGCGCGAAGTTCCAGGCCCGCTTCGGTCTGTCGGCCGACCTGCATCAGGGCGGCGGCGCGGCGGGCGCGGGCGTTGGTCTTCAGGAAGGGGCTGACGTCGGCCACGGCCGGCGCGGCGATCATCGGCGCTGTGGAGGCGCGGATGAGCAGGGGTGGGGCGGGGCGCGCGCGCCCGGAGTCCAGCGCGCCCAGGCGGGCGCCGTCGAGCTCCAGCGCCCGCTGCGCGATCATGCCGTAGAAGCTGTGCGGGGTCTTCGCCGCCATACGCAGGAAGGCGGTGGCCTGCCCGGCGTCGCCGAGGGCGCGCGAGGCCCGCGCGGCCCAGAAGGCGCCCCCGGCCCTGAGCCACTCGTCCTCCGTCTCGTCGAGGGCGACGGCGCGGAAGAAGCCGCGCGCCTCCTCGTATCGCCCCAGCCGCCAGGCGGCGAGGCCGGCGATCCAGGCGTTGCCCGCCGGCGGGGCGAGCGCCAGAGCGCGGGCGGCGTCTCCGGAATAGTAGGCCTCGCGCGCGGCGCGGTCGCGGTCGGGGCCGGCCGGTCCGCCAGCCAGCGCGGCGGCGCTCTCGACGCGGGCCCAGGTGCGGCTGATATCCAGAAAGGCGGGCGCCTTCGGATCCGGCGCTCCCGCCGGCTTGCGCTTCAGCGCCAGGGCGTAGATCCGCTCCGCGCCGGGCAGGTCCCCGTAGGTCTTCAGCCAGGCGGTGAGCTCGTCGTACTCGGCGCGATAGGCGGTGGGATGCATCAGCCGGACAAAGGCGACATGACCGGCCAGGCTCTTGTCCCGGGTGCGTCCGAGGCTCGTCTCGGCGGCGGCGAAATCGCCGCGGGTGGTGGCGGCGAAAGCCTCGCGATAGGCCCGCTCGTCGGTGGGGGACAGGACGTCGGTCCCGGCGGCGCGGGCCGGTGCGGCCCCGAGGACCGTCATCAACGCCACGGCCACGGCCATGACCAGCGCTCGTACGCCTGCCGTCATGCTGCTGTTCGCGCGGCCCGTCGGATCGGGTCAGCGCGGTCCTTCGCCACTGAGGCGCGGACCCTAGGGCCAGTGTTGGCCCGGGGGAAGGGGTTTCGCGCACGGCGGGCGGTCGAGCCGTCGGGGTGGTTGCGATCAGGCCCGTCGAGGGTCATACGGGCGCAATGGCGCCCGGTCAGCAGGGCCGAGGCGGAGCGGCGATGGTCATGCAAGGCGCGTGGAGCGGTGTGATCCTGGGCCTGGCCCTCGCGCTGGCTACGCCTGCGCTCGCTCTGGCGCCGGAGGACCTGCAGCGCTGGGCCACCATCAACGCCGCCGCGCCTGCGCCGGAGACCGAAGCGGCCCGGCAGGCCATCGCGGCGGCGCAGTCCGACTGCCCCCCTGACGGCGCCACCCTTGGAGTCATCGCGCCGGTCACGGCCTGGCCCCGCGTCGACGCCGCCATCACGGAGGGCCGGCTGGTCAATGCCTGGGCGGTGACCATCCAGCGGACGGCCTGCCCGGAGGCGCAGGCCTTCGCGCGCTACATCCTGATGCGCGATCCTTCCGGCGGCCTGAGCGCGCAGATGGTTCATGTGGGCCGGTCCCATGTCGATCTCGACAGCATGGCCGGCGGGGCGATGACCAAGGCGATGCGCACGGCGGGCGCCGCGGCGGCCCGTGACATCCCCGGCTGCTCGGCCGAGCTGGTGGCCCGCACCGGCGCCCTGGCCCGTATCGACATGCTCGACGACGCGACGATCGGACCCGACCGCTACGGTCTGAGGGACAGCGGGACCTGGCGAGAGGCCTGGGTGTTCGGCATCTGCGGCCGCACCCTGACCGTCACCATGGACTTTGAGGCCACCCCCGACGGGCTCAAGGCGACTCCCGCGCCCTGGGCCGCCCTCGCGCGCTGACCGTCAGCTTAGCTGGGGCGCCCTTTCAGCAAGCATCGCTAGGCGCCGGCGGTTCGGGTCCTCTATGACAACGCTCTCGCATTCCCGGAGCCTGCCCATGACCGACGCCTCGCTGTTCACGCCGCTGACCTTCGCCCATGGCCCGGCGATGAAGAACCGGCTGATGCTGGCGCCGCTGACCAACACCCAGAGCCATCCGGACGGCAGGCTGTCGGACGAGGAGTTCCGCTGGCTGACGATGCGGGCGGAGGGCGGCTTTGGCCTGACCATGACCTGCGCCGCTCACGTCCAGCGCATCGGCCAGGGCTTTCCCGGCCAGCTGGGCGCCTGGTCGGACGACCATATCGAGGGCCTGACCCGGCTGGCGGCGGCCATCAAGGCGCAGGGCAGCGTGGCGGTGGTCCAGCTGCATCATGCCGGCATGCGCTCGCCGGCCGAGCTGATCGGCGAGGCGCCTGTCTGCCCGTCCGACAATGACGAGTTCAAGGCCCGCGCCCTGACCGGGGCCGAGGTCGAGCAGCTGGTGGCGGACTTCATCGCCGGCGCCGTGCGCAGCCAGAAGGCCGGTTTCGACGGCGTCGAGATCCACGGCGCCCACGGCTACATCCTGGCCCAGTTCCTCAGCCCTGAAGTGAACCTGCGCACCGACCAGTGGGGCGGCTCGGCCGCTAACCGCAACCGCATCGTCATCGACATCCTCAAGGGCGTGCGCGCCGCCTGCGGCGAGGATTTCCAGATCGGCCTGCGCCTGTCGCCGGAGCGGTTCGGCATCGTGCTGGCCGAGTGCCGGGATCTGGCCCAGCAGCTGATGACCGAAGGCCTGATCGACTACCTCGACATGTCCCTGTGGGACGTGCGCAAGGCGCCGATGGACGAGGCCTTCGCCGGCCAGAGCCTGATCAGCGTGTTCACGGGCCTCGACCGCGGCGATGTGCGCCTGGGCGTGGCCGGCAAGGTGATGGCGCGGACCGACGCCGAATGGTGCCTGGAGCAGGGCTGCGACTTCGTGCTGATCGGTCGCGGCGCCATCCTGCACCACGACTGGCCCAACCTGGCCGCCGCCGACCCCGACTTCCGCCCCATCGCCCTGCCGGTCACGCGTGAGCACCTGCAGCGCGAAGGCCTCAGCGACCGCTTCGTCACCTATATGCAGGCCTGGAAGGGCTTCGTTGCCGAGGACGAGGCGGTCGGGGCCTAGGGGGCCTTCGCCGGGCTCCAGTCGTAGAGCTGGGCCCTGAACGGGCGGCCGAAGATGTCGGTGGCCGGGGCGAACGGGCCATTGGCGCGGACGGCGGCGCAGGCGGCGACATCGCCGGCGTCGGTTCCCGAGGACGTCTCGATCGTGCAGCGGGAAACCGCCCCGGACGGTTCAACCATGACGTTGAGCCGCACCCGGTCGAGGGCCTCGGCGGGCAGGGCCGCGACCACCGCCGCCCGGGCCGCCTGGCTCGCAACCGGCCGACCGCTCCATTTTTGGACCGGCAGCAGGGCGCGGGGCTTGCCGCCCGACAGCACGAAGTGGAGCTGTATGCGGCGCTGCCAGGGCTTTTCAAACTTCGAGACGTCGTAGCGCCCCTTCGCCGCCGCCTTGCAGGCGCGGGCGTCGAAGGCGGCGTCGCCGGAGGACTTCACGATGCGGCAGGGCTGTCTCGGGTCTTCCGGCGCATACTCGATGCCGGCCCAGGGCTCAGACCGCGCCTCTGCAGAGGTCGGGCCGCCGGGCAGCAGGTCGAGCTTTTGGACCGTGGCCAGCTGGCTGTCCCAGGAGGGCGGCCACTGCCCCCCGGGCGGCGGCGGCGCGGGAGATGGCGCGCCGACCACCACCAGACGGGTTTGCGGGGCGAAGCTGCGACCGACATTGATCGACAGGATGAAGCGGTCCGTCACCGGCGCGCCGGCATCGTCGATCGCCGGCTTCAGTCGCGCGCGTCCGGCGATCCGCTCGCAAAGACCCTCGAAAAGCCGCGCCTCGCCGTAGGGCTGGAAAAGCTCGCAGGCGGAGACGCGGCCTGTGGGTTCAATGGTCAGCTTCGCCGCCACGTTGCCCGAGCTTGTGGTCCCTGCCGCCACCAGCATGACCAGGGGATCACTGTCCGGCATCCAGTCGCTGACCGGACTGACGGCGGTCGCGCGGCGTAGCGGCCGGGCCTCGCCGGCTGCGAGATACTCCGGATAGCCATAGAGAGTGACGACCGGATAGGTCTTCGGCATGGGGCGGGGCGCGGCGGCGACCGGCGGTGTCTGGGCCAAGGCGATGGTCGCGGCCATCAGAGTCGCGGCGCCCGACAGGATCCAGAGTTCCAGTCGCTTCATGGCCGGCATTCTCACTCTCGTCATTCCGGCCGCACCGGCCTGTCCAGTCGCTCGGTCAGCATCAAGAGGTCCTGCCAGGCTTTCTTCTTCGCCGCCGGCTGGCGCAGCAGGAAGGCCGGGTGAAGGGTCGGAAGGGCGGGCAGGGTCAGGCCGCCGGCTTCGCCGGTCCATTCGAACCAGCGTCCGCGCAGCGACAGTATACCTTCCTCGCGGCCCAGCACCGACTTGGCCGAAGCGCCGCCGACCAGCAGCAGCATCTTTGGGTTCACCAGCTGGATGGCGCGTTCGACGAACGGCTGGCAGACGGCCTGTTCGGCCGGTGTGGGCGTGCGGTTGCCGGGCGGGCGCCAGAAGACGGTGTTGGTGATGAATACCCGGCCGGTCAGCCCGGCGGCGGCGATCATCCTGTCCAGCAGCTGGCCGGCGCGGCCGACGAAGGGCTGCCCTTGCGCATCCTCGTCGCCGCCCGGGCCCTCGCCGATGATGACCAGGGGCGCGTCGGCTTCGCCGCGTGAGAAGACGGCCTGCTTCGCGCCCTCAAACTTCAGTGGACAGCCGTCGAAGGCGGCGATGGCGGCGGCCAGAGCCTCCAGGTCCTGCGCCTCAGCCGCGCGGGCTTTCGCCTCGGCGACGGCGGAGGCGTAGTCGGGGGCGCTGTGCGCAGCCCCGACCGCGGGCTTCAGGGGGCGCGGGGCGGGCTGGACCTTGGCCTTGAGTCGCTCGGCGCCCTCGGCCAGGCGGTCGATGGCCTCGTCCGCATAGGCCGTGTCGACGCCGGCCTCGGCCCAGAAGGCGAGGGCGGCCTCGGCGGCGCGGATGTCGAGCGTGGCGTTCACGCTCCAGACTTACCCGTCCGCCGCCCGTTCGCATAGCGTCGGGCGTCGCAGCGGGCCCGCGTGCGGAGGACGACGGCGATTGAGCCGCCCAGGACGCAACGCCGTCCGCCGCCACCCGTTCCGACGGGCCAGTTACGAGCGGTTCGCAACACCGCTTTCCGACTTGACCGCCCTTGCGTCGCCTCGGAATAAGACCCTGAAACGCTAGGGGATCGAGCCATGTCCGAAGACGCCGTCGAACGTGAATCCATGGAATATGACGTCGTCATCGTCGGCGGCGGCCCCTCCGGCCTGGCCGCGGCGATCCGGCTCAAGCAACTCGAGGCCGAACAGGGCCGCGAGGTGTCCGTCGCACTTATCGAGAAGGGCTCTGAAGTCGGGGCTCACATCCTGTCCGGCGCCGTCATCGATCCCAAGGCGCTGAACGAACTTATCCCCGATTGGAAGGCGCTGGGCGCACCGCTCGAAACGCCGGTGACCACGGACAAGTTCCTGATCCTCGGTCCGCAGGGCGAGCTGAGCCTGCCGATGTTCGCGCTGCCGCCGTTCATGCACAACGACGGCTGCTACATCGCCTCGCTGGCCAATGTCACCCGCTGGCTGGCCAGCCAGGCCGAGGCGCTGGGCGTTGAAATCTATCCGGGCTTCGCCGCCTCCGACCTGGTCTACCGCGAGGACGGATCGGTGAAGGGCGTCGTGGTCGGCGTGGTCGGCATCGGCAAGGACGGCGAGCATAAGCCCGACTACCAGCCGGGCATGGAGCTGCACGGCAAGTATGTGTTCATCGCCGAGGGCGTGCGCGGCTCGCTGGCCAAGCAGCTGGAAGCGAAGTTCGACCTGCGCGCCGGCAAGAGCCCGCAGAAGTACGGCATCGGCATCAAGGAGCTCTGGCAGGTTCCCGACGCCAACTTCCGCCCGGGCCTGGCCCAGCACACCACCGGCTGGCCGCTGGACAACAACACCGGCGGCGGCAGCTTCATGTACCACTTCGGGGAGAACTACGTGGCCATCGGCTACGTCGTGCACCTGAACTACAAGAACCCTTGGCTGTCGCCGTTCGACGAGTTCCAGCAGTTCAAGCATCACCCGTCGGTGAAGCCCTACCTCGAAGGCGGCAAGCGCATCGCCTACGGCGCCCGCGCCATCACCGAGGGCGGCTGGCAGTCGATCCCCAAGCTGAGCTTCCCCGGCGGGGTTCTGATCGGCTGCTCGGCCGGCTTCGTGAACGTGCCGCGCATCAAGGGCAGCCATAACGCCATGAAGTCCGGCATGCTGGCCGCCGAGGCCGCGTTCGCGGCCCTTGGCGAAGGCCGCCAGGCGGACGAGCTGACCGGCTACCAGACCGCCCTGGAGGGCAGCTGGGTCGCGAAGGAGCTCAAGGTCGTCCGCAACGCCAAGCCGCTGCTGACCAAGCTGGGCACCTTCCTGGGCGGCGCGGCGGGCATGTTCGACATGTGGTGCACGCACCTTCTGGGCGGGTTCTCGTTCTTCGGCACGATGAAGCACGAGAAGACCGACGCCGCGTCCACGGGTCTGGCGGCCGACTATCCGAAGCTGACCTATCCCAAGCCCGATGGCGTGATCAGCTTCGACAAGCTGAGCTCGGTGTTCCTCTCGGCGACCAACCACGAGGAAGACCAGCCCGCTCACCTGCGGCTCAAGGACCCCTCGGTGCCGATCAACGTCAACCTGCCCCGCTACGGCGAGCCGGCGCGTCTCTACTGCCCGGCCGGCGTCTACGAGGTGCTCTACGACGAGGCCGGCGCCAACCCGAAGTTCCAGATCAACGCCCAGAACTGCGTCCACTGCAAAACCTGCGACATCAAGGATCCGTCGCAGAATATTGTCTGGACGACGCCGGAAGGCGGCGGCGGCCCGAACTACCCGAACATGTAGCTGCGGGGACGGCGCGGCCGGGTATCTCACGCGACGCACGATCCGCCTTGCCGCCGCCAAAGTTTGCGGCAAGGTGGGCGGCATGAAGCTGCGTCACGCCTTGCCCGCCCTTGCCCCGCTCGCCTTCGCCGCCGCCATGGCGGCGCTGGCGGCTCCCGCCGCCGCCAAGCCGGCCAAACCGGCCAAGCCGGAAGTCCCTGCCTCGGACGTGGCCTTTGGCGAGAGTGGCCGGGGATCGTCCTACGGCCTGTTCCTCGCAGGGCAGGCGGCGATGAAGGACGGCCGGAACGCGCTGGCGCTGGAGTACTTCGACCGCGCCACCGCCGCGGACATCGACCTTGACGCCAAGACCGTCGGCACGCGGGCCTTCATCGCCGCGGTGTTCGCGGGCGACATCCCGCGCGCGGCCCGGCTGGCGCCGGGCGAGGACGCAGGCGCCACGCTCCAGCGCCTGGGGGCGCTGGAAAAGGTCATCGACGCCCTGGCGAATGATCGGGCGACGGAGGCCCGCGACATCCTGGCCAGCGGCTCGGTCACCGTCCCGCACCGGTCGGTCGCGGCCCTGCTTGCGCCCTGGGCGGCCGCCGCAGCCGGCGACAAGGACGGGGCCGTGGCGCGGCCCGACGTGCGCGGCGACCGTCTGGTCGAGGTGTTCGGCCAACTGGGTCAGGCCCAGCTCTTCGAGCGCGGCAAACGGTATGACGAGGCCGAAACCGACTACATGGCCCTGACCAATCTGGGCGATGCCGGTCTGCTGTTCATGCTCGACCACGGCGCCTTCCTTGAGCGGCGCGGACGCCGGGCCGAAGCCATCGCGCTCTACGACCGCGGGCTGCAGCAGGCGCCGGGCGACGCGGGTCTGCTGACGGCCCGCGCCCGCGCCGCCAAGCGGGGCAAGGCCCCGCCGCTGCCGACGATCAGGCAGGGCGCCGCCCGCGCCATCCTGCCCTTCGCCACCGCCATGGTCGGCGACCGGCAAACGGAGATGGCGCTCGCCTATGTGCGGATGTCGCTCTACCTCGACCCGACGCGGGAAGACGCCCGCGTGCTGCTGGGCGACGTGCTAGCCGCCCTGGACGACATCGAGGGCGCGCGGGAGGCCTACGCCGGCATCCCGAGCGGGTCGCCCTACTACGCCGCCGCGCGGGCCAAGCTGGCCTGGAGCTACCAGGTGGCCAAGGAGGCTGACGAGGGGCTCGGCATGGCGCGCCAGGCCTATGAAGCCTATCCCGCCGATCGCGACGCGGCGGTGACCTATGCCGACCTCCTGCGGGCCAATGAACGGTTCGCGGAGTCCGCCGTCGTGCTCGACGGCGTCATCACCCGCGCCGGCGGGACGCCCGACTGGCGGCTGCTCTACATGCGTGGCATCGCGCTGGAGCGGTCCGGCCAGTGGGCGCCTGCCGAGAAAGACCTGATCGCCGCCCTGGCCCAGCAGCCCAACGAGCCCGAACTGCTGAACTACCTCGGCTACGCCTGGATCGACCGCGGCCAGCGGCTGGCCGAGGCCATGGATATGGTCAAGCGGGCGGTGGCGGCCAATCCGCGCTCGGGCGCCATGGTCGACTCCCTGGGCTGGGCCTATTTCCGCATCGGTGATTTCCGCAACGCGGTCGAGAAACTGGAAGAGGCGGTGCTCCTGTCGCCCGCCGACCCGGAGATCAACAATCACCTCGGCGACGCCTACTGGCGCGTAGGCCGCCAGATCGAGGCCCGCTTTCAGTGGAGCCGCGCGCTGAGCCTCGACCCGCCGCCGGAGATCAAGGCCGACGCCGAAGGCAAGCTGAAGGCGGGCCTGCCGCCGCTGCCCGCCAGCGCGGTGGCGGTCAACTAGCCTCGCCTCCGCCGCGCTAGCGAGGCGGGGCGCCTTGCGGCCACCGCCTGATGGTGGTGAAGGTTGCCGCCATGAGCCTCTCCGCTTTCGCACCGGCCAAGGTGAACCTGTTCCTGCATGTCGGACCGCTGGCGGCCGACGGCTATCATCCGCTGTCCAGCCTGATGGTCTTCGCCGACGTCGGTGACACCGTGGCCGTCCAGCCCGCCGAGGCGCCGGAGTTCGAGGTCACCGGGCCGTTCGGCGCCCTGATCGAGCAAGGGGCCGACAACCTGGTGGTCCAGGCGACGCGGGCGCTGTTCGAGCACGTCCGACGACCCCAGCCGCCGTTCCGGCTGCTGCTGGACAAGCAACTGCCGGTCGCCGCTGGCCTTGGCGGGGGCTCGTCCGACGCCGGCGCGACGCTGCGACTCCTGAACTCGGCGCTCGACCTCGCCATCCAGGACGAGATGCTGAGCGCCATCGCCGCACGGCTCGGCGCGGACGGGCCTGTCTGCCTTTGGGGCAAGGCGGCCATTGCGCGGGGCAGGGGAGACCGCCTCAGCCGGCCGCCGGCCTTCGCACCGCTGGACGCGGTCCTGGTCAACCCGCGGGTGCCGTCATCGACGGGGGCCGTCTACCGGGCCTATGACGAGGCCGGAGCCCCTGGCGGGGATGACCTTCCGCCGCTGCCGGAGGCGTTCGAGGGGCCCGAGGAGATGGCCGCTATTCTCAGCTATTGCCGGAACGACCTCGAGGCGCCCGCCGTTCGGCTCGCCCCGGCCATCGGCGAGGTGCTGGAGGCGCTGCGCGCCGAGCCCGAGACCTTGCTCGCGCGGATGAGCGGCTCAGGCGCGACCTGTTTCGCCCTCTGCGCGAGCGACATCGAAGCCGAGGGCCTGGCCGAACGCCTGCAGGCGATGCGGCCCGACTGGTGGATCCGGCGCTGCCGGCTCGGCTGAGGCCGGCGACGGGCGCGTCCGTGCGCGCGCCCTGAACCGAACCGATCGAGGCGTCCAACGGCCTGGCCCCAAACGCCAAGGGCGCGGAACCTTTCGGATCCGCGCCCCCGGTTACGCTTACTGTGAGGTCGATCAGGCGTGGTAGGCGCGTTCACCGTGTTCGGTGATGTCCAGGCCTTCTTCTTCCGTCTCCGGGCTGACCCGCAGACCGACGATCAGCTTGATCAGGAAGAACACCAGGGCCGAGCCGATGCCGGACCACAGGACGGCCACAGCGACAGCCTTGGTCTGGGCCATCATCTGGAAGCCCAGGTCGTAGGCGGTGGCGCAGACCGTGATGGCGGCGCCGTCGGCTCCACAGGTCGAGTAGTCGACGATGCCCTGGCCGCCCCAGGCGGGGTTGACCAGCAGGCCGGTGGCGAGGGCGCCGACGATGCCGCCGATGGCGTGGATGCCGAAGGCGTCCAGGCTGTCATCGTACTTCAGGGCGTTCTTCACGGCCGAGCAGAAGAACACGCAGATCGGGCTGACGATGAGGCCGAGGATCAGCGCGCCCAGCGGTCCGGCGAAGCCGGCGGCCGGGGTCACGGCGACCAGGCCGGCCACGATGCCCGAGGCCATGCCCAGCATCGAGGCCTTCTTGCGCGTCACCCACTCCACGACGACCCAGCTGAAGCCGGCGGCGGCGGTGGCGATGAAGGTGTTCACCATCGCCAGGGCGGCGTAGCCGTTGGCTTCAAGGTTGGAGCCGGCGTTGAAGCCGAACCAGCCCACCCACAGAAGACCGGCGCCGACCATGGTCAGGGTCAGGCTGTGCGGCGGCATCGGTTCCTTCTGGAACCCGGTGCGCTTGCCGAGGATGATCGAGCCGACGAGGGCCGCGATACCGGCGTTGATGTGGACGACGGTGCCGCCGGCGAAGTCGATCGCGCCCCAGCCCCAGAGCAGACCGGCGCCCGCCGCCGTGGTGGCGGCTTCAACGCCCGCGCCGCTCGTGGCGCCGGCCCACCACCAGACCATGTGGGCCATCGGGTAGTAGACGACGATCGGCCAGATGACCGCGAACAGCACGGTGGCGCTGAACTTGATCCGCTCGGCCAGGCCGCCCAGCACGAGGGCGGCGGTGATGCAGGCGAAGGTCATCTGGAAGGCGACGAAGGTGAGTTCCGGAATGACGACGCCGACCGAGAAGGTTTCGACGTTGCTGCCGACGCCGACCCCGGCGAGGCCCAGCTTGCTGAGACCGCCAATGAACTTGTTGGCCGCCCCGCCGTCCGTGAACGACAGGCTGTAGCCCCAGAGGATCCAGGTGATCATGCCGACCACGGTCACGGTGGAGACCTGCATCAGCATGGACAGCATGTTCTTCTGACGAACCAGGCCGCCGTAGAACAGGGCCAGGCCCGGAATAATCATCAGCATGACGAGGACGGTCGAGACCAGCATCCAGGTCGTGTCGCCCTTGTTGGGCTCAGGCGGCGGCGCCTCTTCGGCAACCGCCGGAGCGGCGGCTTCCGGCGCCGGAGCCGGCGCGGCTTCGGCCGGAGCCGGTACAGCGGCGGCGGCCTCGGCGGCGGGCGGCGCGGCCTCCTGGGCGAATGCTGGAGCCGCCATCGGCGCTCCGGCGAGTACGGCGACCGCGGTCAGTGCCGCGAGCCGTCCGAGAA
Organism: Caulobacteraceae bacterium; assembly: GCA_027487945.1. Lineage (GTDB taxonomy): Bacteria > Pseudomonadota > Alphaproteobacteria > Caulobacterales > Caulobacteraceae > Caulobacter. The sequence continues at coordinate 42,414 of JAIYCQ010000035.1, forward strand.
GTGTTGATTTCATCGTCGCTATCCCCTTGTCCCGATGATGTTGGTCAGAGCGCTGCCGAGCCGGTTTCACCGGTCCGGATACGCACGGCGTCCTCGACGTTCAGGACGAAGATCTTTCCGTCGCCGATCTTGCCGGTGGCGGCGGCGGCCTTGATGGCCTCCACGGCCTTCGCCGCGGCGGCGTCGTCGACCACGGCCTCCAGCTTCACTTTCGGCACGAAGTTCACCTGGTACTCGGCGCCCCGATAGATCTCGGTCTGGCCCTTCTGCCGGCCGTAACCCTTCACTTCGGAGACCGTCAGGCCCTCGACCCCCGCGCCGACGAGCGCTTCACGCACCTCGTCGAGCTTGAAGGGTTTGACCACCGCAATGATCAGTTTCATCCGCCTTGCTCCCGCGCTCCGGTTACCCGGAACGCGCCCCTGTCTTTCCCAGCGATCGGCGAAGAGGCGCGATGCTTGGCCGCGCAACCTCCCGATCAGCGGTCACGCTAGCGGGGGGGCTTGCCCAGGCGTGTGCGCTGCACAATGAACAGGGGCGAAACCCGCTTTTCGCCCGTTTCCTGGGCGGGTCGACCAGGTGGCGCCTCGAAAAAAGGCGCCGCGGGGCGGTCGTGGCGGTCGCCGAACGCCGCGCAGGATGTCCGGGCAGGGAGGAAGCCGCCCTGTCCGAGACGCCAGGGCCACGGCTTGCGGCCAGAGGGCGCCCGAAGCAGCTTTCGTCATCCCGGGGAAGCAGGAGCCCGCGACGCCGACGTTCGAGGGCGCCGCCCGCGGCGGTGCGCGGAACGGTCGCTTGCGCTGCTAACCCTCGTTTGACTCTTGCCCTGCTATGTCCTCGCGCCGGCCACACGGGAGCCCTGTTTTCCGGCCAGACCCATTGCCCTGAACCGGACCTCCCCATCGGCGGTCACGGGTGAAGACTCCAGAAGGACCCCTGATGACCGTACTGCGCTTCGCCGTCGCCCTGACCCTCGCCGCCTCGATCGCGGCCCCCGTGCTGGCCCAGACCGCGCCGGCTTCGGCGCCCGCCGCGCCGGCCGCCGCGCCTGTCGCCGCCCCGACGATCACGGTCGTGGCCAGCGGCGACACCATCGAGACCCTCAAGGCCTCTGGCCAGTTCAAGACCCTGCTCAAGGCCTTCGACCGCACCAACCTGACGGCGCTGCTCAAGGCCCAGAAGACGGTGACCGTCTTCGCTCCGACCGACGCGGCCTTCGCGGCCCTGCCGGCCGGAGAGCTCGACCGCCTGATGAAGGACCCCGCGGCCCTTCAGCGCCTGCTGGTCTACCACCTGATCAACACCCCCATCGACTCGGCCAAACTGGCCGGCGCCAAGGGGCCGGTGAATACCGTGGCCGGTGCCGGCCTGGTGCTGGACGGGAGCGGCGAGAGCCTGAAGGCCAACACCGCCAACATTCTGGTCGCCGACGTGAAGACGACCAGCGGCGTCCTGTTCGTCGTCGACGCGGTCCTGACGCCCGAGGGGGCTGCGGCGGCCATGGCGGAACCGGCGGCGGACGTCCCGGCCGAGGGCCCCCCCGCCGCGCCCTAGGTCGCGGCCCGCAAGGGCTTTCATCGCTTGAAGCGTCAGTCGGCGGGCCCTATGGTCCGCCGACTTTTTTGCGACCGCGAAGAGAGCGATGTCCTCCGACGCCAAACCCCGGTCTTTTCAGGCCCTTATCATGAGGTTGAACCAGTACTGGGGCGACCGCGGCTGCCTGATTCTGCAGCCTCATGACGAGCAGGTCGGGGCGGGCACGCTTCATCCGGCGACGGTTCTTCGCGCGCTCGGGCCAAAGTCCTGGAACGCCGCCTACGTCCAGCCGTCGCGCCGGCCGGGCGATGGCCGCTATGGCGAGAACCCCAACCGCCTGCAGCACTACTACCAGTATCAGGTGATCCTGAAGCCGAACCCGGCCGACATGCAGGACCTCTATCTCGGCTCCCTCGAGGCCATCGGCCTGGACCTGCGCCTGCACGACATCCGTTTCGTCGAGGACGACTGGGAGAACCCGACCGTCGGGGCCTGGGGCCTGGGCTGGGAGGTCTGGTGCGACGGCATGGAGGTGTCGCAGTACACCTACTTCCAGCAGGTCGGCGGCCTGGACGTATTCCCGGTGGCCGGGGAGCTGACCTACGGCCTCGAACGCCTGGCGATGTACGTGTTCGGCGTCGATAACGTCTACGACCTGCCCTACAACGACCCCGACAGCCCGCTCGGCGCGCTGAGCTATGGCGACGTGTTCCTGGACAACGAGCGCCAGCACTCGGAAGCCAACTTTCACGGCTACGATGTGGCGGTGCTGAAGGGCCAGTTCGAGGATATGGAGCGGCAGGTGCCGCTGATGCTCGAGCGCAGCTACCAGGGCGACCATCTGGTCCTGCCCGCCTATGACATGGTGCTGAAGGCCAGCCACCTGTTCAACCTGATGAACGCCCGGGGCGCCATCGCCGTGGCCGAACGCGCCAGCTACATCGGCCGCATCCGCGACCTCTGCAAACTCTGCGCCCAGGCCTGGGTGGATCAGCAGGGGAGGAACGCGGCGTGAGGCTTCTTTCGCTTGTCCTCGCCGCGGCGCTGGTCGCGTCGCCTGCCGCCGCCCAGTCCGGCCATGGCGCGCACGGTGCGACCGTGTCAGCTTCTGGCGAGACTACCATTTCGGTGACGCCCGTCGATCCGGCGATGCAGGCGGCCTATGCGGACGCCAACGCCTCGCTGCCGACCTTCTGGGCCCTGTTCGCGCGCGACAAGGTCGTTGCCGAGACCGGCATGCTGAAAGTGGCCTTCGCCGCGAAAGATGACGTGAACATCGAGCACATGTGGGTCCGGGACCTGGAGCGGAAGGCAAACGGCGAGATCTGGGGAACGCTCGACAACGCCCCGGCCCGGGACGTCGGCTATGTGAAGGGTGAGCGGGTGAGGGTCGACGCCGGGAAGATCCGTGACTGGCAGTACGCCCGCAACGGCCGCATCTACGGCAGTTTCACGACCCGGGCGCTGCTCAGCCGCCTGCCGAAGGACGCCGCTGCCGACTATCGCAGTGTGCTTTCCGAGACACCGCTGGAAGGCAATGACATCTGACCATGCCCCAGCTGCTTCTCGAACTGTTCTCCGAAGAAATCCCCGCGCGCATGCAGGGCAATGCGGCGCGTGACCTTGAGCGCATGGCGCGCGACGGGCTGGGCAAGGCCGGGCTGATCAGCGAGGGCCTCAAGGCCTTCGCGGGGCCGCGCCGCCTGACGCTGGTGGTCGAGGGCCTGCCCATCGCCCAGCCCGA
>JAIYCQ010000011.1 GCA_027487945.1 Caulobacteraceae bacterium
ATCAACAAGATCGTCCGCACCAGCCGTCAGATGCTGCACGAGATCGGCCGCGAGCCGACCCCGGAAGAGCTGTCCGAAAAGCTGGCCATGCCGCTGGAGAAGGTCCGCAAGGTCCTGAAGATCGCCAAGGAGCCGATCAGCCTCGAGACGCCGATCGGCGACGAGGAGGACAGCCACCTGGGCGACTTCATCGAGGACAAGAACGCCATCCTGCCCATCGATGCGGCGATCCAGTCCAACCTGCGCGAGACCACGACCCGGGTGCTGGCGTCCCTGACGCCGCGCGAGGAGCGCGTCCTGCGCATGCGTTTCGGCATCGGCATGAACACCGACCACACCCTGGAAGAAGTCGGCCAGCAGTTCAGCGTCACCCGCGAACGCATCCGCCAGATCGAGGCCAAGGCCCTGCGCAAGCTGAAGCATCCGAGCCGGTCGCGGAAGCTGCGCAGCTTCCTGGACAGCTAGGGCGAAGTCACTGCGCCGATCTCCCTCCCCCTTGTGGGGAGGGTGGCTCGGCGAGCGCAGCGAGACGAGACGGGTGGGGCCAGCAGTGATCCCCACTCAGCACTGAAGGCTGCCACCCCCTTGCCCCACCCGGACCCGCTTCGCGGGTCTGTCCCTCCCCATGAAGGGGAGGGAGGGCGACCTTGTCCCGCACCCCGCCCGCGCCATCTCCCACGGTATGGCCCGCAAGCACGTCAACCTCGGCCGCGCCCCCGCGAAGGCCGACCTGCCGAGCAAGTTGTGCGAGGCCTGCCGCCGCCCGTTCAGCTGGCGGCGCAAATGGGCGCGGGACTGGGAGCAGGTCCGCTACTGCTCAGACCGATGCCGTGAGGCGGGGCGCTAACCCCGGCCTACTCGCCCTTCAGGTCCGGCCGCGAGGCCAGGAACGCCGCCCGCTCGGCCGGGGTCAGCACCTTGGCCTTCTTCATTCGCGTCACCTTCGGCGTCGGCGGGGCATAGGTCGGCGGCTTGGGGGGCGTCTTCATGGGCGGCTCCAAGGATCGACCGCAGGAGGCCGCAAGAGGCGCCGAAGCGCAAGGGCCTGGCTTGGGGGCGAAGGGTTGTGGATAGGGCAGCCCCACGCGTGTCGACACGCTGGGTGCGCATTTTTGTCGCAGTTCGGCCATGATTTTGCCCTCGACCTGGAAGAGTCGAAAACTAGTTCCCTCCGAGAATCGCCGAAGAGGCGGATTGAGGAGAGGGCTATGCAGGAAGTTCTAGGAACCTTATCGCCTGAGCAATACGTGCTCGTATACAATGCGTTCTCGTTTGGCTTAGCTGCTTTTGCAGCGGCGACTATTTTCTTTTGGCTGGGCCGGTCCCAGGTCGCACCTGAGTATAAGACTGCGCTCACGATCACCGGTCTGGTGACATTTATTGCCTTCTATCACTACTTCCGCATCTTTGAGAGCTTTGATGCGGCTGTCACGCTGAGCGGGGGCGTGGTCGAGGCGACCGGCAAGGAGTTCAACCGCGCCTATCGCTACGTCGACTGGCTGCTCACCGTGCCGCTCCTGCTGATCGAACTCATCCTTGTGATGCGTCTGACGCAGGCCGAGACCGTTTCAAAGAGCACCACGCTCGGCGTCGCTGCGGCCTTGATGATTCTGCTCGGCTACCCGGGCGAGGTCTCTGAAGGCATCGACAACACCCGCCTCATCTGGGGCGCGCTGTCGATGATCCCGTTCCTCTACATCGTCTACTCTCTGTACGTTGGCCTCGGCGAGGCGATCAAGCGTCAGCCTGAGGACGTCAAGGGGTTGATCAAGCTCGCCCGTAACGTGACGGTCGCGTCCTGGTTCTTCTACCCGGTCGTCTACTTCGCACCGTTCGTGATCGATCTCAGCGGCGCTGACGCCTTTGCTGTGATCGAGGTCGGCTACACGATCGCCGACATCATCGCGAAAGCCGCCTTCGGCGTTCTGATCTACGTGATCGCCGTGCGCAAGTCGGCGGCATCAGCCTGAAACGTCTGAAGCCCCGGCGTCTCCCAAGGGGACGCCGGGGCTTTTTCCAGCAACGTTACGGCGGGTGCAAAGTGCTTGAAACGCTATCGGATGGTACTGCCTCCGCGCGTTACGCGCCCGACCGACCGGCGCCTGACGCGGGCAGGGACCGGCCGATCGTCGCAGGTCTGATCGGCCTCTTGAACCACCCATCAACCCTGTTTCTGACCCTGGCCACGGTCCTGGCCTCGCTATCCGCGCTGGGCGCCATGACGTTCGCCCCGGGCGCGGAACTGGCCCTCGTCGCCGGAGCGATCGTCGTGGCCGGTCTGCCTCACGGCGCGGCGGACGGCTGGATCGCAACCCGGAGCATCGCGCGCGATCGGTTGCGCGCGCTTGCGTTCCTTGCCGGCTACGTCTGCCTGGCGTTGCTGGTCGTTGGAGCCTGGCGGCTACTTCCGTTCGCCGGCCTCGTGACTTTCCTGATCGCTTCGGCCTGGCACTTCGGCGACGACGCCCGCCTGGGTCTGCGTCCAGTTGTTCGCCTCTCGACAGGAACGATCATCCTGAGCGCCCCGGCGGCCTTTTCCCCCGCCGAGGTCGCTCAAGCCTACAGAATTCTGTCCGGCGCCGGCGCGGAGGCGATCGTCGCCGTCCAGGCCGGCCTGTTCTGGCCCGCCTGCGTGATCGCCGTCGCGGCGGCCGTGGTCCATCGCTCAACAAAGCGCGACGCTCGTCATTGGATCGACCTCGGGCTCCTTGTCGCCCTATCGATGGTTGCCTCTCCGCTGATCTACTTCGCGGTTTACTTCAGCGGCATCCATTCCATGCGCCATCTGAATCGCATTGTCAGAGCTGAACCCGGCCCTCGTAGCCGTTCGTTCTGGTGGGGGCTCATCATCCTGACGCTGGTAGCCGCCCTTGCCGGCCTCACGGCGTTCGTCTGGCTTGCTGACGCTGGTCGAAGCCTCGATGCAGCTGGGCTGCAGGTACTGTTTGTCGGCTTGGCCGCGCTGACGTTGCCGCACATGCTGCTGGTCGACGGCCTCCTTCCGTGGTTCGGCGGGGCCGCCCGGTCGGACAGGCCAAGCGCGCCTGAGTAGCGAACCCTGCGCTTCGGCCCGTTTTCCGCAGCCTCGAAGGCGAGACTCCGGCGACGGATACGCGCGGGACAAAGCCTGAGGCGCGCACCTTGCCCGGGGTCGGATGGGAACTGGGCGGGGCGGCTCGACACCGCCCAGCCACCCGGTCATGGTAAATCGCGGACGGGGTGGAGGCATCGATGTTCAATCTGGAACTTCTGAAGACGCGACTGAGCCAGTACGGCGCGGCCTGGCTGATCGCCTTCCTCGTCTGCGCTGTGGCGCTGGCCGGCGGGCCGTGGCTGTTCGGCCTCGATGTCATCGACCTGGCCGACATGGTGCTGCCGGCGGCGTTCACGGTGATCGGCCTGGGCCTGATCGTCTTCCTGGCCCTGGCGCTGATCTCGGGCGAGACGCTGGGGACCAAGCTGGCCCTGCTCCTGCTCACGGTGCTGCTGGCGCTGCCGCTACTGTGGTCGCCGGTGCTGGCGGCGGTGGGGGCGGCCTGGCTGTTCGAGCGCTCGATCGAGTACTCCGCCGCCTACGCCCGCTTCCGAATCGTGGTCGGCGATCTGGTCTATCCGCTGGTGCAGTCGGTGTTTACCGGGGCGCTGTTCGAGACCGTCTGGCAGCTGATGCAGATCTTCGCCGGCTTCGTCGGCTTCCTGTCTGCGGTGGCCCGGGCCTGGCCGTGGATCAAGCGCCTGCTGGGCCGGGAAGAGGCCGCAGCCTAGGCCAGCATATCCAGCACTGTGCCGGTCATGCGGTCGGCGGCGCGGATGACGGCGGCGTTGGCCTTGACGTCCTGCTCGGCCTGGACGCGCGCGGCGATCTCCTGCTCGAGGTTGTCGAGCGGCGCGGCGGCCGTGCGGCGAGCGCTGGCGTCGAACCGGCCGGCGGCGTCCAGAAGACCGGCGGCGGCGATGGGAAGGACCTGCATGGGGCGTCCTCACGAGGGTGGCTGGGACGACCCTGCCACAGCGCGCTTAACCGGCCGCTCACAAGCGTGGTGAACGCCTCATGCGGCGAGGCGATCGCGCAGCCAGGCGGCGGCGTCATCGCTGACCGCGTGCAGATGGCCGCTGCCCATGCAGACGCGCAGTTCGGTGGTCGCCTTCAGCGGCGCTGGCAGTTCGGCGTAGAGGGCGCGCGCGGTCTCGGCGTCGTCGAGGTCGAAAACCCAGACGCCCATGATGCGGCGTTCGGTGATGGACTGGCCCATGCGAAAAGTTCCTTTCACGCATCATCCTGCACCGGCAAGCCTGAACGCCTGCTGAGCGAACAGTTGGGGTTTGATGCAGGCGCCGCTAGATTTCGGCGCAACACTCGAGGGGAGACACACCATGAGCACCGACCTGTTCTCGCTGAAGGGCCGTACGGCCCTGATCACCGGCGGATCGCGCGGCATCGGCAAGATGATCGCCGCCGGATTCATCGCCGCCGGGGCCAGGGTCTACATCTCCTCGCGCAAGCCCGGGGCCTGCGACGCAACCGCGGCCGAGCTGTCGGCCGGCGGCGGGACCTGTATCTCGCTGCCGCAGGACGTCTCGACGATCGAGGGCTGCAAGGCGTTGGCGCAGGCCTACGGCGAGCATGAGAACGGCCTGGACATCCTGGTCAACAACGCCGGCGCCGCCTGGCTGGCCGAGTTCGATGCGTTTCCCGAGAACGGCTGGGACAAGGTCATGGACCTGAACCTCAAGTCGCCCTTCTTCCTGACCCAGGCCCTGGCTCCGGCCCTGCGCGCCCGCGCCAGCCATGAGCAGCCGGCCAAGGTGATCAACATCGCCTCGATCGACGGCATGCGGCCCAATCCGCAGGAGACCTACAGCTATCAGGCCAGCAAGGCCGGGCTGATCCACCTGACCCGGCGGATGGCCGCCCAGCTGATCGCCGACAACATCGTCGTCACCGCCATCTCGCCCGGCGCCTTCGCCTCGGACATGAACATAACCGCCCGGGACCAGGCCGAGGCCGTCGCCTCGCGCATCCCCTCGCGGCGGATCGGCACGGACGAGGACATGCAGGGCGTGGCCATCTACCTGGCCTCGCGCGCCGGCGACTATGCGGTGGGCATCACGGTCGCCGTCGATGGCGGGGTGACCTTCGCCAGCCTGGGAGTCTGACCCTGGAGACTGAGAAAGCGCCGGTCGAGGTCGCCGTCTGGCGTGAGCCGACGACCCTGTCAGCGGCTGTCTTCGCGGCCAAGATGGCTGTGTTCCAGGCGCGGCGCGGGCTGGTCGACCTGATCGCCGCCCCGCCCCGGCTCGGGCGGGCCGTCGCCGCCTTTCCGGAGATCATCGCCGAGGCGCGCAGTCCGCTGGTCAGTCCGGACTACAGCGGCAGGCCCGAGCATCAGGCCGGCAAGATCGTCAACCTGCGGCGCGCCTGCGCGGCGCTGGACGGCCTGCTGCTGGCCCCCGGCGTGGCGTTCAGCTTCTGGCGTCACGTGGGACGGCCGACCCGGGCCCGGGGCTATGTCGAGGGGCGGATGCTGCAGGGCGGTTCGCTGTCGCCGGCGGTCGGGGGCGGGCTCTGCCAGCTGTCGACCGCGCTGTACGAGGCGGCGCTGCAGGCGGACCTGACCATCCTCGAGCGGCACGCCCACTCCCGCATCGTGCCGGGCCCCAACGCCGCCCGCGCCGGGCGGGACGCGACGGTGGCCTGGAACTACGTCGACCTGCGGTTCGTCAGTCCGGACCGGCCGCTGCGGCTGGGCGCCATTGTCACCGACGAGGCGCTGGTCGTCACCTTGGCCGCCACGCTCCCGCCGCCTTCCCGGTGACAGGCTGACGGCAGGAGGACCGCGAGGACCTCTGTCTCTGCCGTGACGCCCAGCGGGTCGAGGCGCCGGCGTGCGGAACGGGCGACCGCCCGCAGCCCGAGACGCGCGCGTTCGAGCGGGCGCGCAAGGCGGCGGACCGACGGTTCTCTGGTCGGCGACCTGTTCCAGGACCGTCCCATATGTGTGGCGCCGCGCAACCGCTAGGGGTCTTGCGTTGACGCTGGCGCCGCCGCGCGCCAGCGTCCGGCAAAAGACCTGAAGGGGGAAGTAATGCGGCCTGAATCACTGCTGCTGAAGCTGGGTGTTCTGGTTCCGGTGCTCTACTGCGGCGTTCTGATCGTCGGCGGCTACCTGACGCCTGGCTACAATCACTTCACCCAGTACGCGAGTGAACTTGGCATGGCCGGCAAGCCCGCCGCCCAGCTGTTCAACTATGGCATGATGGCCGCCGGCGGCTGCGCGGTGGTCGCGGCGCTGGGCGTGCTGATCGGTATGAAGACCCTCGGCTCCAGCTTCCTATGGGCGACCCTGGCGGCGATCTGCCTGGCGGCCGTTGGCGTGTCCTTCGTCTACGGCGGCCTCTACCCGATGCCCAACCCGCTGCATGCCGGGCCGGTCACGGTCCGCGGCCTCGGCCTCGCCGTCCTGGCCGCCCCGGCTGCGCTGTTCATGTTCCTCGGCCTTTCAGGGCGCTCGGACATGGGCGGGGTGAAGTCGCTGGTCATCCTCAGCTTCCTGGCGATGATCGGGCTGACGCTGGTGATGTTCAACGTCGGCGGCATGGACCTGGTCGACAAGAGCAATCTCGGCCTCTGGCAGCGCGGCTACAGCCTGGCGATGCTGCTCTGGATCGGCGTCGCCTGCGTCGGCATCGACCAGGCCCTCGGCCGCCGCGGCAAGCGCCGTCGCGATCCCATGCGCGACGTCGTGTTCGGCGACCCCTAGCGCCAGCCGTAGTTGAAGCTGATCGAGATGCGGTCCGTCTTCGCATTCGAAGGCGGCACCTCATGCCGCAGCCAGCTTTCCCACAGCAGCAGGTCCCCCGGGGCCGGCGACACGGTGACGAACGGCTGCTGATCGGCCGGCGCGTCGGCGGCGCGCATCGGCGCCGCCATCATCATCGCCAGCCTGGGGTCCTCGAACCGGATGCCCTGTGCGCCCTGCGGCAGGGCGACGTAGTAGGTGCCGCTCAGCACGCTGTGCGGATGGATGTGGCCGCTGTGGCCGCCGCCCGGCTTCAGGACGTTGACCCAGAAGCTGTCCAGTCGCAGGCGCCGCCCGTCGAGATCCAGTCCCAACTCGCCGGCGAACGCAGCGGCGTGCCGGTCCAGCCGGCGCTTCAGGTCTCCGAAGGCGGTCGCGCGCGTCCACTGCTCGCCCGGCGAGCTGTAAGAAGTAAAGCCGCGATAGCCGTTGGCCCGGCTCCAGGCGCGGCCGGCCTCGTCCTCGGCCTCCAGCATCCGGCAGGCCTCCTCCAGGTCGGCGTTGAGGGCGGAAAAGCCCTTGTCGGCGGCGAGGCTGGCGCTGTGGATGCGGGTGGCGAAGAGGAGCTGGCTCATGGTCTGGCGTTAGGCGCGGGCGGCGGGCGTGTCAAAGGTCGTGGGTCCGCGGGTCGCCGCCGCGAAGGACGCATGGGCTCACCGCCCGGCGTCAGGTCACCGCCCGCCGTGTCGCCGAAAAGAGGTCCTCGACCACCCGGCTCTGCAGGTTGAACACCATCGTCGCCCGCTTGCTCGCCTCGTAGGCAGGCCAGTTCGGCAGGGTCGGGGTGTTGGGATCGCCGGTGCGGGCGAAGGCCAGCCAGGCGGCGCTCATCTGTCTGGCCATCAGCGTCGGGGCCGGCCCGGGACCCGTCAGGACCCGGCTGTTCTCGACATTGTCGAACACCAGCGGGATTTCCAGCGTGTGCGGCGACCGCAAAGGCCCGACCGGCGTCTCCCATTCGAGCAGGTAGAACCAGGCCTTCGCCCCGCCCTGGGCCGCCTTCCGCTCGGCGATCTGCACCGAGCCGGCGAACATCCGGCCGTAGGTGGTCAGGTGGGTGGCGAGGTAGGTCGGGCTGTCCTTCGGGAAGTCCTTGCGCAGGGCCTCGAGGACCGCGGGCGCCCTGGGCCCGAAGATCGCGGCGGCCATCTTCTCCAGCCCGGCGTCGTCCAGCCGCCCGAACCAGGGGGCCGAGGCCATGAACAGGGTCATCTCGTCGCGGTTCAGCCCGATCAGTACGGGCACGTCGCGGGCGGTGTCGGGCGCCTTTGGGTCCCAGGGCTGGGTCGGGAGGACGGCGCCGTCGACGACCGGCGCGAAGCCGGCGCGCTCGAACCCGGCGCCGGGCTGCTTCGCCGCGGCGGCGGCGGCCGCCTTCTGGATGGCGGCGGCGGGCGCGGCGCGCAGGCCGGCGACGTCACCCTCGACGAGACCCAGCTCCCTGTAGACGTCGGCGCGCAGCGCGGCGGCGGCGGCGCGCGGCACGGCCCTGACGCCCGGTCCGCTCTGGATCACCGCGCGATGGAACAGGCCCCTGGCGACCGGCATGGCCAGCAGGTAGCTGACCTTGGCCCCGCCGCCGGACTCCCCGAAGATGGTGACGTTGCCGGCGTCGCCGCCGATGGCCCCGGCGTTGTCTCGCACCCACTGAAGCGCCGCGACCAGGTCCAGCATACCGGCGTTGGCCGAGCCGGGGACCTCTGGCAGGTCCAGATAGCCGAAGACGTTCAGGCGGTGGTTCAGGCTCACGATGACCACGTCCCGGGCCGCCAGGTTCGCACCGTCGTACATCGGCCAGCCCCCGGAGCCATAGGCGAAGCCGCCGCCGTGCATCCAGACCATGATCGGCCGCTTCTTCCCGTCGCCAAGGCCCCGGGTCCAGACGTTCAGGTAGAGGCAGTCCTCGCTCTGCGCCTCGAGGTCGGCGCGGCCGGGGAACACGGCCTGCAGCGCCTTGCCGAGCTCCGAGGTCGGGTTGACCGACGACGGCGACGGGCTCTGCATCGCCGTGGCGGGCAGCCGGGTTCCGCCAAGGGGGCTGGTCCAGGCCGCCGCCGGCGAAGGCGGCGCGAAACGCAGCGCGCCGACCGGCGGGGCGGCGTAGGGAATCGCCTTGAAGGCCATCACGCCATTGGCCAGAGCCGCGCCTCGGACGGGCCCGCGATGGGTCTCGAGAACCGGGTCCGCCCGTTTCGCAAGAACCGGTGTGGAGACGGCGACCCCCGCCACGGCCGTCCAGCGCAGCAGGCCGCGTCGGGAAAGCAGATTGCGGTCGGTCATGGGTTTGCCTCCATCACTTTAGAACTATCGGTATCCGACGGGCCGGCCCGCGTCGAGATTCTTGCGGGTGATCGTTCGCGAGGCCTTTCGCCCGACGGGTGAACGGCGATAACGTCCGCCCCAATCAATGATGGGGAGATACGCCATGAAGGCCGCAGTCCTGCGTGAAGTCGGCAAGCCGCTGCAGATCGAAAACATCTCGATCAGCAAGCCCGGTCCCCATGAGGTGCTGATCCGCACCGTCGCCGCCGGTGTCTGCCACTCGGACCTGCACTTCGTTGAAGGCTCCTATCCCCACCCGCTCCCGGCCGTGCTGGGCCACGAGAGCGCCGGCGTCGTCGAGCAGGTCGGCTCGGAAGTCCGCACGGTAAAGCCGGGCGACCACGTGATCACCTGCCTGTCGGCCTTCTGCGGTCACTGCGCCCACTGCGTCACCGGCCATATGGCCCGCTGCGTCAGCGGCGACGTCCGCCGCGCCAAGGGCGACGAGCCCCGCCTCGGCAACGGCCTGAACCAGTTCCTGAACCTGTCGTCCTTCGCCGAGCAGATGCTGATCCACGAGCATGCCTGCGTCGCGGTCCGCAAGGACATGCCGCTGGACCGGGCCGCCCTGATCGGCTGCTCGGTGACGACCGGCGTCGGCGCGGTGGTGCAGACCTCCAGTGTGCGGGCGGGCGAGACGGTGGCCATCATCGGCTGCGGCGGCGTCGGCCTGGCGGCGGTCAACGGCGCGGCCATCGCCGGCGCCGGCAGGATCATCGCGATCGATATGCAGGACTCCAAACTGGCCCTGGCCAAGGCGTTCGGGGCGACCGACGTCGTCAACGCCAGCGAAGTCGATCCCGTCGCCGCCGTCATCGAGATGACCAAGGGCGGCGTCCAGCACAGCTTCGAGGCCATCGGCCTGAAAAAGACCACCGAACAGGCCTTCAAGATGCTGGCCCGGGGCGGCACCGCCAACGTCATCGGCATGATCCCGGTCGGCACCATGATCGAGCTGCACGGCGCCGACTTCCTCGGGGAAAAGCGCATCCAGGGTTCGCTGATGGGCTCCAACCGCTTCCCGGTCGACATGCCGCGGCTGGTCGACTTCTACATGTCGGGCAAGCTGAAGCTGGACGAGATGATCTCCCAGCGTCTGAAGCTGGAGCAGGTCAACGAGGCGTTCGAGGAACTCAAGCGCGGCGAACTGGCCCGCTCGGTCATCGTGTTCGACACCTGATCGCCGTCGGCCAGGGGGCGGCGGGCGCCGCCTCAGGTCCTCGGGCTGACCGGGGTCAGGCGGCGCAGGGCCGTCGACAGCCGGTTCACGCTGGTGATCGTCTCCTGGTAGGCGGTGACCAGCTCCGGTCGGGCCAGGCCTTCCTGCCGGACGACCACCCCGCTGCGGCCCATCCGCTCGCACAGGCCCTGGGCCACAAGCAGGTTCACATAGCGGCGCGTCGTCTCGTAGGGCACGCCGATCGAGCCGGCGACTGACATCACGCTGACGGGGCGCGGGGGCTGGCGGAGCGCCGCGCCCGTGGCGCCGCCGCCGTTGGCGACGGCAATGGCCGTGAAGATGATCCCCTTGAGCAGGTCGCCGTCATGGGCGCGTGCGATGATCTCGACGCCCCGGACGAAGAACTCCCCGGCCAGCCGCACGGCGACGTCGTAGTCGTCGGCCTGACCGGCCAGGCCGTCCTGGCTGTCGTGGTTGCTTGCAGTGCTCAACGGGTCTGCGCGGCGCGAAGCCCCTCCCTCGATGACCACCAGCCTTCCGCTCCGGGGCGAGGAAGGCAACCGAATTCGGGGCGAACGGCGCGGCCGGCGGCAAGGACGTCCATCCGGCTCAAGATGGCGTGCACGGACGACCTGGCAAGGCCCCGGCCGGTGGCGGGGGCGGATGAAGGCGGAGCCTGCATCGCTCTAGCCGTCCAGATCGACGCCCCCGTCCCGCAGGTCGCGGAACAGGGCGCGCAGGTGCTCGATATTCTTGCGGTGGGTCGCAACCATACCCTCGCGGTCGAGGACCTCGGCCCGCACAAGGATGCCGGCCCCGACCCGCTCGCAAAGACCCTGGTCGATCAGGGCGTTCACGTGCCGCCGCGTGGTTTCGTAGGGCACGGCGAGGTCCAGCGCCACGGCATGCACGCTGACCGGCCGGCGCAGGTCGTCGGGGACCTTGTCGCGGCTGTCGGCGAAGGTGCGGGCGACGGGATCGGCGGGCCGGAGGTGACGGGTGTTGGCGTCAACGACGGCCAGGAAGATCACGCCACGGAGAATATCGCCGTCACTGACAGCCCGGGCCAGCAGGTCGACGGACTTGAGAAAGAATCGCGTAGCGGCCCGCAAGGCCAGTCTGCCGTGATCCTTCTCAACCTCTGTCGTCACAGTCGGCAACCCCGGGCCCGCCATCAAAACCGGCGGTATGCATACGCCGGGGAAGGCGCCGGCTGCACGAGTCATCTGCCCCCGTTTCGGGTAGCGCTACGGCGATCCGGGGCAACCGCGCGCATCTGTCGCGCCCGACCCGACCCCGGTCAGGACAGGGGCGCCTCGTCGGTCGGCTCGAGGACCCCGCCACGGCGAAGGTCTGTGACGAAGGCCTGCACGTTCTCGAAATTCCGGCGCAGGCGAAGCGACACGTTTTCGATCGTGTGCGGGAGAATGACGACGCCGTTTTCGACACGCCGGCAGAGCCCGCTCTCGATCAGCGCCTTCACGTGTCGCCGCGTGGTCTCGTAGGGGATGCCCAGGTCGAGCGACAGGGCGTGAACGCTGATCGGCCGGCGCTCTTCCAGCGGCACGGGTTGATCGGTGGTGGCGAACTGGCCGCTGTCGGGCTCGATGTGGGCGACGTTGGCCTGGTTGATCGCGACGATGATCAGGCCGCGCAGGACGTCCCCGCCGCCAAGGCCGCTGGCGATCTCCCGCGAACAGCGGAGATAGAACCCCAGAGCGGCCCGCAGGGCGATCCGTTCAGTGTTTCGGGTGTTGATCACGGCGGGAGCCTCCTGCCTTCAGGGAGCTGTGAACCTGTGCCCTCGTACGCGTGACTCTGCCGAACGCGCCGGTCGTGACCGGGCGCGCTATTCTGCTGCCTCCAGGGCCCTGGCCTTCTCGGCCTCGATCTCGGCGGCGCGGGCTTCGACCAGCCCGACGATGTGGTCGACCATCTTGTCGTTGTCGAGCTTGTGATCCGGGCGACCGGCGACATAGACCATGCCCGATCCCTTGCCGCCGCCGGTGAAGCCGAGGTCGGTCATCAGCGCCTCGCCGGGACCGTTGACGACACAGCCGATGATCGACAGCGACATCGGCGTGGCCACATGGGCCAGCCGTTCCTCGAGCGCTTCCACCGTCTTGATGACGTTGAAGCCCTGCCGCGCGCAGGACGGGCAGGCGATGATGTTGACGCCGCGATGCCGCAGGCCGAGCGACTTCAGCAGGTCGAAGCCGACCTTGATCTCCTCGACCGGGTCGGCGGCCAGGCTGACCCGGATGGTGTCGCCGATGCCGGCCCACAGCAGGCTGCCCATGCCGATGGCGGACTTGACCGTACCGGTGCGCAGCGCCCCGGCCTCGGTGATGCCCAGATGCAGCGGGCAGTCGATGGCGTCGGCCAGCTGCTGGTACGCTGCCACGGTCATGAAGATGTCCGAGGCCTTCACGCTGATCTTGAAGTCGTGGAAGTCATGATCCTGCAGGATGCGGGCATGGCTCAGCGCGCTCTCGACCATGGCGTCGGGGCAGGGCTCGCCGTACTTTTCCAGCAGGTCACGCTCCAGCGATCCGGCGTTGACGCCGATCCGCATGGAGCAGCCATGGTCTCGGGCGGCCTGGATGACCTCACGGACGCGGTCGGGGCTGCCGATGTTGCCCGGATTGATGCGCAGGCAGGCGGCGCCGGCCTTGGCGGCCTCGATGCCACGCTTGTAGTGAAAATGGATGTCCGCGACGATCGGCACGCTGGACGCCTTGACGATGCCCGGCAGCGCCGCCGTCGACTCCACGTCGGGGCAGGAGACGCGGACGATGTCGGCGCCGGCCTCCTCCAGCTGACGGATCTGGGCGATGGTCGCCGCCGCGTCGCTGGTCAGGGTGTTGGTCATCGACTGCACGGCGATCGGCGCGTCGCCGCCGATCGGGACCTTGCCGACCATGATCTGGCGTGACTTGCGCCGGTCGATGCGGCGCCAGGGGCGAAGGTGGGTGTGATCGTCGTGGCTCATCAGACGTGCAAGGTAAGCCCGCGCGCAGGGTTTCCCAAGCCCGTCATCGAAGTTTCGCGTCAGCTCGCCAGGGCGACGGCCGTGGCCTGGGCCGCGGGCATGGCGCCCTTCAGCAGGCCGCCCACGAAGACGTCCACGGCGGTCGGGTCGGTGACCTCGACGGACACCCCCTTTGCGTTGGGCAGGCGGAAGGCCTCTCCGGCCGCCAGGGGGCGGGCGAAGTAGATGGCGTTGTCCGGACCGCGGACGATCAGCATCGTCTGGCGTCGGGCCTGCAGCGTCACGGTCGAGGCTTCCGGCGCCGCGCCGTGAACCTTGCCCTTGGCGACGAACGGCTGGCCGACCTGGTCGGACGGCGCGGCCGGGCCGGCGGCGGCCTCGGCCTCGCGGCGCGCCTTGGCGGCGGCGGCTGCGGCGTCGGCGGATCCGCCGGCCTGGGAGGCGGCCTCGAGGCCCGGGGTTTCGTAGACGGGCGGGGTGGAGGCTTCGGTCGGGGCGGGCAGGGGCGCGCCGATGCTGGTCGGGCCCGTCGGGTCCACCTCCAGCGCCGCCGTCGCCGCCGCGCTCTCCGCGGCCACGGGGGCCGGCAGGGCCTCTTCGCTGATGGCGCGCTGGGCGATGTTCCACAGAATGATGGCGCAGATGATGAAGGCGCCCACGGCCATCACCACGCCCAGGCGCGGGTCCCGCTCGCGGCGGACGCCGACCGGGGCGCGCAGCGGCTCGTCCGGATCGGGCGATGTGTCCTTGAAGCGGGCGACCGCCTCTTCCGGGTCGAGCCCCAGGAGCTTGGCGTAGGCCTTGATATAGCCGACGGCGAACGGGCGGGACGGCAGCTCGTCCAGCCGCATGTCCTCGACGGCGGCCAGGTAGGTGCGGCGGATGCGTGTCTGGTCCGCGACGTCCTGAAGCGACAGGCCGCGGAACTCCCGCGCCGCCTTCAGCGCCGCGCCGATGTCGGGTCCGTAGTGCAGGGACGGCTCCTCGGTCGGGACGAGTTGATCCGCCGGGTCAATGTCCCCGGTGCGGTACAGATGCGTAACCCCGCCAGAATCGAGCGGCATGGCTACCAACGCCCCCACGTACTCGCGCCACGAGCGAGCGCGGCGCATCTCTTTTCCCGTGAGCCGGGAAACCTTAATGCTGTATTGTGGATAACAAAATAGTGCCCGGAATTCAATGTTCTAATCCGTCACCCGAGGTTGGCGTCAGATCGCTACATACAATTTCCGGGCCAGGGTCTCGATCTCGTTGCGGACCGAGCCGGAGGCGCCCTTCAGCAGGGACATCACCCCGCGTTGCGCGGCCTCCCGATCCACCGAAAGCACCATCTGTTTGACGGGGCCTATGCCGGCGGGGGGCATCGACAGGCGGTCGAAGCCGAGGGCGACCAGGGCGAAGGCCTCCAGCGGGCGACCGGCCATTTCGCCACAGACCGAGACCGGCGTTCCCGTTTCGGCACAGGCGATCTGGATCTGTTGCAGGGCCCGCAGCGCCGGCGGCGACAGCGGGTCGTAGCGGTCGGCCACGCGCGGGTTTCCGCGGTCGGCCGCGAACAGGTACTGCATAAGGTCGTTGGTGCCGACCGACACGAAATCGGTCATCGGCAGCAGCGCATCGAGGTGCCACAGCAGCGCGGGGGCCTCGATCATGGCCCCGACGTCCAGCCGGGACGGGGCCGGCCGGCCGCGCCGCTGGGCCCAGGCCAGTTCGGCGTCGACGAAGGCGCGGGCGGCGCGGAACTCATCCACGCTGGCCACGAGCGGGAACATGATCCGCAGCGGACGCCCGCGCGCGGCCCAGATCAGGGCCCGCAGCTGCAGGCGAAGCAGGGCCGGGCGGTCGAGGCCCATGCGGATGGCCCGCCAGCCGAGGGCGGGGTTCTCTTCCCGCTCCAGCTCCATGTAGGGCAGCAGCTTGTCTCCCCCCAGGTCGAGGGTCCGGAAGGTCACGGGCTGGCCGTCGGCGACGTCCAGCACCTTCTCGTAGAGGGCCCGCTGGGCGTCGAGGCGCGGCATGTCCTCGGCGACCATGAACTGGAACTCGGTCCGGAACAGGCCGATGCCCTCGGCCCCGGTCTCGCCCAGGATGTCGAGGTCGACGGCCAGGCCGGCGTTCATCAGCAGGGTGACCTTGGCGCCGTCCTTGGTGAAGGCCGGGGTGTCCCGCAGGCGGGCGAACTCGGCCCGCCGCTGGGCGCGGACGGCCAGCCGGTTGTCCAGAGCGGCGACGACGTCGGGGCGCGGGCGCAGGAAGGCTTCGGCGCTCTCGGCGTCGACAATCACCGGATCGCCCTCGTTGACCTTGTCCCGCAGGCCGGCGAGGCGGCCGACGCAGGGGATGTCCAGGGCCCGGGCGACGATGGCGGCATGGCTGGCGGGAGAGCCCTCCTCCAGCAACAGGCCCTTCAGCTTGGTGCGGTCGTACTCGAGCAGATCGGCCGGGCCCAGGTTCCGGGCCACCAGGATGGCGTCGTCGGGCAGCTCGCGGGCCTTGTGCCCATCGCCGGACAGGTGGCGCAGCAGGCGGTCGTTGAGGTCTTCAAGGTCGTGCAGGCGCTCGCGCAGGTAGGGATCCCGCGCCTGGCCCAGCCGCGCCCGGTGTTCGGAGCGCACCCGCTCGACCGCCGCCTCGGCGGTCAGGCCGTTGCGGACGGCCTCCTCCAGGGAGCGGTTCCAGCCCCGGTCGTGGGCGAACATCCGGTAGGTCTCGAGCACTTCGTAGGAGGCGCCGACAAGGCCGTGGTGGCCCTCCAGCATCTCGTCGATCTGCGTCTGCAGCGCCTCGACCGCGCCGCGCAGGCGGAGCTCCTCGGCGGCGGAGTCGTCGCTCAGCAGCTGCTCGGGGGCCACGGGCTGCTCGTGCAGCACAACCTTGCCGTAGGCCAGGCCGTCGGCGAAGCGCGCGCCCTTGAGCCGTTCCGGCTTGTGCGGCGCGATTTCGACGTCCTTGAGGACTTCCTGGCCGAGCAGCTCGCCGGCGCCGACCATCTCGGCCAGGACCATGGCGATGATCTGCAGGTCCTCGACCTCTTCCTCGCCATAGCTGCGCTCGGTGCGGTTCTGGACGACCAGAACCCCGATCGCCCGCCCGCCGCGCAGCAGCGGGACGCCGAGGAAGGAGTGGTAGGGGTCTTCGCCGGTTTCCGGGCGGTAGGAGAAGGCCGGGTGGTTGGGCGCGTCGCTGAGGTTCAGCGGCCGGCCCTGACGGACGATTTCGCCGACGAGGCCCTCGCCGGACTTCAGGCGCGTGACGTGGACGGCGTCAGGCGACAGGCCTTCGGTGGCGAACAGCTCCAGTTCGCCGCCGGCCCGCCGCAGATAGATTGAGCACACCTCCGCCACCATCGACCCGGCGATGATGCGGACGACCATGTTGAGCTTGGTCTGGGCGGGCGCGTCGCCGGCCATGGCTTCGCGGATCTGCCGGAGCAGACTGCGCGGGCCGCGGATGGCGAAGCTCGTGACCATGGTGTGGGAAGTCTCCCGTCCTCACGGCGGCTATAGCAGATTTCCGTGAGGGAACAGTGATCAGGCCGACGAATGTGCGATCGATGACGATACGCCTGCGGAACCGGCTGACCAGGCTGCCCGCATGCCCTTCGGTGCGCGCTTCGCAACGCGCTGCGCGCTCGGCGGGATGACGACGACAGGTGGCCTGCCAGAAAGGCCCGCCATGGTGAGGCGCGAGCTCCCCGGCGAGCGTCGCGATCCACGCCGGGGGCGCGTCCGCGCGCCGCCGGGGGCGCGCAGCAAAGCGCATGCCCCGTCCGTGGTCAGACCTTGTCCAGCTCGTAGGCCGCGTGCAGGGCGCGGACCGCCAGTTCGGTGTAGGCGGCGTCGATCAGCACGCTGATCTTGATCTCGCTGGTCGAGATGACCTGGATGTTGACGCCCTTCTCGGCCAGGGCGGTGAACATCGTCTTGGCGACGCCCGCGTGGCTGCGCATGCCGACCCCGATGACCGAGACCTTGGCGACGTCCTCATTCAGCTGGGCGTCCTCGAAGCCGATCTCGGACTGGGCCGCGCGGAGGATTTCCACCGTGCGGGCCGCGTCGCGCTTGCCGACCGTGAACTCCATGTTGGCCGCGCCCTCGCTGCGGGCGTGGCTCTGGACGATCATGTCGACATTGACGTTGGCGTCGGCCAGCCGGCCGAAGATCTTCGAGGAGACGCCGGGGGTGTCGGGCAGGCCGAACAGGCTGACCTTGGCCTCGTCGCGGCTGTAGGCCACCCCGCTCACGATACGCTTTTCCACGATCTCCTCCTCGTCGCAGACGATGGTGCCCTGACCGGGGGCTTCCCCGGGCTCGACGAAACTTGAAAGCACCCGCAGCGGCACGTGCTGGGACATGGCCAGCTCGACCGAACGGGTCTGAAGCACCTTGGCCCCCAGCGAGGCCATCTCCAACATCTCCTCATAGGAGATGCGGGCCAGCTTGCGGGCCTTGCTCTCGATGCGGGGGTCGGTGGTGTAGACCCCGTCGACGTCGGTGTAGATGTCGCAGGCTCCGCCGACCGCGGCGGCGACCGCCACGGCGCTGGTGTCGGATCCGCCCCGGCCGAGCGTGGCGATGCGGCCCTGGCGATCAACGCCCTGGAAGCCTGCGATGACGGCGATCTCGCCGGCGTCCATGGCCCGAGCCAGGTTCTCGGGCGGAATGTCGTCGATGCGGGCCCGGCCGTGGGCGTCGTCGGTGATGATCGGCACCTGCCAGCCCATCCACGAGCGCGCGTTCAGACCCATGTTGCGAAGGGTCATGGCCAGCAGGCCGGCGGTCACCTGTTCGCCGCTGGCGACGACCACGTCGTATTCATCGTCCGAGGGCGGCAGGCCTTGCGCGGCCGCGCCGGCGCCGTCGGTCCAAGCGACCAGCTCGTTGGTCTTGCCCGACATGGCGGACACGACGACGGCGACCTGCTTGCCGGTCGCGACTTCGGCCGCCACCAGCCGGCCAACCCGCCGGATGCGTTCCAGGTCGGCCACCGAAGTGCCGCCGAATTTCATCACCAGCCGTGACACGTCAGGCCGCTAGCCCCCTTGATTGGCGGTTTTTCCTGCCCTCAACCACGCCAAACGGGCGGCTGCAGAGGCAAGAGGCGCCCTTCTAGCGGCGTGCGGCCTCGCGGACAATCCCGCTCGGCTACTGCGTGACCGTGTAGCGGAAGGTCCCGCCGGCCGGGACGTTGAAGCGCTGCCGGGCGTCGCCGACGCCGGTGGTCCCTGCGGCCACATCCCAGCAGCCGGCCGAGACCTGGAAGCTGTAGGACGATCCCTGGGCGATCGTCACCCCGCCCGGAAGGCGGTTGAGCCCGTAGGTCGAGGCGTCGCAGCTGGAGATCAGCACCGCGTTGACCGCCCCCCGGGTCTGGTTGACGACCTGGATGTAGCCGGTTGGCTCTCCGGGGCGGAGCAGCTCCCCGCCCGTGATCATGCCGGCGCAGCCGGACAGGGCGGCCGCCGCGGCGGCGATGGTGAGCAGGTGTTTCATCTGACGGGTCCCTTCGAGTCTTGACCCCATCCGACCTCAAGCCAGCTTCTGGCGCGACACCGGAAAAGGGGTGTCTCTTGTCCCCCAGCGCGAGGCATGCTGATTCAGCGCCCATGACCACGGCCACCCTGACCAGTTCCATCGATCCCGAAGAGGTCGAGCGCTTCTCCCGTATCGCGGCGGAGTGGTGGGACCCGCACGGCAAGTTCGCGCCGCTGCACAGGTTCAACCCGACCCGCCTGACCTTCATTCGCGACCGTGCGTCGGCGCGGTTCGGGCGCGACGCTTCTGCGCGGCGGCCGTTCGAGGGGCTGAAGCTGCTCGACATCGGCTGCGGCGGCGGGCTGCTCAGCGAGCCGATGACGCGGCTGGGCTTCGCCGTCACCGGGGCCGACGCCTCGGCGCGCAACATCGGCACAGCATCGACCCATGCCGCCGAACAGGGCCTGGAGATCGACTACCGCGCCACCACGGCCGAGCAGCTGCTCGCCGACGGGGCCGGCCCGTTCGATGTCATCCTGAACATGGAAGTGATCGAGCACGTGGCCGATCCCGGCGAGTTCCTGCGCACGACGGCGAAGCTGCTGGCGCCCGGCGGCCTGATGATCGTCGCGACGCTGAACCGCACGCTCAAGGCCCTCGCCCTCGCCAAGATCGGCGCCGAGTATGTGCTGCGCTGGGTTCCGGCGGGCACGCACGACTGGAGGAAGTTCCTGACGCCGCAGGAGCTGCGCGGCTTCCTGGAGGGGCACCCCTTCGAGATCGAGGGGCCCTTCGGCGTCACCTACAACCCCCTGACCGCCCGGTGGGGCCCGTCTGCGGACGCGGACGTGAACTATATGATGACGGTGACGCGGGCGGCGAAGACGGCGTGACGATCCGCACCGACCGCCTGCGTCTGGAGGCGGCGACGCTCGACCAGCTGTCCGCATTCGAGCGGGAGGGTGAGGCCGGGCTGCTGCGGGCGCTGGGCGTCTCCGCGGCCGAGGGGTGGGCCGGTCCCGACGCGCTGGCGGCGATCGGACGCGCAGGCGACTACCTGCGCGTCCGGCCCGAGGCGGCCGACTGGTGGATGCATTTCTTCTTCGACGCCAGCGACGGAACGCTGATCGGCCTGGGCGGCTTCAAGGGGGCGCCGGCCGATGGCGGGCTGGAGATCGGCTACGAGTTCGCCCCCGAACGGCGCGGGCGGGGGCTGGCGACCGAGGCGGCGCGCGGCATGGTCGCCCGCGCCCTGGCCCGGCCGGACGTCGACCATGTCCTGGCGCGCACCCTGCCGAACGAGAACGCCTCGACCAAGGTGCTGCGGAAGGTCGGTTTCCGGTTCGACGCGGAGACGCCTCACCCCGATGACGGCCCGGTCTGGCGCTGGCGGCTCGATCGCTCCCCCGCCTGATCCTCGCCTGCGCAGGTCAGCGGCAAGAGACGGGGCAAAGGGTCCTGTCAGAACTCCCCCGCCTCGACCTCCCGTCGTCCGCTGTTCAGCATATCGGCCAGAGCCTCGGACGCCTCGAAGTCCTCGTCGAGGAAGCCGTTCCTCACCCGCCAGGCGCCGGCCTCGAAGCAGCGGATGGCGGTAGCCAGCATCATCGAGACGCTGTCGTAGACCAGGTCCTGCTCCGGCTCGCCGGGCAGGTACTCGACCACCGCGCCGTAGTCGGCGTGATCCGGGTCGCAGACCACCGCCAGATAGCCGCCGCCGCCGTCGGCCAGGATCGGGAACCAGCACCGCGGCCAGATCTCGGAGAGGCCGTCGAAACTGCGATAGTGCTCCACCGCCTCGGCGAGCGGCATCCAGTAGTAGCCGGGGATCAGGTGGCCGTCGCCCAGTGTCCGCCCGACGGGCAGATCGACGCCGTCGTGGCGGCCGTACATCGAGACCAGATCGTCCGGCGCCGTCCCGGCCGGGGCCACGGCGTCCTCGACGTCGAAGGGGGCGATACCGGGCTGGAGCATGTCGACGCAGGGCCGCTCCAGTTTGCGCAGTCGGGCTGTCAGGTCGTCGACCTGGCCGAAGACGAAGGTCATGTCGCTCATCAGTTCAGGTCCGTCTTCTTCGGCGGGGCGGGCGGCAGGGGGGCGACGTTGACGCCGTCCTCGACCAGCTTTTTCACGTCGGCGGGCGAGGCCTCGCCGTAGATGCCGCGGGCCTCGGACTTTCCGTCGTGGATGTCGCGGGCCTCCCGGGCGAAGGCGTCGCCGACGTAGTCGAAGTTCTCCTCGACGTGGGCGCGGACCTTGCCCATCGCTTCCATGACCATCTCGCGCATGCCGGGCTTCAGATCGGCGCCGGACGCCTGCGCCTTGGTGCCGGCGACGGCCGGAGCCATGATCTGCTTGCGTACCGCGCCGCTGCCGCAGACAGGGCAGGCCAGCAGCCCGCGCGCCTGCTGCTCGTCATAGTCGGCCGAGGCGCCGAACCAGCCCTCGAAGCGGTGATCGCGCTCGCATACGAGGGCGTATTTAATCATCTACGGCCCCGTGAACGGGCGGGCGTTCTTCAGGTTCGGGATCGCCGCGCGGGCCCGGTCCGAAGCGGTGAGGTCGAGGTCGGCGACCAGCACGCCGGGCTCGTCGTGGTCCAGCTTGCCGAGGATTTCTCCCCAAGGGGCGACGATGGTCGAGCGGCCCCAGGTCCCTCGGCCGTCCTCGTGGAAGCCGCCCTGGGCGGCGGCGAGGACGAAGCTGCCGGTCTCGATGGCCCGGGCCCGGATGAGGGTCTCCCAGTGGGCCTCGCCGGTCGGGCGGGTGAAGGCGGCGGGCAGGGTGATGACGTTGGCTCCGGCCAGCGCCAGGGCGCGGTAGAGGGCCGGGAAGCGCATGTCGTAGCAGATGGTCAGGCCCAGCCGCGCGCCGGCCGCCTCGACGACCACCGCCCGGTCGCCCGGCTCATAGGTCGCCGATTCCCGTGCCGTCTCGCCGGTCGGCAGGTCGACGTCGAACATGTGCAGCTTGTCGTAGGTCGCCGTGATGGCGCCGTCGGGAGCGATCAGAAGCTGGCGGTTGGCGGCCTTGCCGTCCTCGCGCCGGACCAGGGCCGAGCCGATGTCCAGCCAGACGGCCAGCTCGACGGCGAGGGCGCGCAGGCCGGTCACCACCGGGTCATCCCCGGCGGAGGTCAGCACCGGCAGCAGCTGCTCGCGGTCCTTCTGCAGGATGTTGGTCCCCTCTGGCGTCACGATCAGGCGCGCGCCGTCCGCCGCAGCCTGCCGGACCAGCGGCGCGACATGGGCCAGCGCGGCGGCGTGGGTGGCCGGCGTGCAGGTCTGGACAAGGCCGACGCGCAGGATCATGCCGCCAGCATCGGGTCCAGCTTGCCGGCGCGATCCAGCGCCAGCATGTCGTCGCAGCCGCCGATGTGCTGCTCGCCGACGAAGATCTGGGGGAAGGTCGCCCCGCCGCCGGAGCGTTCCATCATCTCGCGACGGAGGGCTGGATCCATGCCGGCCTCGATCTCCTCGAAGTCGGCGCCCTTGTCCTGCAGCAGCGCGAGCGCCCGCGCGCAGTAGCCGCAGAAGGGGCGGGTGTAGATGGTGACCTTGGCCATGATCGATACCGGAACCTGTTGCTGGAGTGTCATATAGTGATGTCCGCGCCGGCGCGCACCTTGGCGATGACGGCGAGGTGGACGGCGGCGGCGCCGGCGGCCTTCAGCGCCCGGGCGCAGGCCTGCGCCGTGGCCCCGGTGGTCAGGACGTCATCGACGAGCAGAACGCGGCGCCCGGCGAGGCGGTCCCGCCGGGCGTCCCGAACCGTGAAGGCGCCGGCCACGTTGCGGCGGCGGCCGGACGCGGTCTTGCCGCCCTGGGTCTCGGTGTCGCGCACCCGCTCGAGCGCGTCGGGGAGGTAGACCAGGCCATGGGCGCGCGCCAGCGGGCGTGCGATCTCCGCAGCCTGGTTGTAACGACGGCTCAGCAGCCGCCACCGATGCAACGGCGCCGGGACCACGACATCGACGTCCTCGAGCAGCGGCCGGGCCGACCGCGACAGCCAGCGGGCCATCAGCCCGGCCAGGTCGGTGCGGTCGGCGTGCTTGAGCTTGAGGATCAGGTCGCGCGACGCCTCGTCGTACAGGCAGGCGGCCCTTGCGCGGTCGAAGGCCCTGGGGCGGGCGGCGCAGGCGGCGCAGCGGACGCCCGGGCCGGGATCGAACTCGAACGGCGAGCCGCAGCCGTCGCAGACCGGATCCTCCAGAAAGGCGATGCGACTCCATTGCCGGGCCGGCAGGCCGGCGGTCTGGGCCGCCTCGCCGTCGAAGTCACGGACCGGCAGCAGCAGGTCGAGCAGACCGCGCGCGGCGCCGATGATGCGCGCCGGCGGTTCCCATCGGGCGCGTGAAGGGCCATGTTCCGGCCGCATGTCCGCTACGCCACCCCTCCTGTTCGATCGCGCCCTTCACCGGCGCCGTCTCGACCGCGCCGCGCCCGGCTACGCCGCAGCGGGCTTCCTGAAGGCCCGCGCCGCCGAGGACGCCGTGGTCCGGCTGGAAGCGATCATGCGACGGTTTCCGCTGGCGGTCGACCTGGGCGCGCGGGACGGCGCCTTCGCCCGCGCGCTGGCGGCCAGCGACGCGGCGGCGAAGGTCGATCTGCTGATCGAGACGGACCTCTCCCGCGCCATGCTGGACGATCGCTACGGGTCCCGGCTGGTCGTCGACGAGGAGCAGCTGCCCTTCGCGGAGGCCGGTCTGGACCTGGTGGTCTCCACCCTCGCCCTGCACTGGACCAATGACCTGGTCGGGACGCTGATCCAGATCCGCCGTGCGCTGAGGCCGGACGGCCTGTTTATCGGCGCCCTGCTGGGCGGCGCCTCGCTGACCGAGCTGCGCCAGTGCCTGCTGGCGGCGGAGTCCGAGCTCAGCGGCGGGGCGGGTCTGCGGGTCTCGCCCTTCGCCGACGGCTTTGACGGTGCGGCGCTGCTGCAGCGGGCCGGGTTCGCGCTGCCGGTGTCGGACGTCGACCGGGTGACGGTGCGCTACGCCCATCCGATCGCGCTGCTGCGCGACCTGCGGGCCATGGGCGAGACGAATGTCCTGCTGGACCGCCCCCGCAAGCCGTTGTCGCGGTCCGTGCTGCTGCGGGCGATGGAACTCTATGTCGATCGCTTCGCCCAGGCGGACGGCAAGGTCCCGGCCACCTTCGAGATCATCACCCTGACCGGCTGGGCGCCGCACGAGAGCCAGCAGAAGCCGCTGAAGCCCGGGTCGGCGAAGATGCGGCTGGCCGACGCGCTGGGGACGGTGGAGCGATCGGCCGGGGACAGAGCGGGGTAGGACCCGCGCGTTCCCGCCCTAGTCGCTGGCAATGGCGGCGCTGACCGCTTCGCTCACGTACTTCATCTTGTCGGTGGTCTTGTTGCCGAAGGCGGTCATCGAGGTCAGGACCACGAGGAAGACCAGCGAGGCGATCATGCCATACTCGATGGCGGTTGCCCCGGACTCGTCGCGGCCGAAAGCCTTCAGTGTCAGATGAAGTCGCGCAGAAAGGCGACCAGCGGGGCGTCCGCCGGGGGCATCGGATATTCGGCAAGCTTTTGGGGCTTCACCCACGCCAGAGCCTCGTGTTCACGCGCCGTGACAAATCCGTCCCAGCGTCTGCACAGGTAGAGTGGCATGAGCAGGTGAAACGAATCGTAACCGTGGGACGCAAAAACGAACGGCGCGAGGCAGGCTTCCGTGACGCTGATGCCCAGCTCCTCGTTCAGTTCGCGGATCAGGCAGCCCTCCGGCGTCTCGCCGGCCTCGACCTTGCCGCCCGGAAACTCCCACAGCCCGGCCAGCTGCTTGCCCTGCGGCCGCTGGCAGATCAGCACCCGCCCGTCGCTGTCGATCAGCGCGGCGGCGGCGACGAGGAGGATGGGCTTGGCAGGGGCGGTGGTCATGTCCGTGCTGTAGCCGAGCTTCACGCTGCCTCAAACCCTCCCACAACCGTCATCCTGGGCCTTGTGCCCAGGACCCCTCATTCGGCTTCCGCGTGAGAGGGTGATCACACGCTCACGGGCGTCCGCCACAGGGGTCCTCGCCACAAGGGCGAGGATGACGGGCCATGGGGGCAAAGTCGCTGTCCGCCGGGCCACACAACCGCCACGCCAGCCGACGAGGGAGGCGACAGGGCGCGAACCTCTGCTATGGAGCGTCCTTCACCTCCGACGGGAGCCTCGACATGGCGCAGCTGACCCTCGACCGCTGGAACATCACCTTCGGCGGCGACGCCCCGCTGGCGGTGATCGCCGGCATCAACGTCATCGAGGACCTCGACCTGGCGCTGACCGTCGGGCGGGAGCTCAAGGCCATCTGCGCCGACCTCGGCCTGCCGTATGTGTTCAAGGCCAGCTACGACAAGGCCAACCGTTCCTCGCTCAAGAGTTTCCGCGGCCCGGGCCTGACCAAAGGCCTGGAGATCCTGGCCGAGGTGAAGTCGCAACTGGACGTGCCGGTCTGCACCGACATCCACACCCCGGAGGAGTGCGAGCCGGTCGCCGCCGTCGCCGACCTCGTGCAGATCCCGGCCTTCCTCTGCCGCCAGACCGACCTCGTGGTCGCCGCCGCCCGCGCGACCCAGGCCGCCGGCGGCCTGCTGCACGTCAAGAAGGGCCAGTTCCTGGCGCCCTGGGACAGCAAGAACATCCTCGACAAGATCAAGGAAGCAACCGGCGGCGCCGAGATGACCCTGATGTGCGAGCGTGGCGTGTCGTTCGGCTACAACAACCTGATCGTCGACATGCTGGGCATCGGCGAGATGCAGAAGCTGGGCGCGCCGGTGACCATCGACGCCACCCACGCGGTGCAGCTGCCCGGCGCCGACCCGCGCACCGGCGGCGCCTCGACCGGCGGCCGGAGAGACGGCGTGTCGATCATCGCCAAGTCGGCCGTCGCGGCCGGCGCCGACGGCGTGTTCCTCGAGTTCCACCCCGACCCCGACAAGGCCCTCTGCGATCCGCTCAGCTGCCTGCCGCTGGATGGGGCGAGGGCGCTGCTGACGACGCTGAAGGCGGTGCGGGACGCGGTGCGATAGTCTCCCTCCCCCTTGTGGAGAGGGTGGATCGGCGAGGCGGAGCCGAGACGAGACGGGTGGGGCAAGCAGCGATCCTCACCCGGCGCTGAAGGCGGCTACCCCTTGCCCCACCCTGACCTGCTGCGCAGGTCTGTCCCTCCCCACAAGGGGGAGGGAGGACGCTAGTAGGTCGCGCCCTGCGGATGCTTGGGCGTGCAGTTGCTGTAGATCGTCTTCAGCACCGCCATGTCGGCCTCGTAGTCGCCGGTCGGCATGATGGCGCGGCCGAGGCTCACGACCTTGC
The DNA here is from genome assembly GCA_027487945.1 of Caulobacteraceae bacterium. GTDB lineage: Bacteria > Pseudomonadota > Alphaproteobacteria > Caulobacterales > Caulobacteraceae > Caulobacter. The sequence continues at coordinate 26,083 of JAIYCQ010000011.1, forward strand.
GGCCGTAGTCCATCATCCCGCAGACCATCGGCACCTTGGCCCCCATGGCGATGTGGTAGAAGCCGGTCTTCCAGGCCCCGGCCCGGCCGCGCGTGCCCTCCGGCGCGATGGTCAGCATGAACTCGTCGCGCCGGGCGAACTCGGCGACCATGGCGCCGACCATGTCCTTCGACGCGGCGCGATCGACCGAGACGCCGCCCAGGTCGCGCATCATGCCGCCGAACGGCCAGCGGAACAGCGAGGACTTGCCCATGAAGCTGAGATTCAGCTTCAGCCGGTCCGCCCCGCCCACGAAGTAGACGAAGTCCCAGTTGCTGGTGTGCGGCGCGGCGATGACCACGAACTTGCGCGACGACGGCGCCTCGCCCTCGACGGTCCAGCCGTCCAGCCGAAACCAGGTTGACAACGCCCAACGCACGATCCGCGCGACAGGTCCCATATGTACGCCCTCCCCAGGGTGGACCCGTGTGCTCGAGTCTTGAGTCATGAGTGTTACGCCATGCCGGCGGTGAGTCCTACGCGGCCTACCGCCGCTCTTGGGCCCAGTCGATGGCGTCGGCGGCATGCAGCAGCTTCAGGCCACCCTCGCCTTCGGTGGACGTCGCAATCAAGCCATCGATGACGTCGGCCGGCTTCAGATCCGGATTGATCGCCAGCATGCCAGCGGCCGCCCGCGAGACCAGCGGCGCCGCGAGCGACGTCCCGTCCATGAGCAGGGTCATACCGCCGGGCCCGCGCGTCGGCGTTCGCTCACCCTGTGCATAGATCCGGACACTCGGCCCGAAGGTCGTGAAGGTGCTGGCGCGGCCCGCGCTATTGGTGGCTCCGACGGCGAGGAAGTTCGGCGCCTTCACACCCTGCGGCATGCCGGCCATGATGTCGTCGCTCTGGTTGCTGTTGCCGGCGGCGGCGATGAACAGGATGCCCGGACAGTCGTCGACAAGCGCCTGAAAGGCGGCGGCAATCTTCAGGTAGAGGGCCTTCCCGCGTTCGTAGGCCTTCTCCGGGTCACGTTCGATCCCGGAGGTCATCAGATCCCGCGCCAGGGCGTCCGCGTTGACCGACCAGCTCATGTTGACGACCCGCACGCCGGACCCGCGCAGCCGGGCGGCCAGGGCGGGCAGCGCGGCGACCCAACGGTCCGTCTCCTCGACCATGGTCGGCGGCGCACCGACCGTTGGCGCGAGCAGGATTTGCCGCAGATTGTAGAGCCGGATCCAGTCCGCGCCGTCCAGGAGGGCCGATGCGACCCAGGTGCCGTGGCTGCGATTGAACATCTCTTCGCTGAACGATACGTCGACGCCCTGTTCGGCGGCTGAGGCTGTCCGGGCGCGTTCGGCGAACATTCGCGCCTCGGGCGTGTCGAAGCCGTAGTTGATGTCCAACTGGCCCTTTTCGATCGCCATCTGGAAGCCGAGGCGCGGCGCAAGCGCGGGCGATGGGAGGGGCAGGGGCGCCGCCGAGGGCAGGAAGCGCCCGTCGAAGGTCGGGCCGTGGACGTCGTCCACGACGCCATTTCCGTCGTTGTCCTTGCCGTCGAGGGGCTCCGCCGGGTCGATCGCCAGCCTGTCGCCGAACAGTCCGAGATCGATGCCGGTGTCCCAGACGGCGACGGTCACCGGCCTTGCTCCGGTCAAGGCGCCGGCCTTCGGCTGGCGGGCAACCCAGATATCCGTCGGCTGGGTCTCCGGGGCGTCGAGCCACGCGCGGAAGGCTCTGGTCAAGGGTTCGCGGCATGCGGGAACGCCCTCGCTTTCGGCGCGCCAGATCGCCAGCAGAAGGATGTCGAAGGTCCCCATGCCGGCGTTGGGCCGCGTATAGGGGTCGACCGCGCCGACCGCAGTGCCCTGGTAGTAGACCGGGCTGGACACCTGGACCCGGCCGTATCGGAACAGCACTTCCTCGCGCGCCACCTCGGCTGGCGCGGCCTCGAGCAGCGCGGTGATGCGGGCGGCTGAGGCGGCGCAGTCGCGGCTTCCGCCGGGGCGCAGTCCCGCAGCCATGGCGTCGGCGAGCATGTATCCGACCTGACGCAGCTGCGGCTTGGTTTCTGAAGCGCGCTGCTCGGCGATCAGGCGTTCGGCGTCCCGGGGCCGCGCCTGAAGGAGCGCGATGGCGGCCAGTCCCGTGCGCAGCCGCTGGCTGATCGCTGGGTCCTCGATCCGGTATTCGCGCAGGAGCCGCTCGGCCTCGAGACGCACCGCCGGGACTGTCTCGCGCAGGAAGGCGTCCGACATGAACGCTTCGCTGGGGAGAGGGCCGACCTTGAACTCGGTGGGCGGAAGGTCGGCATGGGACCGGATGACCGGCTTCTCGCCGACGGGCTGCGCGGCGAGCGCCAACGCCAGAACTGGACCAAGAAACATCGACACCCTCCGGCGAGGGCGCCACCATAACGACGGTATGCGAGGCCTGCCAAGCGGCCCGCTAGCTCCGGTAGTCCCCGTTGATCGCCACGTATTCCTTGGTCAGGTCGCAGGTCCAGACCGACGCCGCGCCGCGGCCGACGCCGACGTCGACGCTGACCTCGAGCTCCTGCTTCTTCATGTAGGCGCTCATCTTCGCCTCCGAGTAGGTCGGGGAGACCAGGCCGTCCTGGGCGGCGACCAGCTTGCCGAAGTGGACGCTCATGCGGTCGCGGTTGACCGGTTCGTCGGCGCGGCCGACGGCCATGACGATTCGGCCCCAGTTGGCGTCCTCGCCGGCGAAGGCGGTCTTGACCAGCGGGCTCTCCGCGATGGTCCGGGCGATCTTGCGGGCGCTGGCGGCGTTCTGGGCGCCGGTGACGTTGATCTTGACGAACTTGGTCGCCCCCTCGCCGTCGCGGACCAGCTGCAGGGCGAGGTCCAGCAGGACCTTTTCCAGTTTGTCGCGGAAGTCGGCCAGGCGGTGGTCGCCGGCCCGGCTGATGCGCGGCGCCTTCGACTGGCCGGTGGCGAACAGCAGCAGGGTGTCGTTGGTCGAGCGGTCGCCGTCGACGGTCACGCAGTTGAAGGTCGTGCGGGTGTAGAGGCTGACCAGGGTCTGCAGCGCCTTGGGCGCGATGTCGGCGTCGGTGGCGACAAAGGCCAGCATGGTCGCCATGTCCGGGGCGATCATGCCCGAGCCCTTGGCGATGCCGTTGATGCGCACCGTCTGGCCGTCGATCCTCGCCGTGGCCGTGGCGGCCTTGGGGAAGGTGTCAGTGGTCATGATCGCCCGGGCCGCGTCCTGCCAGGCGTCGTCGGTCAGCCGGCCTTCGATCACGGGCAGCTTCTGGGTGATCTTGCCGTCGTCCAGCAGCACGCCGATCACGCCGGTCGAGGCCATCATCACGTCACGCTGGCGACAGTCGAAGCGCTTGGCCACCGCCCCGGCCACGCGGCGCACCGCGTCGGCGCCGGGCTTGCCGGTGAAGCTGTTGGCGCAGCCGGCGTTGACGACCAGCGCCTGGACGCCCTCGCCGCCGGAGCTTTCCAGCTGCTTGCGGCACCAGTCGACCGGGGCCGAGCCGACCCCATGGCGGGTGAAGACCCCGGCGCAGCTGGCGCCCTGGGCGAACTCCATCACCAGCAGGTCCGGCCGCTCGTGCTTGTAGAAGCCGGCCCGGCCGATACCCATGCGAACGCCGGCGATCGGCGGCATCTTCGGCATGGGTACGGCCAGCGGCGAGACCTTGAGGCCCGGCTTGCCGGGCGTAGGCGCGGCCTCGGGTTCGGGCGCGGCGGGCTCCTTCTCGGTCCGGCGCAGGCCGCGCTTGATGGCGGTGGTCAACGGATCGAGTACGGCGTGCGCGGCCGCTTCAACAGGCTTGGCGGCCGCTTCCAGCGCCCGGGAGGCCGAGGACTTCGTCGGGGGCTTGGTCATTTCTGGGCGGGCGTCGCTGGCGCGGAAGCGGGAGCGGGGGCGGCCTTGTCGGCGGGCGCCGGGGCCGGCGCGGGCGGGGCCGAGGCCGGTTCACGCGGCGCGCCGGGCACGTCCTGGGTCTTGCCCAGCAGCGGCTCGATCTTCGCCTTGGCGCGCAGGGTTTCCAGCAGCTCGCGCACCTCGTCGTAGGTCAGGAACCGGACGATCTGCGGGCGGGCGGCCTCAAGCGTGATCGGCGCCTCCTGACGCTTCTCCTCGACCCGGACCAGCGCAAAGCCGCCCTCGACCGGGAAGGGGCCGACCAGCTCGCCGGCCTTGGCGTCCCTCAGCGCTCCGACATAGCTCTCCGGCATGACATCCAGGGTGAAGTAGCCGCCGAAGTCGCCGCCGCTGAAGCGGGTGGCCGCGTCAATCGAGCGTTCCATGGCCAGGGCCTCGAACGAGGCGCCGGCGGCGAGCAGCTTCTTGACCTCCTCGGCCTGGGCCTGGGTGCCGACGACGATCTGGCGCGCCTTGACCTCTTCCGACTGGCGGGAGAGGCGCAGCTGCTCCTGATACAGTTCGCGGATGGCGTTCTCGGTGACCTTCTTTTCGACCACGCCCTCGACGACCATGTCGGCCAGGATCCGCTGGCGGGCGGCCTCCAGGCGCTGCTGGGCGACGGGGTTCTTGTCGAGCTTCATGCGGACGGCCTCAGCGGCCAGCAGGCGCTGGTCGATGACCTCGTCCAGCACCCGGCGGAAGAGATCCGAGGAGATGTCCAGCGGCTCGCCCTCGCCGATCAGGCCCTGGGCCACGGCCTCGCGCTTGACGTCGGAGGACCAGACCGTATCGGCGTCGACGCGGGCCACGGCGGTGTCGCCGGGCTCGGGCGGCTTCTCCGACCCCTTGGGCTGCCCGCAGGCGGCGAGGGTCAGGGCCAGGCCGATGGCCAGCATCGCTTTCCAGGCGCCGTGTCGGGCGGTCTTCATGACGGGCTTCTCTCCGCAGAAGGTCAGTCAGGCTCCCTAGCGCGGTTTCCCCGCGAACGGAATGACATCGCGCCCCGCGCGCGAGCCGTTATGGTCGCTGTCGCCCTGCCAGCCGACGGATAACCCATGGCCCAGCCGACCGATCCCCCTTCCAACGCCGCCCACCTGGCCTCGCCCTCCTACCGTCTGGCGGCCCTCGACCAGGACTTCCTGCTCGGGGAGTCGATGCGGGGCGTTCGCTTCCTGCTGGAGTTCGCGAAGGCCGACGAGGCGCTGAAGGCCTGGGGTGTCCGCTCGACCGTCGTGGTGTTCGGCAGCGCCCGGGTGCGGGACGGCGGCGCGGGCGGCCAAGGGCGTTGGTACGACGAGGCCCGCGCCTTCGGCCGGATCGTCTCCGAGCGCGGCGGCGCCCTCAACCCGGGGCCGGGGCCGCGCGACAATGTCATCGCGACTGGCGGGGGGCCTGGCCTGATGGAAGCCGCCAATCGCGGCGCCGCCGACGTGGGCGCGCCCTCGATCGGGTTCAACATCACCCTGCCGCACGAGCAGGAACCCAATCCCTGGTCCACGCCGGATCTGACCTTCCGCTTCCACTACTTCGCCATGCGCAAGATGCACCTGGCCATGCGGGCCAATGCGCTGGTGGCCTTCCCCGGCGGCTTCGGGACCCTGGACGAGCTTTTCGAGATCCTGACCCTGCGCCAGACCGACAAGTCGCCGCCGATTCCGATCGTGCTGTTCGACGAGGCCTACTGGCGCTCGGTGATCGGCTTCGACGCCCTGATCGAGCACGGCATGATCGCCGCGGAGGACATGGCCCTGCTGCGCTTCGCCGAGGACGCCGAAGGCCTCTGGGCGCAGCTGCTGGCGTGCGGCCTGCGACCGGGGGAACGGGTGTAGGCGGCAGCGTGTCTCCGCCGCCACAAGGGATCGGTCCGGCGGGCGCTCGCGTTGACACTGGCGGGGGCGCTGCTTAAGTCTCCGGCGCGCCGAAACGGGCGGATTTTCAAGGGGCCGAGAGGCCTCCAGCGAACCCCGACGCCGCCGCCGCGCGCTGCTTTCACTGGATATCTGACCTGATGCTCGGCTTCGCCAAAAACCTCTTCGGCTCCTCCAACGACCGCAAGGTCAAGGCCATGCAGGCCCGGGTCGCGAAGATCAACGCGCTCGAGCCCCAGATGGCGGCGCTCAGCGACGACCAGCTGCGCGCCAAGACTGACGAGTTCAAGGCGCGGCTGGAGAAGGGCGAGACGCTCGACGACCTGATGATCGAGGCCTTCGCGGTCGTCCGCGAGGCTTCCAAGCGGACGCTGGGCCAACGCCACTACGACGTGCAGATGATCGGCGGCATGGTGCTGCACAAGGGCGGCATCGCCGAGATGCGCACCGGTGAAGGCAAGACGCTGGTCGGCACCCTGCCGACCTACCTGAACGCCCTGGAGGGCAAGGGCGTCCACGTCATCACCGTCAACGACTACCTCGCCCGCCGCGACGCCGAGTGGATGGGCAATGTCTACCGGTTCCTCGGGCTGTCGGTCGGGGTCATCGTCAACGGCCTGTCGCAGGGACAGCGCCAGGAAGCCTACCGGAACGACATCACCTACGGGACCAACAACGAGTTCGGGTTCGACTATCTGCGCGACAACCTGGTCTACGACGTGCGGGAGATGGTCCAGCGCGGGCACAACTTCGTTATCGTCGACGAGGTGGACTCGATCCTGATCGACGAGGCCCGGACCCCCCTGATCATCTCGGGTCCGACGGAAGACCGGTCGGAATTCTACCGGATCATCGACACGGTGGTGAAGGATCTCATCAAGGAAGAGGGGATCTACGACCACGACGAGAAGCAGCGCCAGGTCCTGCTGACCGAGGCCGGGACCGAGCGGATCGAGGAGATCCTGATGGCCGGCGGCCATCTGGCCGAGGACTCGATCGGCCTCTACGACGCGGCCAACGTCTCGGTGGTGCACCACATCAACCAGGCCCTGCGCGCCAACGTCCTCTACACGCGGGACAAGGACTACATCGTCAAGGCCGGCGAGGTGGTCCTGATCGATGAGTTCACCGGCCGCATGATGACCGGCCGCCGCCTGTCTGAAGGCCTGCACCAGGCCATCGAGGCCAAGGAAGGCGCCGACATCCAGCCCGAGAACCAGACCCTGGCCTCGGTGACGATCCAGAACTACTTCCGCCTCTACAAGAAGCTGTCGGGCATGACCGGCACCGCCGCGACCGAGGCCCAGGAGTTCGGCGACATCTACAAGATGGACGTCAGCGAGATCCCGACCAACCGTGTGGTCAAGCGGATCGACGAGGACGACGAGGTCTACCGCACGGCCGACGAGAAGAACCGGGCGATCATCAAGCAGATCGAGGACTGCCATCGCCGCGGCCAGCCGATCCTGGTCGGCACCGTCTCGATCGAGAAGTCCGAACAGCTGTCGGAACTCCTGAACCAGCACAGCTTCGAGGTCGACGGAAAGACCATCAAAGGTATTCCGCACAGCGTGCTGAACGCGCGGTACCACGAGCAGGAAGCGCTGATCGTCGCCGACGCGGGCGTGCCCGGGGCGGTGACCATCGCCACCAACATGGCCGGCCGCGGCACCGACATTCAGCTCGGCGGCAATGTCGACATGCATATGGCCAAGTGGCGCCAGGGACAGACCGGCCTCGGCATCCCCGTCGACCACGACGCCGAGAAGGCCGAGAAGGCCCGCTACGAGGCCGAGATCATCGCGATGCGCCAGACGGCGCTGGACGCCGGCGGCCTTTATGTTCTGGGCACCGAGCGCCACGAAAGCCGCCGCATCGACAACCAGCTGCGCGGCCGCACCGGCCGTCAGGGCGACCCCGGCAAGTCGAAGTTCTTCCTCTGCTGCGAGGACGATCTGCTGCGCATCTTCGCCGGCGACCGCCTCGATGCCATCATGCGCAACTTCGGCGTCCAGCAGGACGAGGCCATCACCCACAAGTGGCTGAACAAGGCCATCGCCACCGCCCAGAAGCGGGTCGAGCAGCGCAACTACGAAATCCGCAAGAACCTGCTCAAGTACGACGACGTCGTGAACGACCAGCGCAAGGCCGTCTTCGAGCAGCGCCAGGAGTTCCTCGAGTCCGAAGATCTGTCCCAGTTCGCCGCCGAGATGCGCGAGGACCTGATCGACGACCTGATCACCCGACACCTGCCGCCCAAGGCGTACGCCGAGCAGTGGGACATCGAGGGCCTCGACGAGCGGGTCCGCTCGGTGCTGGGCCTTGAGCTGCCGCTGAAGGACTGGGCCGGCGAGGAGGGCATCGCCGACGAAGAGATCCGCGACCGCCTCACCCAGGCGGCCAACGCCCGGGCCGCGGAGCGCGAGACGCTGCTCGGCGCCGAGCAGATGCGGTCGTTCGAGAAGAACATCCTGCTGCAGACCATCGACATGCAGTGGCGCGAGCACCTGGTCCACCTGGACCACCTGCGCAACGTCATCGGCCTGCGGGGCTACGGCCAGCGCGATCCGCTGAACGAGTACAAGACCGAGGCCTTCAGCCTGTTCGAGAAGCTGCTGACCGACCTGCGCAGCAACGTCACCAAGTACCTGATGACGATCGAGTTCCAGTTCATGGAGCCCGAACCCGAGCCCAATCCGATGCAGTTCACCGAGGTCCATATGGACCCGATGACCGGCGAGAACGAGCGGGCCCTGGCCTTCGCGGGGTCCGGCGCGAACCTGACCGGCGAACAGCGCGCGGCCCTGCCGATCAGCGCCCTCCCGGCCGGTTGGGAACGCACCAGCCGCAACGCCGCCTGCCCCTGCGGCTCGGGCCGCAAGTTCAAGCACTGCCACGGCGCGCTGATCTAGGGGGCGGCGGAGTCGAAAGACGCGGGTTGCGTCCTTCGACACGCCGGCCTGAGGGCCGGCTGCTCAGGATGACGTTGTTGGAAGGCAATCCTCCTGCGTCATGCTGAGCAGCGCCCTTCCGGCGTGTGTCGAAGCACACACCGCGCTGGTTAGACCCCGTTCACCCACGTCCCGTGGAAGCCGAACGGCACGCGCCGCGGCATCTTCGCGCTGGCGATCGGGCCGCCGGGAACGTCCTGGGCGTTGAAGACCAGGAACTCGCTGACATCCTCCGCCGCGCGATAGGCGACCGCCACGATCCAGCCGTCGCCCTCCGGCGCATCGTCGGACCGGTGCACGAACACCGGCTCGGACAGGGCGTCGCCCTGCGGCGTGAACCAGTCGCTGCGACTCCCGGTCTTCAGGTCGATGTGGGCCAGGGTGTTGGTGCGGATGTCGCCGGGCTTGGTGGTCTGGCCGGCGAACCAGCCGTGGCGGTTCTTCCGGAAGGTGAAGCGCTCGTCGTAGCGCGGGAACTCGCCCGGCATGTCGTCCAGCTGTTCCTCGCGGATGGTGTCGCTGGCGTCGTTCAGGTCGAAGGTCCAGCGCACCAGATAGGCGCCACACTGCTCGCCGCGGCTGCCGTCCGCGTTGGGGAAGAGCGGCGCGACGCGGTACTTCATCACATCCGCGACGATCCTGCCGTCCTCCTCCCAGCTGTTCATGACGTGGAAGACGTAGCAGGCGTCGGTCGAGAACCAGCGGATCTGCGAGGTGTCCGCGTCGCGCCGCATCACCCCGACCAGCGCCGGCTTCTCGGGTTCCCAGGCGAACGGGGGCCTGCCGCTCATCGCCCGCTCCAGGCTGCCGCTGAGCGGCAGGACCGGGAACAGCACGTGGTTCTCCGTGACCATGAAGTCATGGATCATCGCGCTGTAGGGCGCTTCGAAGGTCTCGCGGCGGACCAGCTTGCCGTCGCGGTCCGCGACGCCGTAGCTGACCATGGGCGACAGCGGCATCGGGCTGTCGGCATAGCCGAAGAAGATCATCTCGCCTGTGACCGGATCGATCTTCGGATGGGCGGTGACCTTTCCGCCGAACTCCTGGTAGCCGATCGTCTCCAGCGTCTTCGGGTCCATCGCCGTCGGCGGATGGGCCTCCTCCAGCGCCAGCAGTTTGCCGGCGTGCCAGACGATGGCGGTGTTGGCCACGCCGCTGTCCTGGCCGAAGTACTCGGGGTCCGTCGTCATCGGATTGCCGAAGGTGCCGAACAGCGAGCGGCCGGCGGCGTTCTCGACCTGCCACTTGTGGGTGCGGACGTAGCGGTTGCGGTACCGTACCCTGCCGTCCTCGACATAGAAGCCGTGGAACATGCCGTCGCCGGTGAACCAGTGGTAGTTGGGGTCGCGCGGCTCGAACTGCGGATTGGGCCCGTTGCGGAACAGGGCGCCGCGCAGCTCGCGCGGGATTTCGCCCTTCACCTCCAGGTCGAAGTCGTCCTCGCTCCGGATCGGGGCGAAGTTGCCCGACAGGTAGGGGCTGACGCGCGCTGCACCGTCCATGGCCGTTCCTCCTCGCGAGCCTCTGCGGGCTCCTCTGAACGACGTAGATTTACGACGTAAATTGTTGGGGGTGTCAAGCGCTCGCCATCGGATTGTGACGGGGCGAGGGGCGTGCATCCTTCGACACGCGCGCTGCGCGCGCTGCTCAGGATGATCAGGTCGGGAGCGATTCAAACACAGTCATGGTGCGCAGCGGCGAAGCCGCGTGTCGAACCACGCTAGGGCGAGAACGACGCCTAGGGCCGGCAGATCACGCCCACGCTCGACGGCGCTTTGCCGTCCAGCACCGACAGATAGGCCGCCTGTACCCCGTCGGCGCCGCTGTGATGCTGCAGGGTCAGCCAGCGCGGCGCGTCGGCGACGAAACCGTCCCAGGCTCCGGCGTAGCGCGTCTCCAGCCCGCCGGGGCCCCAGTCCTGGCGGCGCTTCACCACCCGGTCGGGGGCGAAGAAGAAGATCGGCTTGGGACCCGGCAGCGCGCCGCCGCCGCGTCCGGCCTCCCAGTGGGTCAGGCCGACCAGGCAGCTGTAGGCCAGGCCGTCGGCGAAGCGGTTGTGCACGGCGGCCAGCACCTTCGGGTCGCCGGCGAAGTCGACGAACACCACGGGCGTCTCGACCGGGGCGGCGGTCAGGTCATCGTAGAGGATCACGTCGTCGTAGAAGCCCAGGCCCTCGACGAAGGCCTTGTTGCCGGGCGAGGTCAGGCCCGAGACGCGCGTGCGTCCCGCCCGCTTGAGGAGCCAGGCGAGGCCCAGCGCCGTTCGGCTCGAGGCGCTGGAGAGCAGAACCGTCGAGGCGCCGAAGTCGCCGTTGTCGACCAGAAGGTCGTCAATCAGGAACGAGGTCATGAACAGCGGATTGAGCAGCGACCGTTCGTCCTGATGCGGCGCGTCGGCGGGCGCCACGACATACTGGTTGTAGGTCGGGGGCAGGGCGGCGCGGTGGTCGACGGTGTCGACAAAGCCGGTCCGCGAGCGCTTGGGCCGCGCCAGCATGTGGCTGCCCATAGGCCAGTAGCCGTAGAACCGCTCGCCGACCTTGAAGTCCGGATGCGCCGTCTGTTCGACCACGCCGTAGCCCCAGGTCGGGATACAGCCCCAGCCGTCGGGGCGGGGAAAGAACTGCCAGTAGCCGATCTGGTCGCCAGCCACCGCGTAGGTGATGTTGTTGGCGGTCAGGGAGAAGGATTCGACGCGGAACAGCACCTCGCCCTCGGCGGGATCAGCGATCGTCACCGGTGTGATCGCGGTGCGGTGCAGGTCGGTCCGGGCGACCAGCAGGTCCCAGGCTGGCGTGGTCATGGTGCACTCCCTTGGCGTCGAGGGGTGTACACTGTAAACCCAACCCCGACATAGCAAGTCCCCACATCAGTTTTTCGCCGGCCATGCCCCGCCTCCTGTCAGAGTCCGATGTCGCCGAGTTCCGCGAGCGTCTGATCGCCGCTGCCGAGCGGCTGTTCGCCGAACACGGGCCGGACGGGGTGACCATGCGCCAGCTGGCGGCGGCGCTGGGCGTCTCGCCGATGACGCCCTACCGCTACTTCAAGGACAAGGACGCCATCCTGGCCGCCGTCCGGGCCAGCGGCTTTGCGCGGTTCGCCTCGGCGCTGGAGGCGGCGACGGCGGCCAGCACCGACGGTCTGGACCGCTCGCAGTCCACCGGTCGGGCCTACGTCCGCTTCGCGCTCGAGAACCAGGACGCCTACCGCCTGATGTTCGACTTTTCCCAGCCGAACGAGGCCGACTATCCCGAACTGGTCGCGGCATCGGCGCGGTCGCGGGCCATGCTGATCCGCCATGCCGAGGGGCTGGTCGCCACCGGCGAGGCGGAGGGCGACCCGGAGATGATCGCCCACATCCTCTGGGCCTCGCTGCACGGGGGGCTGGTGCTGCAGATGGCCGGCAAGGTCTCGCCTCACGTCGATCCCTCGTCGATGCGGCGCGAGGCGTTCGCGACCATCCTGCGCGGGCTGAAGCCGAAGGCTTGACGGTCGCTGCGTAACCGCGCCGATGGTTCCGGCGTGGTTCGACATTCGCTCCGCGCTGCTCGCCATGACGTAGACAATACACGTCATCCTGAGCAGCCCGCGCAGCGGGCGTGTCGAAGGACGTAACGCAGAACCGCCGGGAGCCTCCGATGTCTGAACCGAAACCCTTCAAGGTCGACTGGGCCGAGGCCGATGTGCGGCGGGTGCTGGACCAGGTGCGGGACTACCCGTGGCCGCCGGCCCCGGCGGTGGAGGACGGCTGGCTCTACGGCTGCGACGCAACCTTCCTCAAGGAAATCTGCGCCCACTGGACCGACCACTACGACTGGCGCGCGGCGCAGGCCGAGCTGAACCGGTTCCCGCAGTTCACGGCGCGCGTCGAGGACTTCGACATCCACTTCGTCCACGTCGTCGGCGAGGCGGGCGGCAAGCGACCGCTGCTGCTGACCCACGGCTGGCCGGGCAGTCACTATGAGTTCTGGGCCAGCATCGAGAAGCTGGCCTTCCCCTCGCGCTTTGGCGGCGATGCGGCCGACGCGTTTGACGTGGTGGTTCCGAGCCTGCCGGGCTTTGGTTTCTCCTCGAAACCGACCCGGCCGATCGGTCAGCGGGCGACGGCGCGGATGTTCAACACCCTGATGACCCAGGTGCTGGGCTACGACAGCTACCTGGCCCAGGGCGGCGACTGGGGCGGTCTGGTGACGAGCTGGATCGGCTTCGACCATGGCGCCCACGCCAGGGCCATCCACCTCAACATGATCGGCTTCAGGCCCAAGGGCGGTCCGCAGTCGCCGGAGGAGATCGCCTGGCTGCAACACAGCCAGATGATGATGCAGATGCTGGGCGCCTACTTCAGCCTGCAGGCCTCAAGGCCGCAGTCGCTGGCCTGGCTCGGCGCCGGCAATCCGGTCGGGCAGGCGGCCTGGATCCTCGAGCGGTTCCATGACTGGTCCGACCTGCGGACCAAGCCGCTGATCGGCGCCTACACCCGCGACCAGCTGCTGACCAACATCATGATCTATGTGATGACCGGCAGCTTCACGACCGGCGCCTGGTACTACCGCGGCCTGATGGAAGAGGGCGGCGTGGCGGCCATGGAGGGTCAGCGCTGCGAAACCCCGACCGCCTTCGCCAACTTCCCCGGCGAGGCCCTGTACAAGGCCCCGCCCCGCAGCTGGGCCGACCGCGCCTACAACATCACGCGGTGGACCGACATGGAGACCGGCGGCCATTTCGCGGCGATGGAAGAGCCGGACCTGTTCGTGGCGGATGTGAGGGATTGGGCGCGGGGGGCCTAGGGGACAGCTACCGGCTGTCGCCGGAAGCAGTCCCCTTCAGCAGGAACAGCGCCGCCAGGCTCAGCGCGCAGGCCGCGCTGAGGTAGCCGCCGACCAGGCCCAGGCCGCCCCGGCCGACCAGCGCCTCGGCGATCAGCGGGGTCATGCCGCCGCCGATAATGCCGCCGACGTTGAAGGCGAGGCTCGCCCCCGTGTAGCGCACCCGCGCCGGGAACAGTCCGGGCAGCCAGGCGCCGAGCGGGCCGTAGACCAGGCCCATCAGCACCATGGCGATCGACAGGAAGACCCCGATCAGCAGCAGCGAGCCGGCGCCCATCATCGGGCTGAGCGCGAAGCCGGCGCCGACCGCCAGGATGCAGCCGGTCATCAGCACGCGCCGGGGGCTTGAGGCGTCCGACCAGTAGCCCGCCCAGATGATGCCGGCCGCCATGAACAGGATGGCGACCAGCTGCACGCCCAGGAAGGCCTCGCGGCTGTAGCCCAGCGTCTTGACGCCGTAGCCCAGCGCGAAAGCCGTCGACAGGTAGTAGATGCAGAAGCAGGCCACCACGCCGAAGGTGCCGCCCAGAACCTCGCGCCAGTTGGTGCGCAGCACCTCGCCAAGCGGCACGGCCGGCGGCGGCGCCTCCTCCAGCGCGGCCTGGAAGTCAGGGGTCTCGGTCAGCTTGAGCCTCACCCACAGACCGATACCGACCAGCACGGCGCTGGCGAGGAAGGGCAGGCGCCAGCCCCAGCTCTGGAACGCCTCCTGGTCGAGGCCCAGACCCAGCAGCAGGAAGAAGCCGTTGGCGGCGAGGAAGCCGACCGGCGCGCCCAGCTGCGGGAACATGCCGAAGCGGGCCTTGTATCCGGGCGGGGCGTTCTCGACCGCCAGCAGGGCCGCGCCGCCCCACTCGCCGCCGAGGCCGAAGCCCTGGCCGAAGCGCAGGATGCAGAGCAGCAGCGGCGCCACCCAGCCGACCATGGCGTAGGTCGGCAGGAAGGCGATGGCCACGGTCGAGCCGCCCATCATCAGCAGCGAGGCGACCAGCGTCGACTTGCGGCCGATGCGGTCCCCGAAGTGGCCGAAGAACACAGCGCCGACCGGCCGGGCGATGAAGGCGATGGCGAAGGTGGCGTAGCTGAGCATCAGCTGCGCCGAGTCCGAGCTCGAGGGGAAGAACAGCGGCCCGAACACCAGCGAGGCGGCCGTGGCGTAGATGTAGAAGTCGTAGAACTCCACCGCCGTGCCGGCCAGGCTGGCCCCCAGCACCCGCCGGTTCCGGGCGTTGTAGATCGCCGTGTCGCTCATGTGGTTCCCCCCGTCCGCCTCTGGTTGCGGCGCGAGGCGCGGCGGGTCAAGCCGCTGTTCACGATAACCGCCTCCTTCGTCATCCTGGGCAGGCGCGCCAGCGCCGTGTCGAAGGACGCAAGGCGGCGGACCTGTGCTATAGCCCCGCCCATGACCGACAAGACCCAGACCCCCGCCGAGAAGATGAAGGCCATCCTGGCGAAGAAGCAGGGCGGCCTCGCCGCCGCCGGCCAGGCCAATGCCGCCTCGGGCGGCAAGAAGGGCGAGCGCAACGCCGCGGCCGCCTCGATGTCCAAGTCCAAGCCGGCCCTGCGGAAGTAGCCGTGGCCGGCCGCTACGACTTCGCCTCCGACAACGTCGCCGGCGCGATGCCGGAAGTGATCGAGGCCCTGATCGCCGCCAACGTCGGCGTAGCGTCGGGCTATGGGACCGACCACGTCAGCGCCCGGGCCGCCGATCTCATCCGCGCCGCGCTGGACGCCGACGCCGAGGTGCGGTTCACCGCGTCCGGCACCGCCGCCAACGCCCTGGCCGTAGCGACGCTGGCCCAGCCGCACGAGGCGATGCTGGCCCACGAGCACGCCCACATCTGTACCGACGAGACGGGCGCCCCTGGCTTCTTCGGCAGCGGTGTCGGCCTGATCGGCCTGCCGGGCGCCAGCGGGAAGATCGAGCTGGCCGCGCTGCAAGCGGCGCTGGCCCAGCCGGACGTGTCCTACCGTCAGCCGGCGGCGGCGCTGTCGCTCACAACGGCGACGGAATACGGCACGGTATATTCCGCCGATGCGCTGCAGGCCCTGGCCGGGCCGGTCAAGGCGAAGGGCTATGGTCTGCACCTCGACGGCGCCCGGCTGGCCAACGCGGTCGCCGCCGGCTTCGACCTCAAGGCCATCGCCCGCATGGGGGTCGATATCCTCGTCATGGGCGGGACCAAGGCCGGCTCGACCCCGACCGAGGCGCTTGTCCTGCTGAACAAGGACCTGGCCCGCCGGTTCGACGCGCGGCTGAAACACGCCGGCCAGCTGGTCTCCAAGGGTCGGTTCCTCGCCGCGCCCTGGATCGGCATGCTGGAGACCGGCGCCTGGGCGACGCGCGCCGCCCATGCCAACGCCATGGCCCAGCGGCTGGCCGCCCTGATGCCCTTCGAGGTCCTGCACCCGGTCGAGGCCAACGGCCTGTTCGTGGCCATGGACGAGGCGGCGCTGCAGCGACTGCAGGGCAAGGGCTGGTTCGTCTACCGCTTCCTCGACGGCTCGGTCCGCTTCATGTGCAGCTGGGCGACGACGCCGGAGATGGTGGACGAGCTGGGGCAGGCGCTGAAAGAGATCGTCTAGCCTGTCCCACGGGGAAAGCGGGCGAACCGGCCTTGCCTGACGCTACGTCGCGGCCTTAGCTCGCCCCATCATGAGCGAGCAATCCCATCCCGAGATCCGTGAGGCCGTCCGCAAGCTGTGCGCGGGCTTTCCCGGCGAATACTGGCGCGCGCTGGACCGCGACCGCACCTACCCGACCGAGTTTGTCCGCACGCTCACGGAGGCCGGCTTCCTGTCCGTGCTGATCCCCGAGGAATACGGCGGCTCGGGCCTTGGCCTGTCGGCGGCGAACGCCGTGCTGGAGGAAATCCACCGCAGCGGCGGCAACGGCGGCGGCTGTCACGCCCAGATGTACACCATGGGCACGGTGCTCAAGCACGGCAGCCCCGCCCAGAAGGCCGAGTATCTGCCCAAGATCGCCAGCGGCGAACTGCGGCTCCAGGCCTTCGGCGTCACCGAGCCGACCGCCGGCACCGACACCACCCGCATCTCGACCTTCGCCAAACGGGTCGGCGACAAGTACGTCGTCAACGGCCAGAAGATCTGGATCAGCCGGGCCGAGCACAGCGACCTCATGGTGCTGCTGGTCCGCACGACGCCGCGCGAGGAGGCTGCCCGTCCGGCCGACGGCATGAGCGTGCTGCTGGTCGACATGCGGCAGGCCGTGGGGAACGGCCTCACCATCCGGCCGATCCGCACCATGCTGAACCACGCCACCACAGAGCTGTTCTTCGACAACCTCGAAGTGCCGGTCGAGAACCTGGTCGGCGAGGAGGGCAAGGGCTTCCGCTACATCCTCGACGGCATGAACGCCGAGCGCATCCTGATCGCCGCCGAGTGCATCGGCGACGGCCGCTTCTTCATCGACCGCTCCTCGGCCTATGCGAAGGACCGCTCGGTGTTCGGTCGGGCCATCGGCGAGAACCAGGGCGTGCAGTTTCCGATCGCCCGCAACCATGTCCAGCTGTCCGCCGCCGCCCTGATGGTCGACCACGCCGCTGCGCTGTTCGAGGCCGGCCAGCCCTGCGGCACCGAGGCCAACATGGCCAAGATGCTGGCCAGTGAGGCGTCCTGGGCCGCCGCCGACACCTGCATCCAGACCCATGGCGGCTTCGGCTTCGCCGAGGAGTACGATGTCGAGCGCAAATTCCGCGAGACGCGCCTCTACCAGGTCGCCCCGATCAGCACGAACCTGATCCTGAGCCATGTGGGCACGCACGTGCTGGGGATGCCCAAGAGCTTCTGAGGCGGCTGCCTCCCTGCCCACCAGGGGCGGGAGAAGGCGCCTTGCATAGCCCCGCCGCATGGCTTTCAATCCTGCGCCATGCGTCTAAGGCATATTGAAGTGTTCCACGCGGTGTATGCGCACGGGTCGATCTCGACCGCGGCGCGGGCGCTGAACGTGTCACAGCCATCGGTCTCGAAGGTGCTGAAGCACGCCGAGGACCAGCTGGGCTTCGACCTGTTCCGGCGGGTGAAGGGGCGCTTGGCGCCCACCGATGAGGCCCACGCGCTGTTCCGTGAGGTGAAGGAGGTCTTCGAGCGGCTCGACTCGCTCAAGCAGGCCGCCCGCAACCTTAAGCTCGGCGAGGGGGGGCATATCCGCGCCGCCGTGCTGCCGGCGTTGGGCCTGGGCGTCGCGCCCGAGGCGGTGGCCCGGTTCCGGGCGGCGCATCCCACGGTGACCTTCGACTTCCGCACCCTGCACTATGACGAAGTGCTGCGCGGCCTCTACGAGCACGAGGTCGATATGGCGCTGGCCTATGACGCCATCCAGCACCCGCGCATCGCCAACTTCCAGATCGGGACCGGCGAGCTGATGCTGATGTTTCCGCGTGGAGAGTTCGGGGCGAACGCCGCCGAGCGGCTGGACCTGGCCGAGCTGGAAACGCGCGAATACATCGGCTCCGGCGCCACCGGCCCGGTCAGCGAGATCTTCAACCGCGAAGTCGAGGAGCGTGGCCTGACGATCAATGAGCCGGTGACCTGCAGCACCTTCTACATGGCTGCGTCGCTGGTGCGGAACGGCGTCGGGGTGGCGGTCGTCGACGAATTCACCGCCCGGGCCGACCCGTCCGACAAGGTCGAGTTCCGGCCGCTCGATCCGCCGCTCAGGTTCGGCGTCTACTGCATGCATCTGGAGGACCGGCCGCTGTCGAACCTGTCGGAGAACTTCATCAGGACGATGGGCCAGGTGCTGGCGGAGAAGAGCGGGGGGTAGGCTCTGTCGCCAGTTCCGCTCATCCCGGCATTCGGCGGGGTGAGCGAAACAGAGGGACAGCCCCATAGCTTTTCTTCGTAGGGCAGACCCGCATCTGAATTCGACGCCGGGCGGCTCGATCGCGATGGTCCGGCCATCGAAACCAGCCGCCCGAGCCGTCCATGATCTCCTCGCCCTACCTCCTGTACCTTGGCGCCGCGACCGATCCGCTGGCGGTGAAGACCGCCCGCGGCGTCGCCGAGTGGCGGCCGCAGCTCTGCGTCGGCCAGCGCCGGCTGCCGGGCTGCGCTGTCAGCCTGGGCCTTGCGGATATGACGGTGATCGAGGCGGCGGCGCGGGGCGCCCGCACGATGATCATCGGCGAGGCCAACGCCGGGGGCGTGCTGAGCGTCGCCGCCGTGCCGGAGATCGTCGCGGCGCTGGAGGCCGGTCTTGATGTGGCCAGCGGCCTGCACCAGCGGCTGGGCGATGTCCCGGCCATTCGCGAAGCGGCCGAGCGCCTTGGCCGCAAGCTGTTCGACGTGCGCCAGCCGCCGGCCGACCTGCTGGTCGGCCAGGGGACGCCGCGGTCGGGGCGGCGGCTTCTGACCGTCGGCACCGACTGCTCGATGGGCAAGATGTACACCTCGCTGGCCCTGGAGCGGGCGATGCGCGCGCGCGGGATCAAGGCTGACTTCCGGGCAACCGGCCAGACCGGCATCCTGATCGCCGGCGAGGGGGTTGCGGTCGACGCCGTGGTGGCGGACTTCATCTCCGGCGCCGCCGAAAGGGTCTCCCCGGCCCGCCATGACGGCGGCTGGGACATCATCGAGGGGCAGGGCTCGCTCTTCCATCCCTCCTACGCGGGGGTGTCGCTGGGGCTGCTGCACGGCAGCCAGCCGGACGCGCTGGTGCTCTGCCATGAGCCGGGCCGACCCCATATGCGCGGCGTGCCGGGCCATCCGGTGCCGGGCCTGAAGGAGACGCTTGAGCGCAACCTCGAGGCCGCTCGCCTGACCAACCCGGATGTCACAGCCGTGGGCGTGGCCTTCAACACCTCGGCCTTCAGCGACGTCGAGGCCGCCCGTCTCTGCGCCGAAGCCGCCGCCGAACTCAATCTGCCCTGCCAGGACCCTGTCCGGATGGGCGTCGACCAGATCGTGGACACCCTGCTGTCATGCTTCGAAGCTTCGTCGTCTCACGCCGCCGCTGGCCGCTGAAGGCGCCCTTCCGCATCTCGCGGGGCGTCAAGACCGCGGCGGAGACGGTGATGGTCGAGTTGCGCCGCGGCGCGGCGGCCGGCCGGGGCGAGTCCGTGCCCTATCCGCGCTACGGCGAAAGCGTCGAGGCGGTCGTCGCGCAACTGGCGACGGTCGCCGCCGCCTTCGAGTCGGGGATGCCGGACGACGCCGTAACCGCCATGCTGCCGCCCGGTGCGGCCCGCAACGCCCTGGACTGCGCCCTCTGGGACCTGCGCGCGAGAGAGAGCGGGCGCTCGGTGGCGGCGATGACCGGCCTCGCGCGACCTGGGCGCCTCGCCTGCGCGGTGACCGTCAGCCTCGACGAGCCGGACGCCATGGCCGCGGCGGCCCGGGCCATCGCCGACGCCCCGGTGGTCAAGGTCAAGCTCGACGCCGACCGGGTGGAGGAGCGACTGCTCGCTGTAGGGCAGGCGGCGCCCAATTCGCGACTGATCATCGATCCCAACGAGGGATGGACCATCGACATCCTGCGCGATGTCCGCCCCCTGCTCGCCCGCCTCAATATCGCTCTGATTGAGCAGCCCCTGCCCGCGGGCGAGGACGCGGCCCTGGCCGGGTTCGACCCGCCGGCGCCGGTCTGCGCCGACGAGTCGGTGCACACGGTAGCGCAGATGCAGGCCCTGAAGGGGCGCTATCAGGCGATCAACGTCAAGCTGGACAAGGCCGGGGGCCTGACCGCGGCGATCGCCTTGCTGGCTGAGGGTCGGCGGCTTGGCTTCACCATCATGACCGGCTGTATGGTCGGGTCGTCCCTGGCCATCGCGCCGGCCCTGCATATCGCCGGCGCCTCGGATTTCGCGGACCTCGACGGCCCCTGGTGGCTGGCGGAGGACTGGCCCGACGGGGTGACGCTCGCGGGCGGCTGGATGAGTCCGCCCGGGCGCGGATTCTGGGGAGAACCCGGCGAGGTTGTATAGCGTCTGGTTATGCCATTCCGAAGCGTCGGAAAGGCTCCGGTTATTGGCTGGAGTCGGACGAACGGCGATCCTGCCAGAGACGGCGCAGGACAGGGTGGAATGCCCGCCTGCGCGCACAGAGGGGGTTACGGGACATGTCCCACAAGATCATCACGAGCCTTAAGTTCGCCCTGCTCGCGGGGGCGTCGCTCATCGCGACCAACGCCTGGGCGCAGGACGCCGGCGCCGAGGGAACCGAGGTCGAGGCCATCACGGTCATCGGCAGCCAGATCAAGGGCGCCAAGATCGATACCGCCCTGCCGGTGACCCTGGTCAGCGAGGACGATGTCGTCGCCACGGGGGCCGTCTCCGGCGATGAACTGTTCCGGGCCATCCCGCAGGCGGGCGACGTGCAGTTTCAGGAAGCCCGCACCACCGGCAACCTGAATGACGCGCGCGGCGATGTGGCGTCGCTGAACCTGCGCAGCCTCGGCACCGGCAACACCCTGATGCTGCTGAACGGTCGCCGTTCGGTCATGCACCCGGGCACCCAGACCGAGAACTTCGTTCCCGTCACCACCCCCAACACCAACTCCATTCCGGTCTCCGGCGTGAAGCGGGTCGAGGTTCTGCGCGACGGCGCGGCCGCCATCTACGGGACCGACGCCGTGGCCGGCGTGGTCAACACTGTTCTGGACACCCGGTTCGAGGGGCTCCGCATGGAGCTGCAGGGCGGCGGGTCGGAGGGCACCGGCTACCGCGAGGGTCTGTTCACCGTGAAGGCGGGCGCCGAGCTCGACGACGGCACGCGCGTGACCTTCTTCGGCAGCTACACCGGCCGCACCCGGATGAACGCCAGCGAGCGCGACTACTCCGCCAGCGAGGACCACCGCCCCGGCGTGGTCGGCACGCCGTGGGAAGGCAGCACCGCATTCGACAACCGCTCGACCTCCAGCCCCTGGGGTTCGTTCAGCGTGGTCGGCCTGACCTCCAGCACCTCGTCGCTGCAGGTCAAGCAGAGCGGCATCAACCTGACCGCCAGCGGCGTGTTCCATATCGAGCCGGTGGCCAACGCCCTGACCCAGACCGGCGGCTGCAACAGCACCCTGTTCGGCGCCGGCGACATCTGCATCCGCACCGGCGTCACGACCAACACGGCCCAGCGTCCGCTGCGCTACGACGAGAACCCCGACCGCACGCTTCGGGGCAGCGTCGAGCGGACCAACCTGTTCACCACCATCGAACGGGATATCACCGCCGACATCCTGTTCTACGGCGAGATCGGCTACTACCACTCGCTGTTCAACGGCAGCCGTGAGCAGTCGGCCCCGCTGTCATCGGCGCCGATCAGCATCGCCGCCAACGCCTACTGGAACCCGTTCGGTCCGACCGGCAGCCCCAACCGCCTCGCCAACCTGACCAATGTTCCGGCCGGCGGCCTTGCGCTGAACATGACCACCTACCGGCCGGTCGACACCGGCCCGCGCAGCTATACCGTGACCGATGACAGTATCCGTCTGCTCGGCGGCCTGCGCGGCAACTGGAACGGCTGGGACTGGGATACCGCCTTCGTCTATTCCGAGGCGCGCACCAAGGACCAGACGCGCAACGCCATCAGCAACACCCTCTTCCAGCAGGCGGTGTCGCGGACGACCTCCGACGCCTACAACCCCTTCAACGGCGGCTCGCAGGGCGCCTTTTCGCTCGGCGACGGGACGCCCAACAGCCGGGGGACGATCAACTCGTTCCTGATCAACGTCTACCGGATCAGCGAGACCTCGCTGGCCCTGTGGGACTTCAAGGTCTCCAACCCCGATCTCTACCAGCTGCCGGCCGGCCCGCTCGGCATCGCGGCCGGCGTCGAGGTCCGGCGCGAGACCTTCCTGGATGACCGCGACGATCGTCTCGACGGGACGATCACTTACACCAACCCCATCTCCGGCATCACCTACGGCACGGACGTGATGGGCGCGAGCGGCTCTCCCGACGTCGAGGGCGACCGCAATATCGGCTCGCTTTACGTCGAGCTGGCGATCCCGGTGATCTCACCCGAAATGAACATCCCGTTCGTCGAGGAAGTCAGCCTGCAGGTGGCGGCGCGTGACGAGTACTATTCCGACTTCGGCAACGTCCTGAAGCCGAAGGCGGCCCTGCTTTGGAAGGTCGGCGCCGGGTTCGCCGTGCGCGGCTCGGTCTCGCAGAGCTTCCGGGCCCCCAACCTGCCGCAGTTCTACAGCGACGGGACCACGGTCGCGAACACCCGCACCGACTGGGCGGCCTGCCGGATCAACAATCCGCCGGCTCCGCCCCCGGCGACCCCGCCGACCTGCACCTCCGCCAGCACCCTGGAAGTGCGGAGCGGCAATGAGGACCTGATCCCGGAAGAGGCCGACAACGCGACGGTCGGCTTCGTCTACGAGCCCGCGTTCATTCCGCAGGAGTACGGCCAGCTTCTGATCACCGCCGACTACTGGCAGATTCGCCAGAAGAACGTCATCGGCGTGCTCGGGGCCGCCAACCAGATCGCCTACGACTATCTGCTGCGGCTGAACGGCGGCTCGAACCCGAACGTCGTCCGCAATGCCCCCACCGGCCTCAATACGGTCGGCACGATCGACTACGTGAACGACGTCTATGTGAACCTGCAGCCCCGGATGATCGAAGGCCTCGACGTAACCGTCGAGTACGACCTCGACGACACCGCCTTCGGCGACTTCAACTTCAAGCTCAACGGGGCCCAGCTGCTGGGCTACGACCAGAGCCCGGGCGAGATCGAGAAGATCCTGATCGAGGCGATCAACGACGGCACCCTGGTCGGTCCGACCGTCGCCAGCGCCGGCAGCCGGGTCGCCATCGACGGCTATCCGGAGTTCCGGGCCACGGCGACCATGACCTGGCGCAAGGACGGCTGGGGCGCGGGCCTGTTCGTCAACTACGTGGGCGCGGTCTACGACACCGGCCCGGCGCAGGTGGACAACCGCTACTACGAGCTCGAAGCCTGGACGACGGTCAGCCTCTACGGCCAGTACGCCTTCAAGGACGGCATGCTGGACGGCTCCACCGTCCGTGTCGGGGTCCGCAACCTCGAGGACAAGGACCCGCCGCTGGCCTCGAACAACTTCGGCTACCTGGGCGCGCTGCACAACTCGACCGGCCGCTACTGGTACGCTTCGCTGAGCAAGCGCTTCTAGGCCCCCATCGGGTTGAGGACGCCACAGGTGAGTCCGCGGGGCGGCGCCGTCATGACGGCGGCTCCGCCCCGCGGAGAGTCTGCCGGGCCGTGGGCGGGCGCCAGATGGGCTCTCGTCAACGGTCGTCCGGCGATTGAAGATGGATGTCCGACTCTGGCGCTCACCGGCAATGGCCTGCGCCGTCCCGCCCATCCTGAATGGAAGCGCCCTGCATGACTGAAACCTCCAATCCCCCCGCGGACGCGCCGAAGAAGCCCGGCGTCCTCGGCAGCATCGCCGGGCTGTGGTTCGCGATCCCGCTGTGGCAACGGATCCTCGCGTCCCTGCTGGCCGGCGGGATCGCCGGCTACCTTTGGGGCCCGGGCGCCGCCTCCATCAAATGGATCGGCGACCTGTTCGTTCTGCTGATCCGCATGGCGGTGATCCCGCTGGTGCTGGTCACCATCGTCTCCGGCGTGGCCGCCCTGGGCGACGCCCGCCGCCTGGGGTCGATCGGCGTCAAGACGCTGCTGCTCTATCTGTTCACCACCTCCATCGCCGTGGTCGTGGGCCTTTCGCTCGGGACCTTCGCCCAGCCGGGCGTCGGCGCCGATTTCTCGGCCGCCACGCCGCAGGTTCTGAACGCCACCGAGTCGGTGGGGCTGAAGATCACCGACGTCGTGCCCGCCAACGTCTTCAAGGCGCTGGCCGACGGGGCCCTGCTGCCCACCATCTTCTTCGCTCTACTGCTGGGCGCGGCGATCCTGGCCACCGGTGAGAAGGGCAAGCCGATGGCCGTCCTCTTCGAGTCGGCTTCCGAGGTGATGCTCAAGGTCGTGGCCATCATCATGGAGCTGGCGCCGTTCGGGGTCTTCGCCCTGATCGCAACGGTCATGGGAACCACGGGCCTGAAGGTTTTCGCCAGCATCGGCGTGTTGGCCCTCTGCGTGCTGGCCGGGTCGATGTTCCAGACCTTCGTCGTGCATTCGCTTGTCGTACGCCTGATGGCCTGGCTGCCCGTGGTTCCCTTCTTCCGCGGTATCACCGACGCCATGCTGGTGGCCTTCTCCACCTCGTCGAGCTCCGCCACCCTGCCGGTCGCGATGCGGGTCGCGGAAGAGAACCTCGGTATCAAGCCGGCCGTCGTCTCCACGGCGCTGCCGTTGGGCACCACGGTCAGCATGGACGGCACCGCCCTCTACATCGGCCTGCTGGCCACCTTCGCCGCCCAGGCCTTCGGCGTGCAGCTGAGCCTTGAGCAGTACCTGCTGATCGGGGTGACCACGGTGATGGTCGCGGTCGGCACCGCGCCGGTGCCCTCGGCCTCGCTGTTCATGCTGGCCGGGGTGCTGACGACATTCGGCATCACGCCGGAGCAGACGGCAATCCTGGTCGGCTTCATCCTGCCCTTCGACCGGATCCTCGACATGATCCGGACGGTCCCCAACAACACCAGCGACCTCGCCGTGGCGACGGTGGTGGCCCGTTGGGAGAACGAGATCGATGTCGAGGTCTACAAGTCTTCCAAGGATGTCTGACCCATGCGCCTGATCCGTTTCTGGCTGGCGGCCCTCGCGGCCCTGTCGGTGGCCATCGCGCCGCTGGCCCAGGCCCAGCCGCAACGCCGCCAGCTCCTCGAGTACCCCTCCATCCACCATCCGGTGGTGGGGACGCGAGGGATGGTGGTGAGCCAGAACGCGATCGCCACCGAGGTCGGGGCCGAGATCCTGCGCAAGGGGGGCAACGCCGTCGATGCGGCGGTGGCCGTGGGCTTCGCCCTGGCGGTCACCCTCCCCAGGGCCGGCAACATCGGCGGCGACGGCTTCATGCTGGTCCACATCGCCGAGACCGGCAAGACCGTCGTCATCGACTTCCGCTCCGTCGCGCCGGCCGCGGCGACCCTGGCCATGTTCGTCAACAACAGGGGCGAGGAAACCACGCGTGCCTCTCGGGGCTACCGGGCCTCGGCCGTGCCGGGCACGGTGGCCGGCCTGGCTCTGGCGCACAGGCAGTACGGCAAGCTGCCCTGGAAGGACGTGGTCATGCCGGCCTGGCGGCTGGCGGCGGAGGGGGTCGTCCTGACGCCGGACGAGGCCTTCGTCTTCGGCTGGGCCCAGG
Organism: Caulobacteraceae bacterium; assembly: GCA_027487945.1. GTDB lineage: Bacteria > Pseudomonadota > Alphaproteobacteria > Caulobacterales > Caulobacteraceae > Caulobacter. The sequence continues at coordinate 51,827 of JAIYCQ010000011.1, forward strand.
AGCGGATGACCGAGAGCGCCGCCGGACAGCGGACCTTCTACAAGGCGGGCGGCGAGCTCTACAAAGCCGGTGAGACTCTGAAGCAGCCTGACCTCGCCTGGTCCCTGAAGCAGATCGCCGACCATGGGGCCGACGCCTTCTACAGGGGCGAGATCGCCCGCCGCTTCGCCGCCGACATGAAGGCCAACGACGGCCTCATCACCCTTGAGGATCTCGCCGCCTACAGGCCGGTGGTGCGCGAGCCGCTGATGGGGACCTATCGCGGCTACACCGTGGCGACCACGCCGCCGGCCAGCGCCGGCGGGGCCACCCTGCTGCAGATGCTCAACACCCTGGAACACTTCGACCTGAAGGCGCTCGGCGGCGCCGGCTCGTCGGGCGCGCTGCATGTGATGGCCGAGGCCATGAAGCTGGCCTATGCCGACCGCTACCGTGTGCTGGGTGACACCGACTTTGTGAAGGTCCCGCTGAAGGGCTTCACCTCGAAGGCCTACGGGGAGGAGCGCGCCCGGCTCATCGACGTCGAGAAGGCCAAGCCCGCAAAGGCGATGGGCGCCGGCGACCCCTGGAAGTACGAAAGCCCCAGCACCACCCACTACAGCGTCGCTGACGCGGCCGGGAACGTGGTCAGCACGACCTACACCCTCGGCGCCGACTTCGGCTCGGGGGTGATGGTCGAGGGGACAGGCTTTGTCCTCAACAACCAGATGAACAACTACAGCCATGAGCAGGCATTCGAGGCCGCGGCGGAGGGCGAGCCGGCGCCGCTGAACGCCATGGCGCCGGGCAAGCGGATGCTGTCGACGATGATGCCGACCATCGTTTTCAAGGACGGCAAGCCCTGGCTGATCACCGGCACGCCCGGGGGCAGCACCATCATCGACACCGTGCTGCAGGTGATCGTCAACGTCATCGACTTCAATCTGAACGTCGCCGAGGCGACGCATCAGCCGCGGATCTTCCAGGCGGCGACCGACACGCTCGAGGTCGAGCCCAACTTCAATCCGGATACGGTCGCGGCGCTCCGCGCCAGGGGCCATCCGGTCAAGACCGCCGAGACCATGGGCAGCGCCCAGTCCATCATGATCGACAAGGGCCTGTTCCTGGGCGCCGCCGATCCTCGCCGTCCGGGCGCGCTCGCGGTGGCGCCGTGAGCGGGCTGCTGCACCGGATCGTCGCCGGCCTCGCCATCACGGCGATCCTGGCGGCCGGGTCGGTCGGCGCGACTCCCCCGCAGGTCGCGCAGGCCGCGCCTGCCCCCTCGTCGTCCCCGTCGTCCGGCGGCTTCGTCGCCGCGGCCAATCCGATGGCTGTGGAGGCCGGGCTGAACGTCCTGCGGCGCGGCGGCAGCGCCGTGGATGCAGCGGTCGCCGTGCAGGTGATGCTGGGCCTCGTCGAGCCTCAGGCCAGCGGCATCGGCGGTGGCGGCTTCCTGATGCACTATGACGCCGAGACCGGCGAGGTCACGGCCTGGAACGGTCGCGAGACCGCGCCGGCGGCGGCATCGCCGTCGATGTTCCTCGACGAGAACGGCGCCCCCTTGCCGAGGGCCGACGCCATGCGCAGCGGACGCGCCACCGGGGCGCCGGGCGCCATGGCGATGCTGGAGGCGGTGCACCGGGTCCACGGCAGGCTGCCCTGGAATGCGTTGTTCGAGGAGACGGCCGTCCGGGCCGAGCAGGGATTCACCGTCACCCCGCGGATGGCCGACCAGATCGTGCGCTTCGCAGCCACCGACCGGACGCCCGACGCCCGGGCCCTGTTCGCGCGGCCCGACGGGGCGCCGCTGCAGGCCGGCGATCTCTACAGGAACGCCCCCTATGCCGGCGTGATGCGCCGGATGGCCGCCGAAGGGGCCCGGGTGCTCAACACCGGTCCGATCGCCGAGAAGATCGTCGCCCGCACCACGGCCGCGCCCTATGGCGGCAGCATGACGCTGGCCGATCTGGCCGGTTACCAGCCGCAGCAGATCCCGGCCCTGTGCAAGCCCTACCGGGTCCACATCATCTGCGTGCCTTCGCCCCCGGCCAGCGGGGTCGGCCTGCTTGAACTCCTCGGCCTGCTCGAACGCACCGATATCGACAGGCGCGGCCCGGCCGACCCGCAGGCCTGGTTCCTGTTCGCAGAGGCCAGCCGGGTGATGTACGCCGACCGCGACCGGTATGTCGGCGACCCGCGCTACGTCCAGGTGCCGGTCGCGGGCCTGCTCGAGCCGGCCTATCTCGACCAGCGCGCCCGTCTGATCGGCGAGCGGGCGTCCGCTGTGCCGCCCGGGGCCGGAAAGCCGTCCGGCGCGGTGTTGGCCGGGATCGACATGACCCATGAGCCGGCCGGCACCACCCATTTCGTCATCGTCGACAGGGACGGCGACGTCGTCTCCATGACCACGACAGTCGAGACCTATTTCGGCTCCGGACGGGTGGTCGAGGGCTTCCTGCTCAACAACCAGATGACGGACTTCTCCTTCAACCCGCTGGAGAAGGACGGCGCCCCCGCCGCCAACGCCGTGGCGGGCGGCAAGCGGCCCCGCTCGTCGATGACGCCCGTGATCATCCTCGACCAGAAGGGCCGCTTCGTCGGTGCGGTCGGCTCGCCCGGCGGCAACGCCATCCCCGCCTATGTCGCCAAGACGCTTGTCGGGGTCCTCGACTGGAAGCTGCCGATGCAGCAGGCGATGGACCTGCCCAACCTCGTGGCCCGGGGGGGCGACTTCAACGGCGAGGTCCACAAGTTCGCCCCGGGCGTGGCGGAGGGGCTGATGGCCCGCGGCGTGGAGGTCCGGCGCGGCTCGGGCGAGGAAAGCGGGATCCACGGCGTGATGGTGGTCGAGGGTAGCCTGGTCGGCGGCGCCGACTCCCGCCGTGAAGGCGCCGCCAGATCCCTTGAGCCCGAGACCTGAGACCGCCGGCCATGCACCGTACCGCCACCCTGGCCGCCTGGGCCGTTGCTGCAGCCCTGTCGATGGTTCCGGCCGCGGCCTGGTCACAGGATGAGGACGCGTCCGTCGCGCCGACGGCGCGCGCACCGGTCCAGCAGGTCTCCATCCGCAGCCTCGCCGACGGCAAGCCTGTGCTGACCGGCTATCTGTTCAAGCCTGCGGAGGGCTCGGGCAAGGCGCCGGCCATTGTCCTGCTGCACACCCGGGACGGCGCCTATTCGAGCCGGGCCGGCGGCGACTACCGGGCCACGACCCTGACCCCGCGCTTCAAGAGTTGGGGGCAGTTCTGGGCCGCGCGTGGCTACTACGTCCTTCTGGTCGACAGCTACGGCGCGCGCGGTTTTCCCGAAGGCTTCGCCGACACACCGGCAAAGGACCGCCCCGACAGTGTCGACGACGTCGACGTCCGCCCCCTCGACGCCTATGGCGCGCTGCAATACCTGCGCGCCCTGCCGGAGGTGGACGGCGACCGCATCGGCCTGATGGGCTTTTCCAACGGCGGCAGCGCCGCCCTGGCGACGATGGCCGACGACAAGCCCGGAGACATGCGCAAACTCGGCTTCCGCGCGGCGGTCGCCCTCTATCCTGGCTGCGTACTGAACAAGCGCTTCGACAGGCAGGGCTACAGACCTTACGCCCCGGTGCGTCTGTTCATGGGCGAGTCCGACAGGGGCGCTTCGCCGGGCATCTGCGAGGCGCTTGTCGATCGCAGCCGCAAGGCGAAGGGCGATATCGAGCTGACCCTCTACGCCGGCGTCGGGCACGGCTTCGATGAGCCTGGCCGCCGGACCCAGGAGGTCGAGCTCAACGCGAAGGCGACGGCGGACGTCCGGGCGCGCGCAGAGGTGTTTTTTCAACGAGCACTTGCACCTCGCAACTGAGTTGCCTTTAAACACGCCCAGCTATCGGGGCGGCTTCGGACTCGTGGCCTGTGGCCCGTCGGCAAGTTTGGTGTTTTCAGGAAGCCATGAGTTCGCGTCTTTCCGCCAAGGCGGGTCTCGCCATCCGCAAGCTCCGGCTCGCAGGTGGGTGGACCCTCGCCCAGCTCAGCGAGCGCTCCGGCGTGCCGCTGTCCACCCTGTCGAAGGTGGAACTCGGCCAGACCTCGCTGAGCTATGAGAACCTGCTGCGTATCTGCAAGGGCCTCGAGATCGACATGGCCCGTCTGATCGGCGCCGAGGCCGACGGGATGTTGGGGACCTCGGCGACATCGACCGCCGCGCCGGTCGCGCTTGGCCGGCGGGCGGTGGTCAAGGCCGGCCAGGGCGAACCGGTCGCGCTGCCCTGGGGACCCGGCGAGGTGGGCGCCGCTGACCTGATCCGTAAGGCCTTTACCCCGACCCTCTGTCAGGTCGACGCCACCTCGGTGGAGGCCCAGGGCGGATTCCGGTACGGCGAGGGCGAGGCTTGGCTCAGCGTGCTGGACGGGGCGCTGTCCCTGCATTGCGAGATATACGCCCCGCTACATCTCGTCGCGGGTGACGGCGTCTACTTCGATGCCCGCGCCGGCTATGCGCTGGTCAGGGACTCCGAAACGCCCTGCAAGGCCTTGCTGGTCACGGTCGGCGACAGTCGGGCCTGACGATCGCCGGATGGCGGGCCCGGTTCCTGTCCTGAGGCGCCTCAGCGGTCTCCGCAGCGAACCTTCTCCAGTTTAACCAAATATTTCCCGAAGCTTGGGAGCGATGCCTTTACGGAACGGGCGTGGGCTTCGGGGCATGCTGCTTTCATTATCGACATCGATCGGACGCGGGGGAGGCGAAGCTCCGTCTGCCTGCGCGACCTCGTCGAAAGCGCAGCGCGGCGCGACGCCCGGACATCCGGCCCTTAACGACGACCGCCGCCTTTCTGGCCTCGCGGAGGGCGATCGCAGGGCGGCGGCTCCTGCCCGGCCGGGCGGCAGGGCCGCCCGGGATCTGGCCGACCGAGCGGCGTCCGACCGGCGCCCGGGTCGCGACCGCGTCCCGGACGGCATTCAACACTCTGAATTTCCTGCTGAATTTCCGCATCCAGCGCGGATTTCGAAGGCCGGTGACGCCGCGGGCGGCGGGGCGGGGCGGACTTACGGCCTGATCGCGGCGGATTTCTGCGGCGACCTGAACGCCGTAAACGCCGACGTTAACCAGATTGATCAAATCCGGCGCGAGAATGCGTCTCGTCTGATCCCGATTGCCTCCGGTCGCCCGTTCGCGCCGCAGGGTCGGGGCGGCGTTCTGCAAGGAAGGGGCGGGTGTGATCACTGAAACCGAACCACTCAAGCTCGGGGCCAATCTGAGCCTCGATCAGGCGGGGGCGCTGCGCGAGGCGCTGCTGACCCGCCGCGGCGCGCCGCTGGCCGTCGACGCGTCCGACGTCGAGCGACTCAGCGGCCCTTGCTTCCAGGTTCTGGCCTCCGCCCGGGTGACCTGGGACGCCGACGGCCAGCCCTTCGAATTCACCAACGCTTCACCCGCATTCGAGAACGGTCTGGCGCTGCTCGGCGCTGCTGACTGGACCCGCCCGCAAGAGGACTTCCTCCCGTGAGCCTGACGATCCTTGCCGTCGACGATTCCCGAACCATCCGCGAGATGCTCGGCCACACCCTGCGCCAGGCCGGCTACCAGGTCATCACCGCCGAGGACGGCGTGCATGGACTGGAGGTCCTGCAGACCGAGCGCCCGGACGTGATCGTCACCGACATCAACATGCCCCGCCTCGACGGCTTCGGCTTCATCGAGGCCGTGCGCGCCGAAGGGCCGTCGCGGGCCACGCCGATTCTGGTGCTGACCACCGAGAGCGAGCCGGAGAAGAAGGCCCGCGCCCGGGCCGCCGGCGCCACGGGCTGGATCGTCAAGCCGTTCGATCCGGTCAAGCTGGTCGAAGCCATCCGCCGGGTCGCGGCCTAGAAGGGACGACATCCTATGGATCCGATGGACGCCATCCGGACGACCTTCTTCATCGAGTGCGACGAACTTCTCGCGCAGCTCGAGGAAGGCCTGATGGCCATGGAGCAGGGATCGGCCGACTCCGAGACGATCAACTCGGTGTTTCGCGCTGTTCACTCGGTCAAGGGCGGCGGCGGGGCTTTCGGCCTCGACCCGCTCGTGCGCTTCAGCCACGTCTTCGAGACCCTGCTCGACCAGATCCGGTCCGGCCAGGTCGACCCCTCCGAGGGGGTGGTGGCGACCTTGCTGCGCGCCGCCGACATGCTGGCCGACCACGTCAGCGCCGCCCGTGACGGCGGCGGGGTGGATGAGTCCCGGTCCGAGCAGATCGCTGCGGCGATCATGTCCCACACGATCGGTGGTTCGGCGACGGCCTACGAGCCTGAGTCCGACGAGATCGAGGGGCTCGACTTCAAGCCGCAGATGATCGCGCTGGACCTGCCGGCCGCGGAGCCGGCGGCCGACTTCGACATATCGGCGCTTCTCGCCAGCGCCGGCGCCGACCCGGTCGCCGATGCGGCGGGCAAGGACGAGGCCGGTGGCTGGATCGTCAATTTCGCCCCGCACGCGTCGCTTTACGCCAAGGCCAACGACTCCGCCCTGGTGCTGCGCGAACTCGGCACCCTGGGCGAGGCCGTGATCACGGTGAACGACGAGGCCCTGCCGACCCTGGACGAGATGGATCCTGCCGGCGCCTACCTGGGCTGGACGGTGCGACTGCCTGCCAGTGTGGCGGAGGACGACATCCGCGACGCCTTCGCCTTCGTCGATGAGGACTGCGACCTGGAGATCACCCGCGAGGGCGCCGCCCAGGATGGTCCGGACATCGCCGCCCTGCTGGCCGTTGTCGTTGAACCGGCCGCTCCGGAGGCGGCGCCGGTCGCGGCGGTCGCGCCCCCGCCGGTCGCCCTCGCCCTGGTCGAGCCCGAGCCCGAACCGGCGGCCGACAAGCCCTTCAGCCTGATGGATATCGCGCCGCACGTGGACGCCCTGGCTCCGGCCTCGCCGTCCGCCCCGGCCCAGGCCGCAGCCGCTGCGACGAACGCGCCGCCGCCGCCGCAGACCATCCGTGTTGATCTCGACCGCGTCGACCGCCTGATCAACCTGGTCGGCGAGCTGGTGATCAACCAGGCGATGCTGGCCCAGCGGGTCATGGAGAGCGGCGCCGCCAAGGCGACCGACGTCAACCTGGCGCTCACCGATCTGGAACTGCTGACCCGCGGCATCCAGGACAGCGTGATGGCCATCCGCGCCCAGCCGGTGAAGTCCGTGTTCCAGCGCATGCCGCGACTGGTTCGGGAAGTCGGCGAGGCGACCGGCAAGCGCGTGAAGCTGGTCACCGAGGGCGAAGGCACCGAGGTCGACAAGACCGTGGTCGAGAAGCTGTCCGACCCGATCACCCACATGATCCGCAACGCCATCGACCACGGGCTTGAGTCCCCGGCCGATCGCGAGGCCGCCGGCAAGCCGGCCGAGGGCACCGTGCGGCTCACGGCGGCCCATCGCAGCGGCCGCATCGTCATCGAGGTCTCGGACGACGGCCGCGGCGTCGACCGCGCGCGGGTCAAGGCCAAGGCCATCGAGAAGGGCCTGATCTCCGCCGACGCCCAGATGACCGACGAGGAGATCGACAACCTGATCTTCGCGCCGGGCTTCTCCACCGCCGCGACCGTGTCCGACATCTCCGGCCGGGGCGTGGGCATGGACGTGGTCAAGCGGTCGGTCCAGGCGCTCGGCGGCCGGATCACCATCCTGTCCACGCCGGGCCAGGGCTCGCGCTTCTCGCTGAGCCTGCCGCTGACGCTGGCGGTGCTGGACGGCATGGTGGTGACGGTCGGCGACCAGACCCTGGTCGCGCCGCTGACCACCATCATCGAGAGCCTCAAGCCGCGCGTGGGCGACGTGCGTCCGCTGGGTCCCAACAACTTCGTGCTGAAGATCCGCGACGCCTTCGTGCCGCTGATCGACACCGGCGCGGCGCTGGGCTTCGGCAAGTCGAAGTTCGACCCGACGGAGGGCGTCGCCCTTCTGGTCGAGAGCGAGGTGGCCGGACAGGTCGCCCTGATGGTCGATCACATCCAGGGCCAGCGCCAGGTCGTGATCAAGAGCCTCGAGACCAACTACAAGCCGACCGCCGGTGTCGCCGCCGCGACCATTCTGGGTGACGGCCGCGTCGCGCTGATCCTGGATATCGACGGGCTGGTGACGGCCCATCGCAAGGCGCCGCCGCGCGTCGACACCCTGGCCATGACTGGATGATGACCATGACCGAGCTTTCCCTTGACGGCCGCGATGGCAGCGAACTGATCTCCTTCCGCATCGGCGAGCAGGAGTTCTGCGTCGACATCATGGCTGTCCGCGAGATCCGCGGCTGGACCCAGGCGACGCCGGTGCCACATTCGCCTCGCTTCGTGCGCGGGGTGATCAACCTGCGCGGCGCGGTCCTGCCGGTCATCGACCTTGCCGACCGCCTCGGCCTCGGCACCGCGGTCGAGACTGCCCGCCACGTCATCATCGTGGTCCAGATCGGCAGCCGCATCGTTGGCCTGCTGGTCGACGCGGTCTGCGACATCCTCTCGACCGCGGACCATGTCGTCCAGAAGACCCCGGACCTCGCCGGCGACCAGATGCAGGGCTTCGTGAAGGGTCTCATCGCCCTCGAAGGCCGGATGATCAGCCTGATCGACCTCGGCCTTGTCCTGGATACGCACCAGGCTGAAGCGGCCTGACCCTGATGGCTGGCGCAGAACTCGCCCCCACAGCCCCTCGGGAAGCCGGTCGTGAATTCGCCTTCACGACCGAGGACTTCCGCACGATCGCCGCTGTGCTTCACGGCGACGCCGGCATCTACCTGCCCGACACCAAGGCCACGCTGGTCTACTCGCGCCTGGCCAAGCGGCTGCGGCTGCTGGGCATGTCGAGCTTCCGGGACTACTGCGCCCTCATCCAGGGGCAGCAGGGGGTCGACGAACGTCAGGCGATGCTGGCGGCCCTGACCACCAACGTCACCCGCTTCTTCCGCGAACCGCACCATTTCGACCATCTGCGCGACACGGTCATGCCGGCCCTGGCCGCCCGGGCGAAGGCCGGCGGCCGCGTCCGTCTCTGGTCCGCTGCCTGTTCGACGGGGCAGGAGCCCTATTCGATGGCGCTGAGCGTGCTGGCCGCCCTGCCGGACGCCGCCCGCTATGACGTCAAGATCCTGGCCACGGACATCGATCCCAACGTCGTCCAGACCGCGCGCGAGGGCGTCTACAACCGCGAAGCGCTCGAGGCGGTGCCCGCGGGCGACCGCAAACATCTGCGCAAGGCGCCCGACGCGGGCATCGACATGTGGCGGATGTCCGACGAGACGCAGGACCTGATCACCTTCCGCGAACTGAACCTCATCAAGCCCTGGCCGATGAAGGGCCGGTTCGACGTGATCTTCTGCCGCAACGTGGTCATCTATTTCGACGACTCCACCCAGGAGCAGGTCTGGCGCAAGTTCATCGATGTGATGAGCCCGGGCGCTCGCCTCTATATCGGCCACTCCGAGCGGGTGTCCGGCGACGGCGGGCGTCTCACCAGCGACGGCCTGACCGTCTACAAGGTCGGGGGACAGCTGTGACCGTCCGCGTCCTTATCGTCGACGACTCCGCCACCATGCGGGGCGTTATCGCCGCGATCCTGCGCCGCGACCCCGACATCGAGATCGTCGGCTCGGCCGGCGATCCGCTCGAGGCCCGCGAGGCGATCAAGCGGCTGAACCCCGACGTGGTCACGCTCGACGTCGAAATGCCGAACATGAACGGCATCGAGTTCCTCGAGCGGATCATGCGCCTGCGGCCGACGCCGGTGATCATGATCTCGACCCTGACCCAGGCCGGCGCCGACACCACCATCGAGGCTCTGGCCCTCGGCGCGGTGGACTGCATCGGCAAGCCCGGTCCGGGCGTGAACGCCAATGAGGCCTTCGGCGGCCTGGCCGAGAAGGTCAAGACCGCCGCCCGGTCGCGGCTGCGCCCCCTGAGCGACGCCCCTCGGCAGAGCGCCTCGAGCCAGGCGGTCTACCGCCCCAACGGCAACATCGCGGCGATCGGATCGTCGACCGGCGGCGTCGAGGCCCTGATCCAGGTGATCTCCGGCTTCCCGTCCAACTGTCCGCCGACCGTAATCACGCAACACATGCCAGCGACCTTCACCAAGAGCTTCGCCAAGCGCCTGGACAACTGCTCCGGCGCCACCGTCACCGAGGCCGAGGACGGCGATCTGCTGGAGCCGGGCCGTGTGTTCCTGGCGCCCGGCGGCGAGCGCCACCTGGCAGTCGAGCGCACGGGCAGCCAGCTGCGTTGCCGCCTGCGCGAGGGGCCGACGGTCAACGGCCACGCGCCGTCGGTCGACGTGTTGTTCGAGTCCGTGGTCAAGGCCGTCGGCGGCCGCAGCGCCGGCGCGATCCTGACCGGCATGGGCCGCGACGGCGCCAAGGGTCTGCTGGCGATGCGTGAGGCCGGAGCGCGGACCCTCGGCCAGGACGAAGCCAGCTGCGTTGTTTACGGCATGCCGCGCGCAGCCTTCGAAATCGGCGCTGTGGAGCGCCAGTACCCCATCACGCGTATCGGAGCTCACCTGTTGAGCGCCTGTGCCGTGTCTACCGAGGGATAGACAGAAGATGCCCGCCGCATCCGCCATTTCAGTGCTCGTGGTCGATGACCAGATGACGATCCGCACCCTCGTGCGCTCGGGCCTGCAACAGCTTGGCTTCAAGGACATCCGCGAAGCGCCGGACGGCGAGGCCGCCCTGCGCATGCTGCTGACCCAACCGGCCCACCTGGTGATTTCGGACTACAACATGCCCAAGCTGGACGGGCTGGGCCTGCTTCGCGCCGTGCGCGCGCACCCGCCGTTCAAGAGCATCGCCTTCATCATGCTGACCGGCCGCGCCGATTCCGATCTGGTGCAACGGGCCGTGCAGTTCGGGGTCAATAACTACCTGGTCAAACCGTTTACGGTTCAGGTGTTGAAAGACAAAATCGAAGGCGTGTTCGGCGCACTGACATGAGCATCGGGTTGGACGGAACAGTCGAACGGACACTGCATGTCGGGCAGGGCGAGCACCATGTCTCGGACTCTCCCGATGTGGTGATGAGCACGGTGCTGGGCTCGTGCATCGCCGCCTGCATTCGCGATCCCGAACGGGGTCTGGGCGGGATGAACCACTTCCTTCTGCCCGACGGCGACGGCAGCGGCGACGCGGAAGAGGCCAAACGCTATGGCGTCAACGCCATGGAAATCCTGATCAACAGCCTGCTGCGGGCCGGGGCGCGTCGCGACCGGCTCGAGGCCAAGCTGTTCGGCGGCGCCAGCATGTTCGATCGGCTCCGCAACATCGGCGCGGAGAACGCGGCCTTCGCCAAGCGCTTCCTGCAGGCTGAAGGCATCGCCGTCATCGGCGGCGACACCGGCGGCAACAGCGCCCGGCGCATCCGCTATCGCCCCACGACGGGCCAGGCCATGCAGCGACTGCTGAATGACGCCGATCCGTCGGTGTTCGTCCGCGAGCGCAAACTGGCGGTTCCGCCGCCGGCCGAGAAGACCGGCGACCTGGAGCTGTTCTGATGTCCGTGGTCGCCCGTACCGCGCCGGACCTGCCGCACGGCCTCAACAGCACGCTCGGCGGCGTCGCGCACGAGCTGGCGCTGCTCGAGGCGCATCTCCTTCGGGTTCAGGACATCTGTCATGTACCCGAGCACGCCGCCCACCTGGACGCCGTCCTGGTGCGTGAACTTCAGACCCTTGATCTGGTGTCGCAGCGCCTTGGGGCGCTGACCCAGTTCATCCGCCAGGTGGTGGTGTCAGTCGTGTTCGACCCCGCCGTGGACCTGACCGACGCCCTGGGGGCCATTCCTCTGCAGGATATGGCCGTCCGTCTCACCGCCCATGCCGCGGACGAGGAGGCCCCGGCCGACGTGTTCGAGTCCGGAGACTTCGACCTCTTCTGAGGCCCAGATGAACGAGACGCAGAGCCCCGTCGCCGCAAGCGCCAAGGTCGACCTGACCCGGGCAAGAGCGCTGCTGCTCGACGACAACCAGGTGCACCTGAACCTGCTGTCCAACGTGCTGTCCAGCTTCGACCTGCGCCGTCAGACCAAGGTCGGGAACCTGCGGGACGCCAAGGCCGCCGCGGGCGGGGCGGAGTTCGATCTCGTCCTCGTCGAGGCGGCGCTCGCCAACGGGACAGGGTTCGACTTCATCCGCTGGCTGCGCCGCGACGGGCCGGAGTTTAACCGCGCGACGTCCGTGCTTGTGGTGACCAGCGGGACGCGGCTCGACCAGGTCCATCTGGCGCGGGACAGCGGCGCCAACTTCGTGCTGGCCAAGCCGATCACGCCGCCCGTGCTGCTGCAGCGGATCATCTGGCTGGGCCGCGACAAGCGTCTGTTCGTCGAGTCGGAGGGCTACTGCGGTCCCGATCGCCGCTTCAAGGCGTTCGGTCCGCCGATCGGCACCAGGGGGCGTCGCCATGACGACCTGAACTTCAAGATCGGCGCGGCCGTCGAGCCGAACATGTCCCAGACCGAGATTGACCTGCTCATGAAGCCGACGAGGGTGAAACTGTGACCAGCGCTGCGCGCTTCTTCAAGCCGACCAACCGCCTGGCGGACTCTGTCGACGTCCGCTACGGCCTCAGCGTCGATACGGCGGCGGACCGGGGCGGGCAGGTCGTCCTCAACGCCGGCTCCGACATGCGAAAGTCGGTCAAGGATTGGGTGGCGGAGATCATGCGGCTCAGCGAGCAGGCGGATCCCGACAAGGCCCGGCTCGGCTGGCTGGCCAACGGCATCCTGGGCGTCGGCGGCGCGGCGGGGATGACGCGGCTGTCGCGCTGCGGCGGACTGTTCGCCCATGCCGTCGATCTGATGGGGGACCGGTGGCGTCCCGAGCTCGGCGCCCTCTATGGCAACGCGATCGGCCGGCTCCTCGACGACAGCGACCCGGTCGAGGCGCAGGAGGCGATGCTGGCGTCGCTGGAAAACATGAACAAGCGCCTCGCCGGCGAGACGCCCGCGACCGCCTAGGCGGGGTCGGCGGAAGCACGCCCCCGACTCTCCGGCCCGCGGACGCGGACCGGAGAGCAGGAACCGGCCGTGGGGGGAGTAGCCGGAACCAGATCGGCCTGTGGGGGCCGTCCGGGGAACCCTTGAAACTCAGTCGAGCGTTGACGTCCTGCGCAGGCTCTGCAGATCAGCGGCGCTCTCGACCAGCACGCGTTCCAGGTCACGGGACGCGGCGGCGGACAGGTCATCCCGGATGGAGCGGACCTGGTGGCGGGCCTCGTTGAGCATGGCGGCCACGGCGGCGCTGCTGTCGAGATCCTCGATCCGGACGATGGCCGCTTCCTCGCTCAGGCAGTTGTCGATCGCCTCCCGGGCGTCGCGGGAAATCGCCGCGAGCGCCAGCAGGGTGGCGCGCGAGAGGCTCAGCGCGCAGCTGACGTCGATGTTCAGCGCGTCAAGCTTCTGGCGAAGATCGTCAAGCGATTGAGACGTTGCACGCGTTTGCAATGGGACATCCCCTGCGACATCGACGCGGATTTCGGCCTGCACCCTGCGCCCCCGGTGCAACCCTAAGCAACTGTCGGGGGAATAAGATTACGCTGGCCTTCCGTCAAGAAAAATGTGCATATGCATATATTGGCACGCACACTGTTTGAACCTGCATCATGTGCAAGTGCGCTTGCCAAAGGCGGGTGGCCCATTATGGTGTGTCGTCTTGACGCAGAGTCCTTCAGGGCTGCTGAACCCGCCGGGAGAGGGAAAGGCCAGGGATGACCCAGCAGCTCCGCGACGTTCCGCCCGAGTACTTTTTCTATCTTCAGTATCACCTGGTGAAGCAGCGTGAACTCGTGCTCGGCAAGGTGCTCGACAGCCTGGGGCTCACCACGCCGAAGTGGCGCATCCTGTCGATCCTGAACCGCCTGGGAGAGGCCTCGATGGGACTGGTGGCGGACTTCTGCGCCGTCGACCGCACGACCCTGACGCGGACCATGGACCAGCTGGTCGAGGCGGGGCTCGTCGTCCGCACGGACGACCCGCGCGATCGCCGCCAGACTCTTGTGACCCTCACCCCCGCCGGCGTCGACGCCTACGAGATCGCGGTGGCGGCGGTGCTCGCGTTCAACGACAAGGCGCTGAGGGGCGTCAGCGGCGAGGAGCAAAAGGCGCTGGAGATCCTGCTGCGCAAGGTCGTGCACAATGTGATCGACGACCCGGAGTGGGCCGATTGCATCCTGCGCTTCGACCGGGCGACGGCAGGATGAGCGGCAAGGCGCGGGTCCAGCTGTCCGACCCCGAGGGCGAGTTCCTCTCGGACGTGCCTGTGCATCTGTTCCTGCTGGCCTTCCAGGCGGTGCGGCGCAACGACACCCAGAACGAGCGGCTGCTGAAGCCTCTCGGGGTGACCCTGGTGAGCTGGCGCGCGCTGCTGATCATCGACAGGCTGCAACCCTGCACCATGAACGAGCTGGCCCGGGTCAGCACGGTCGAGCGGACCACCCTGACCCGCACGATCGACCAGCTGGTCGCCGACGGCCTCGCCACGCGGACGACGCCGCCGGAGGACCGTCGCAAGGTGCTGATCGCGCTCACACCCGCGGGGGTCGAGGCGCTCGATGCCGGAAAGCTGCTGATCTACGCCGGTCAGAAGACCGCGGTGGAAGCCATTGATCCGGAGCGCCTGCGGGAAGCCGCCCGCGTATTGACGGAGGTGGTCGAGAATCTCCTTGAGGACGCGGGCGCGATCGGCGCCGCGATCGGCCTCAACGGACCCGATGCCGGACGCCCGGGGGGCGACGCCTCCATCGCCTGACGCAAGGCTTCAGCGCCGCCCTGTGGTCGGGTCAGGCCGCGCGTCGCACGCCGCCGCCGGCGCTCCCGGCGTCGTTGAGGCGGAAGCGGGCGATGAGGGCTGCAAGACCGTTCGCCTGCTGGGCCAGCGCGTGACTGGCGGCGGTCGTCTCTTCCACCATGGCCGCGTTCTGCTGTGTGACCTGGTCCATCTGGTTGATGGCGGTGTTGACCTCGACCAGGGCCGTGGACTGCTCTCGCGCCGAGGCGGCGATCTCGCCCACCAGCGCGTTGACGCCGGCCACCCGTTCGAAGATCCGCTGCAGGGTCTCGCCGGTCTGGCCGACCAGAAGTACGCCGCGTTTCACATGGTCGGACGAGGCGCCGATCAGGCCCTTGATCTCCTTCGCGGCCTCGGCGGAGCGCTGGGCCAGGGCCCGCACCTCTGAGGCGACGACGGCGAAGCCCCGTCCGGCCTCGCCGGCCCGGGCCGCCTCGACCCCGGCGTTCAGCGCCAGCAGGTTGGTCTGGAAGGCGATTTCGTCGATCACGCCGATGATCTGGCTGATCTCGGTCGACGACCGTTCGATCGCCCCCATGGCGGCGTTGGTCTCGGTGACGATGGCGCCGCTGCGTTCCGCCTCGCCGGACGCCTGGTCAGCCGCCTCGCGCGCATCGATGGCGCCCTGGGCGGCCTTGCGGACGGTGGCGGTCACCTCGTCGAGCGCGGCGGCCGTCTCCTCGAGGCTCGCCGCCTGGTGCTCGGTGCGGCGCGAAAGGTCATCGGCCGCGTGCGAGATTTCCTCGGTGCCGGTGTGGATGCCGCTCGCCGCCTGCCGGACCGAGAGCAGGGTCTGTTCCAGCTGGTCGAGCGCGCCGTTGAAGTTCTCGCGCAGTCGCTCGTACTCCGGCGCGAGCGGCTCTTGCAGCCGGAAGGTCAGATCGCCGTCCGACAGGCGCGACAGGCCAAGGCCCAGGGCCGCGACCACCGCGCCCTGTTCCTCTTCCGCCCGGGCCCGCCGCAGTTCCATCGCCCTGCGCTCTTCCTCGATCCGGGCCCGCTCGTCCGTGGCCGCCAGTTCGGACTCGCGGTCGGCGACCGCCTGCCGGAAGGCGTACAGCGCCCGGGCCATCAGCCCCATCTCGTCCTTGCGCCCGGTGTGCGGCGGCTCGACGGACAGGTCGCCCTTCGCGAGGCGCTCAAGCGCCCGGGTGACGTCCAGGATCGGCGTCACCAGCGTACGCCGGGCGGCCACGATGAGGACGCCCGCGAAGGCGACGCCGAGGGCCAGCATGGCCACCATCAGACCCTGGGCGATGGCGGCCTCGCGCGTCGCGCTTTCGGCGTCTGCACGTGCAGAAGTGGCGATGGTCTCCGACGCGGTCTCCATGGCGCCTTCCAGCGCCTCGAACTGCTCCATGAACCCGGGCGTTGCAGCTTCGGCGGCCGCTGGGTCGGTCTCGGCAAGGGCGACGACCGACTCGGCCGATGCGATGTAGCTGGCGAGCGGCGCTTCGACGGCCTCCAGAGCGGCCCTGGCCTTCGGATCCGTAGCAAGCGCCTTGTTGTTGGCGATGTCATCACGGAAGGCTGCCGCGTGTGCGGCGAGGTCGGCCTTCACCTCTGCAAAGGTGACGCCATGGGTGGGGTCGGTCGCCCTCAGAGCCATGAGCACGTCGGCGCGCAGCGCGTCGTGCATCATGTCGCCATGCAGGTGATTGCGCAGGACCGCCGCCGAGCGGGTGGCGTCGTTCAGGTTTCCGCTGAGCCGAAAGGCTGACCAGATACCGGCGCCGGCCACGATACCGACCATGGCCAGGACCGCGAGGCCCGCAGCCGTCACACGTCCGCTTATAGATGAAAAACGCAAGTTCGACCTCCGCCAAACCAACACGATTAACGCTGAGTATCCTGCGAAGATTGATCGAGCATTAACTATGGGGCACGCGAGAAATCACAGGAGTCGCAAGTCGAGAGGCTGGGGAAGTTCGGAATGCAGGGCGTAGAAAGTCCGTTCCCTGCATTTTTCGTGATTTCATCAAACCCCGACAGGGCAGGTGTTCCTGAAGTAGACAAAGCCTGCTTGCGACAACTTGTCCCAGCGCAACCGGGCGGCGCCTTCTCGCGATTAATCGCTCGTTAGGCATTCCCCCCAGAGGCTGGCGCGAAATCGGGAGGGCTGACCGGTGCTCGACTTGGGATGGCGTTGCGGGCTCATCGCCCTGCTGGCTGCGGTGTCCGTCGACGTCGGCGCGGCAAAGGCCGAGGACCCGGCCTGGACGGTTGAAGCGACCTACACCGCCGACCTGATCGGGCCGGTCGCCGGCGACGGTCCCCGCCGCGGCGTCCTCCTCGACAACCTCGATATCGTGGCCGACCTGGATCTCGAACGGGCCGTCGGATGGCGGGGGGCCACGCTCCACGGCTACCTTCTGTCCAATCAGGGCGGCGCGCCGAACGATTTCGTCGGCACGCTGCAGGGCGTCGACAATATCGAGGTCGGCCGGCAGGCTCTGCGGCTCTACGAGCTGTGGATCGACGCGCCGGTGGGCGAGCGCACGTCCGTCCTGGCCGGCCTGTATGATCTGAACAGTGAGTTCTACGCGACCGACTCCGCCGGCCTGCTGATCGCGCCGCCGTTTGGAATCGGTTCGGAGCTGGCGGCCACCGGGGTCAACGGCCCCTCGATCTTCCCCTCCACGGCCCTGGCGCTGCGGATCAATGTCGCCGGCGATAGCGGCTATGTCCGGGCTGCGGCGCTGAATGCCCGGGCGAGCGTGCCCGGTGATCCGGACGGGGTCGACACCCGATTCGAGGACGGCGCACTCATGATCGCCGAGGCCGGGCGCCGGGGTGGATCCGGGTCGCTGGCGGTGGGGTTCTGGCGCTACAGCCAGGACCAGGACGACCTTCGCGACCTGACCCCCGGGGGTGATCCGGTGCAACGCACCGCCCAGGGCGCCTACCTGCTCGGCGAGCGCGTCGTCCTGGGCGACGACGAAACGCGGAAGGTCACCGGGTTCGTCCGCCTGGGCGTCTCGGACGGGCGGACCAGCCCCTTCCGCGGCGGCTGGCAGGCCGGGGTTCTGGTGGAGCGGGTCTTCGCCGGACGCCCCGACAGCGCCCTGTCGGTCGGACTCCAGCAGGGGCGCCTGTCCTCTCGCGGGCGGGACCTGATCGCGGCCGGAGGGGTCGCGCCCGCCGAAGCGGAGTCGTCGATCGAGATCACCTACGCCGACCGTCTGACCGATCGCGTCACCGTCCAGCCGGACTTGCAGGTGATCTTCGACGCGGGCGGCGACCGGGACGCCGAACCGAGCGTGGTGCTCGGCGTGCGCCTGACCATCGACCTCCTGCCCTAGGACGCCGTCCAACGGCCGGCGGGTGTCTGACCCATCCTGCTCTAGGCGGGACCGGCGTCGCCCGCTATCGCTGCAGGGGTGCCGACCTTCATCCCCATCGACAGCCCCGCCGACGCACGGATCGAGGTCTACCGCGACATCCGCGAGCGGGATCTTGTCGGTCGACGGGGCCTGTTCGTCGCCGAGGGCGAGACCGTACTGCGGGTGCTGGCCGGGCAGAGCCGCCACCGGCCGCTGTCGGTGCTGATCGCGCCCAAGCGGCGCGAGAAGCTGGAGCCCATTCTCGGGACGCTGCCCGACGATCTGCCGGTCTATCTGGCGGAGCAGCCCGTGCTCGACGCCATCGCCGGGTTCGAGTTGCATCGGGGCATCCTGGCCGTCGCGGCGCGGGCGCCGGCGATGTCGGCCGACGACCTGCTCGCCGACCTCGGCGACCGGGCCCTGGTCCTGGCGCTGTCGGGGATCGGCAACCACGACAACATGGGCGGCCTGTTCCGCAACGCCGCCGCGTTCGGGGTCGACGCGGTCCTGCTCGACGGGACCTGCTGTGATCCGCTCTACCGAAAGGCCATCCGCGTGTCGGTCGGCGGCGTGCTGACGGTTCCGTTCGCCACGGCGCAGTGCGATCTGGTCGAGACGCTGCTGCGCCACCGGCTGGAGCCCGTGGCGCTCAGCCCTGCCGGCGAGACGGCGCTGCACCGCCTGGCGGCGCCCGCTCGCGCCGCCCTGCTGCTGGGCGCCGAGGGGCCGGGGCTGTCACCCGAGGTCCTCGCCCGCTGCCGGACGGTGTCGATCCCGATGGCCGGCGGCTTCGACTCGCTGAACGTGGCGACGACCTCGGGCATCGCCCTGCATCATCTGCGGACAGCTGCGCCCTGACGCCTCAGCGCAGGCGCCGACGCTTGATGTCGGTCCCTCCGGCCGGCATCGACAGCAGGTCGCCGTCGCGGGCGATCCACAGCGGGCCGTCGTAGGCCTCGCGGGCCTTGCCCAGGAACGGCCCTTCCAGCGCCCGCACCGGCAGCGGCGGCACGATGTGGGTCAGCAGCAGCGCCCTGGCGCCTGAGGACCGGGCGATCTTCGCCGCGTCGAGGGGGCTGGTGTGGTAGTTGGGGATGTCGGCCATGATCTTGGCGCGCTTGGGCAGGCCGGCACGGCTCGAGCCGTCCTGCAGCAGTTTGACCAGTTCCGGCGACAGGGCCTCGTGGACGAGCAGGTCGACGCCCTTCGCCTGGGCGGCGACGACCGGCGAGGCGGAGGTATCGCCGCTGATCACCACGCTGCGCCCCTTGTAGTCGAAGCGGTAGCCCAACGCCGGCTCGACCGGGCCGTGGTCGACGCGGAAGGCCGTGATCTTTACGCCGTCTTCTTCCAGCACGACGACTGAGTCGGCCCCGGTCGGCAGCATGATGGGACGAGGGATGATGCCCGCGCCAGAAGGCGGCGCGACCTCCGGGCCATGGTGGGCGGTTCGATAGCCGCTGTCGAAGATGTACGCTTCATTGAAGCCGGCTGCCACGCGCTCCACGCCCGGCGCCCCGTAGAGCAGCAGCGGCGTGTCACGGTTGCCACCAACCCAACGCATCAGCGCGACGTTGCCGAGGCCGTCGATGTGGTCGGAGTGGAAATGGGTAAGCAGGACAACCGAGTCGCCGCCAATCCCCAGCCGGCCGAGCGTGCGGCCGGCGGCTTCGCCGGTATCGACGATGAACAAGCGCTTGCCAGCGATCACGGCGGTGCAGGGCGCCCCCCGATCGCCGTCGGGAAAGGGTCCGCCCGATCCGCACACGACGACGTGCAGGCCGTCGGGCAGGCTGCCAACCAAGTCGGCGGTCATGCCTTCGACGACCCGACGCTCCATCACTTTCAGGGCCAGCGGGCCTCGCGCGGCGTACAGGCCGCCGCCGACGAGCAGCGCCAGGACGATCAGTCCCGCCAGAATGCGTTTCATGCCCCGTCTCCCGTTTCCGACTTGATTGCGGAGATTATATTGGCATTATTCGTGCCATTAGTTGCCGCAAGGGTCAAGCCCGCGCGACAAGTTCAGGAGGATGCCCGGTGAAGGTGCTTCGTACGCCCGACGACCGTTTCGACGGACTGCCCGACTTTCCGTTCGCCGCCCACTATGTGACGGTTCCCGGCGGCGAGGGCGTCGACCTTCGCATCGGTTACGTGGACGAGGGGCCGCGCGACGCCGCCCCGGTGCTGCTGATGCACGGCGAGCCGGCCTGGTCCTATCTGTACCGGGGTATCATCGCGCCGCTGAAGGCAGAGCACAGGGTCGTCGCGCCGGACCTCGTCGGCTTCGGCCGTTCGGACAAGCCGGCGGAAACCACGGACTACAGCTACGAGAAACATGTGGCCTGGATGAGCGCCTGGCTGCAGGCGCTGGACCTGAAGGACATCACCCTGTTCTGCCAGGACTGGGGCGGTCTGATCGGCCTGCGCCTGGTCGCCGCCTTTCCCGAGCGGTTCGCCCGGGTGATCGTGGCCAACACCGGCCTGCCGACCGGGACAGGCATGAGCGACGCCTTCCAGGCCTGGCTGACGATGAGCCAGACCATCCCGGTCTTCCCGGCGGGCATGATCGTCAACATGGGCACGGTTCGCGAGCTCAGCCCCGAGGAGATCGCGGCCTTTGACGCGCCCTATCCCGACGAGAGCTACAAGTCCGC
This sequence comes from Caulobacteraceae bacterium, assembly GCA_027487945.1. Classification (GTDB taxonomy): domain Bacteria; phylum Pseudomonadota; class Alphaproteobacteria; order Caulobacterales; family Caulobacteraceae; genus Caulobacter. The sequence goes on from JAIYCQ010000011.1 coordinate 72,552, forward strand.
GGCGCGGATCTTCCCGACCTTCGTGCCGGTGACGCCGGAGCACCCCTCGGTCGCCGAGAACACGGCCGCCTGGCAGGTGCTCGAGGCCTTCGAAAAACCCTTCCTGACCGCCTTCAGCGACAACGACCCGGTGACGAAGGGCGGAGATGTCGCGTTCCGCCAGCGCGTGCCCGGCGCCAAGGGGCAGAAGCACACCGTCATCGAGGGCGGCGGCCACTTCCTGCAGAATGACAGGCCGGCGGAGATCGCGGCCCTGATCGACAGCTTCATTTCGGAGACCCGCTGATGAACGTGGAAAACGCCGTCCTGCCGAAGGGCGAACAGTTGCAGGCCCTGCTGGGTCTTGGCGGCGACAGGCCGATCGTGATGGTCAACCTGCTCAAGTTCCGCGACAAGGCCCAGTACGACGAGCCCGGCGAACCGGAAATGACCGGACGCGAGGCCTACGATCGATACGGTAGCGTCATGGCGCCGCTGGTTCTGGCCAAGGGCGGCAAGCTGCGCTTCTCGAGCAGGGTCGATGCGCTGGTCATCGGCGAGGTCGGCGAACTGTGGGATGCCGTGGCGATCATGGAATACCCCAGCCGCGCGGCCTTCGTTGAAATCGCCACCTCGCCGGAGGTCCAGGAGATCGGTCGCCACCGAAAGGCGGGGCTCGCCGGCCAGCTGCTGATCCAGTGTTCCGAGGCCGGGGCGCGGTGACGGCCCTGGTCAGGGCGCCGTCACGGATCACGCTCGGGCTGCTGGCCGTCGTTGGTCTCGTCAATCTTGTCCGCGGGGCGGTCCACGTCTTCCTGCCGGACAGCGGCGCGGGTGTCATCGCCCACTTCGACCTGGCGCAGGGCGGGACGATCATCGTTTTCCTGCTGGCGATGGTCGGCGCCAGCCAGATCGGGACGGGGCTGATCGACCTGCTGGTCGTCGGCTGGTTCCGCCCCTTCGCCCGCCCGCTGCTGGTGATCGAGCTGCTACGGGCGTTCCTGGCGCTCTATATCGCCTTCGTGTCCAAGTCTGTCGGCGCCGGGTATCCGGGAGCGAAGGGCATCGTCGCAACGGCGGTCCTGCTGACCCTTGCGTCGCTGTGGGAGTTCGGCCGTCCGGTCCGCAAGGCCTGACCGCTTGCAGGATGCGCCGGTGATGATAGGCCTGCTCCCATGATCACCCCGACAAAACCTCCGCTGGTCGCCGAACCGGTCGTCGACGGTCGCCGCCTGCGCTCCGAGGCGAGTCGCGGCCGGATCGTTGCGGCGATGATCGCCATCGTCCGCGAGCAGGGCGGCGCCGGCCTGCCGCCCGCCGAGCTGGTCGCCGACCGCGCCGGCGTCGGGCTGCGGACCGTGTTCCGCCTGTTCGAGGACATGGACGGCGTCTATCGCGCCATGCAGGCGATGATCATCGCCGAGGCCGAGCCGTTGATGGCCGGACGGCCGCTGACCGGCGATCCACGGCGCGATCTGGAGGGCGAGGTCGAGCGGCGAACGCGGCTGTTCGAGCTGATCCTGCCGCTGCAGATCGCCGCCGACTCCCAACGCCATCGCTCTCCGGCGCTGCGCGAGGGGCGCGCCCGTCTGGTCCGGCAGCAGCGGGAGGCGTTGCTGGCCGTGACGCCGCCGGCGCTGGCGGCGCGGCGCGAGCAATTCGCGGCGCTGGAGCTGGCCGTCAGTTTCGAAGCCTGGCGCCGCCTGCGCACCGACCAGGGCGCGCCGCCCGAGGAAGCGCTGTCCATCATGACCTGGATGGCTCTTGCCCTTCTGGACGGAGCCTCCGGGTGAGGCTGGCGGTCCTGGCCGGCGCCTTGATGCTGGCGGCCTGTGGTCGAGCCCCGGCGCCGGCGGTGGCGCTCGCTGAACCGACCCGCGCCTGCCCCTCGCCGGCCCCGGAGGGCGAGGTCCGCCTGCCCGGCGGGTCCTTCACCCTCGGCGCAGCGGGGACGCATGACGAGGAGGGCCCGCCCCGCGTGGTCACCGTAGCGCCCTTCTCCATCGACCGGACCGAGGTCACCAACGCCCAGTTCGCCGCCTTTGTGGAGGCCACGGGCTACGTCACCCTCGCCGAGCGTCAGCCTGATCCGGCGCTTTATCCCGGCGTGCCGGCCGACAAGCTCAAGCCCTCGTCCCTGGTCTTCGTGGGCGTCGGCGCTCTTGGCTCGGGCGATCCCTCGCTCTGGTGGCGGATCGTCGACGGGGCCAGCTGGAAGAACCCTGAAGGACCGGGCAGCGACCTGACCGGCCGCGAGCGTCACCCCGTGGTGCAGGTCGCGTTCGAGGATGCGCTGGCCTATGCGCGCTGGAAGGGCCGCGACCTGCCCACCGAGGCTGAATGGGAGTACGCCGCCCGCGCCGGTCTGGACGGCAAGCGCTACGAGTGGGGCGACGCGCGCCCCGATCCCAGGGCGCCGCGCGCCAACACCTGGCAGGGCGTGTTCCCGGCCGTCGACACCGCCGACGACGGCTACAGGGCGCGGACCGCGCCCGTCGGCTGCTACCAGCCCAGCGCCTACGGGCTATCGGACATGACCGGCAACGTCTGGGAGTGGACCAGCGACTGGTATGCGGATGGCCGGCCCGAGGGCGACCGCGGGCGCAGCCACCTGATCAAGGGCGGCTCGTTCCTGTGCGCCGACAACTTCTGCTTCCGGTATCGCCCCTCGGCGCGACAGCCCGGCCCGCCGGACACCGGCTCGTCCCACGTGGGCTTCCGGACCGTGAAGCGTGGCTGACGTTGCAGCCTCGGCCCGCCCGGCCCAACATGGACGAAAAGACCGGCAGGGAGAGACGGGTATGGCGGGTATCGAGGTCAGGCGGACAGCCGGCGCGCTGGGCGCGGAGATCAGCGGGGTGGATCTGTCGCAGCCGCTCGCTGACGAGACGATCGCCGCGATCCGCCGGGCGTTTGTCGAGCATCAGGTCATCTTCTTCCGCGACCAGAGCCTCACCCCCGAGCAGCAGCTGGCGTTCGGCCGCCGCTTCGGCCCGCTGAACATCCATCCCTATGTGAAGGGGATGGCCGACCATCCCGAGGTGATGGAGATCATCAAGGAGCCCTCCGACCGCATCAACTTCGGCGGCGGCTGGCACTCGGACATGAGCTTTCTGGAGAGCCCGAGCATCGGGTCGATCCTGTACGCCGTGCAGACCCCGGACTACGGCGGCGATACCCTGTTCGCCAGTCAGGCCGCCGCGTTCGAGGCGCTGTCGCCGGGGCTGCAGAAGACGCTGGAGGGGCTGAGCGCGGTCCACTCCGCCGGCCGCGAGTACGCCCCTACCGGCGCCTCGGCCCAGAAGCGCGGCTCGATGCAGATCGCCGAAGCCGAGGGCGCCGTCGGCGAGTTCGTCCACCCGATGGTCAAGGTTCACCCCGAGACCGGGCGCAAGGCGCTGTACGTCAATCCGGCCTTCACGATGCGGATCGAGGGCTGGAGCCGACGCGAATCGAAGGCGCTGCTCGACTACCTGTTCGAGCACAGCCGGTTCGAGGCCTTCACCTGCCGGTTCGGCTGGAAGCCGGGCTCGGTCGCCTTCTGGGACAACCGGTCGGTCTGGCACTTCGCACTGAACGACTACCCCGGCCAGCGACGGCATATGCGCCGCGTGACCGTCGACGCGGTGTGATCAGGCCATGAACACGGCGGTCTTCGGCTCATGGCGGACATCGTCCGGCCGCATCGCGCGGGTCCAGGCGGCGAACTCCATCATGATGCCGTTGGGGTCGGTGAAATAGACCGAGCGCACGAAGACCCCGTCGTTGACCTCCGGCGAGACGCCCATGGGGCTGTCGTCGTGGTTCACCACCACGGGCATGTGCGGCACACCTGCGGCCTCGAGCCTCGTGATGCAGGCCTCGATCTGCTCCGGGTCGACGTCGAAGGCGACGTGGTTCATCGAGCCGATGGCCGACTTGGGCGATTGCGGGAAGGCCTTCACCGAGGCGATGCCCGGCGCCGCCGGCGGAGCGTCCGCCCACCAGAAGAAGGCCAGCGACGAGCCGCCGCCGCAGTCGAAGAAGAAGTGCTGGCCGCCGTCGGGCAGCTCGATGGTCTTGATCAGCGGCATGTCGAGCACTTCGGTGTAGAACCTCACCGTCTCGCGCATGTCCCGGCAGACCAGGGCCAGGTGGTTGATGCCCCTCGTGCGCATGGCGTTCTCCCCGTTTCCTTCGTTGGTCAGACGGTACCCGCTCAGCCGCTGCCGTCAATCGATCGCAAGTTCGGGGTAGCCTGCCGTCGGGGCAGTCATGGTCACTCCGCACCACGCGTTTCGACCGCCTGATGGGGCCCCGATGAATCTCGAACTCAGCGCCGCCGACCTTGCCTTCCAGACGGAGGTTCGCGCCTTCCTCGCCGAGAACCTGCCGCCTGACCTGCAGGTCGCCGGCCGTCGCATGACCAGCGTCTTCGTCGAGAAGCAGTACTCCATCCCCTGGCAGAAGATCCTGCACGCCAAGGGCTGGGTTGCCCCGAGCTGGCCGGTCGAGTACGGCGGCTGCGGCTGGGACGAGATGCAGCGTTACATCTTCTCGGCCGAGTGCGCCCGCGCCGGCGCGCCCGGGCTGTCGCCGATGGGCCTGCGTATGGTCGGCCCCTGCATCCAGCGCTACGGCACGCCCGAGCAGAAGGCCTTCTACCTGCCGAGGATCCTGTCGGGCGAGGACTACTGGTGCCAGGGCTACAGCGAGCCGGGCTCCGGCTCCGATCTCGCCAGCCTGCAGATGAAGGCGGTGCGGGACGGCGACGACTATGTCCTGAATGGCTCCAAGATCTGGACCACCCACGCCCACTTCGCCAACCGGATGTTCTGCCTTGTCCGCACGAGCTTCGAGGGCAAGCCGCAGAAGGGCATCACCTTCCTGCTGCTGGAGATGGACGCCCCGGGCATCGCCGTGAAACCGATCATCACCCTGGCCGGGGAGCACGAGGTAAACCAGGTCTTCTTCGACAACGTCCGCGTCCCGGTCGCCAATCGCCTCGGTGAGGAAAACGACGGCTGGACGGTGGCCAAGTACCTGCTCGAGTTCGAGCGCGGCGGCAGCTCCGCCCCGGGGCTGAAGGTGTCGCTGGCCCGTCTTCGGGACATGGCGTCGACGGAAGGCGGAGACCTGGGTCAGCCGCTGCTGAGCGACCCGGTCTTCCGCACCCGCCTCGCCGAGCTGGAGATCGCGCTCGAGGCCATCGAGATGACCGAACACCGGGTGATGACCGAGCTGTCGTCCGGCAAGAACCCCGGTCCGGCCTCGTCGATGCTCAAGACCCAGGCCACCGAGATGACCCAGAAGATCGACGGTCTGGCGATCGACACGGCGGCCTACTACGCCTTCGTCGACCAGCCGAAGGCGCGCGAGCCGGGCTCCAATGAAACGCCGGTGGGACCGGAACACAGCCTGATCGCCATGCCCCGCTACCTGAACAACCGGGCGGCCTCGATCTATGGCGGCTCCAACGAGATCCAGCGGGACATCATGGCGCGGCTGGTGCTGGGCCTCTGAGAGCGGACGACATGACGATGAGTGCGAACGACGCCGCGGTCGACTTCGACCGGATGCCGACCCTGGGCGATATCGCCCGCTATCACGCGGCGACCCGGCCGGACGCCACGGCCCTGACCTTCGAAGGGCGCGAGACGACCTATGCGCAGTTCGACGCCCTGACCAGCCGCGTCGCCAGCGCGCTGATCGCCGACGGTCTGACCCCGGGCCAGCGGATCGCCTATGTCGGCAAGAACAGCGACTGCTACTTCGAACTGCTGATCGGCGCGGCCAAGGCGGGGGTCGTGATGACACCCATCGGCTGGCGACTCGCGCCGCCCGAGGTGGCCTACATCGTCGAGGACTCGAAGGCGCCCATCGTCTTTGTCGGCCCGGAAGTGATCGGCCTCAGCGAGGCGGTCGCCGCGCATCTGACCTACCGTCCCAAGGTGGTTGCGATGGAAGCCGATGGTGCGGGCGGCCGTCCGCTGTACAGCGCCTGGCGGGACGCCGCGCCGGACACCGATCCCGGCCTGGCGATCACCGATCAGGACGTCGCCGTCCAGCTCTACACGTCCGGCACCACCGGCAAGCCCAAGGGGGCCATGCTGACCCACGCCAACATCCTCAGCGGGCGTCGCGCGGCGGCCGAGGCGCAGATGCCGTGGAACCAGTGGGGACCGGACGATGTCAGTCTGGTGGCCATGCCGGTCTCGCACATCGGCGGCACCGGCTGGGGCATCGTCGGCCTCTACAACGGCGCCAAGGGAGTGGTGGCCCGCGAGTTCGACCCCTTCAAGGTGCTGGACTTCATCGAGCAGGACCACATCAGCAAGATGTTCATGGTGCCGGCGGCGATGCAGATCGTCGTGCGCCAGCCGCGTGCCCGCGAGGTCGACTACAGCCGCCTGAAGTACATCCTCTACGGGGCCAGCCCCATCCCGCTGGATCTGCTGCGCGAGTGCATGGAGGTCTTCGGCTGCGGGTTCTGCCAGCAGTACGGCATGACCGAGACCTGCGGCACCATCGTCTACCTGCCGCCGGAGGATCATGACCCCGCCGGCAACCCGCGCATGCGTGCGGCTGGCCTGCCAATGCCCGGGGTGGAGATCCGCATCATCGACGACAGGGGCGACGTCCTGCCCGCAGGCGCCGTGGGCGAGGTCGCCACCCGCTCGGTCGCCAACATGGCCGGCTACTGGAATCTCGACGAGGCGACGAAGGCCACCATCGGCAACGATGGCTGGCTGCGTACCGGAGACGCCGGCTACCTGGACGAGGACGGCTATCTCTTCATCCACGACCGGGTGAAGGACATGATCATTTCCGGCGCGGAGAACATCTATCCGGCCGAGGTCGAAAGCGCGGTCTATGGCCACCCCGCCGTCGCCGAGGTCGCCGTGATCGGCATTCCCGACGAGAAGTGGGGCGAGGCGGTCAAGGCTGTCGTGGCGCTGAAGCCCGGCCTGAGCGCCACGCCGGACGAGATCATCGCCTTCGCCCGCAGCCGCATCGCCGCGTTCAAGGCTCCCAAGAGCGTGGACTTCATCGACGCGCTTCCCCGGAACCCGTCAGGGAAGATCCTGCGGCGCGAACTGCGCGAGCCCTACTGGGCCGGACGCGAGCGGCGCGTGAACTGATCTGTGGAAGTTGGTCCCCGGACCCGCGACGGGGGAGCCTTGGTCCGGGGACCCGCGCCGCGGCCTCAGGAACCGCGGCGTGTGGGGAGGTTGGTCCAGATATGGACCATGCAGAGGGTGGCGCCGAAGAGGCTGAAAGCGGCGGCAGCCGTGGCCAGATAGGCGATGTGGGGCGGCGGAAGCGCCGTGAGGGTTTGCAGCATCTGAATTCTCCTGTGCCGCAAAAGTGCCGCGCCGGCCGGGCCCGCGCCTTGATCTGCGTCAAGCCGGCGACGGCGATCGTTGCGACACGATGGCCGCTGCCGCCGTCGTCCGCTAAATCCTGGCCGAGCGGGGGGCATCGCCTCCGCCTCGTCCGCTTCCATCGATAGAGAGTCTGATGTCCGACCGCGCCCATGACCTTGCCCGCCGCGTAGACGCCTTCCTGCACGAGCATGTCGTTCCCTTCGAGCAGGACCCGCGGATCGACAAACACGGTCCGTCCGACGCGTTGCGCGTCGAACTTCAGCGCAAGGCGGCGGCCGAGGGGCTGCTGGCGCCGCATGTCGGTGTCGAGTACGGCGGCCACGGCCTGGACCACCGCGAAATCGCCATCGTCTTCCGCGCCGCCGGCTACTCGCTGCTCGGCCCCATCGCGCTGAACCTGATGGCCCCGGACGAGGGCAACATGTGCCTGATCGAGAAGATCGGCAGCGCCGAACAGAAGGAAACGGTGCTGCGCCCGCTGGCGGCCGGCGACATTCGCACGGCCTTTCTGATGACCGAACCGGACGGCGGGGCCGGCTCCGACCCATCGATGATGAAGACGACCGCCGTGCAGGACGGCAACCACTGGGTCATCAACGGGGCCAAGACCTTCATCACCGGCGCGGAAGGCGCCGCTCACGGCATCATCATGGCGAAGACCGATCACGGCGCGACCATGTTCCTGGCGCCGATGACCGCGCCGGGCATCTCCATCACCCGGGTACTCGACACCATAGACCGCACCATGCCGGGCGGGCATGCCACCGTGAAACTGGACGGCGTCCGGGTCTCGGCGGACCAGATCCTCGGCGAGGCGCACGAGGGCTTCAAATACGCCCAGGTGCGGCTGGCGCCGGCCCGGCTGACGCACTGCATGCGCTGGTGGGGCGCCGCCCGGCGGGCGCATGACATTGCGGTCGCCTATGCCTGCCGGCGTCATGCCTTCGGCAAGCCGCTGATCGACCACGAGGGCGTGGGCTTCATGCTGGCTGACAACGAGATCGACCTGAAGCAGGCGGAGCTGACGATCGACTGGTGCGCCGGCGTGCTCGACGCCGGCGGGCACGGGTCCGGAACGGCCGAGTCCAGCCTCGCCAAGGTGGCGGTCTCCGAAGCGCTGTTCCGCATCGCCGACCGTTGCGTCCAGGTGCTGGGCGGGACCGGCGTCACAGACGATACGCCGGTGCACCAGATCTTCCGCGATATCCGCGCCTTCCGGGTCTACGACGGCCCCTCGGAGGTGCACCGCTGGTCGATGGCCAAGCGGATCAAGCGCGAGTTCCTGGCCAGGCCCTGACAAAGGAAACCCCGCCTTCGGCTGAAGGCGGGGTCAAGGTCGTCTGTTCCGGGGAGGATCGGAACAGGTCTAGCCGTGCAGCTTCGCAGCGGTCTCGGCGATCCTGCGGCCCTGGTAGCGGGCGCCCGCCAGTTCGTTCTCGCTGGGCTGACGCGAGCCGTCGCCGGCGGCGATGGTGGTCGCGCCGTAGGGGCTGCCGCCGGTGACCTCGTCGAGCTTCATCTGCCCGGCGAAGCCGTAGTCGAGGCCGACGATGACCATGCCGAAGTGCAGCAGGTTGGTGATGATGCTGAACAGCGTCGTCTCCTGGCCGCCATGCTGGGTGGCGGTCGAGGTGAAGGCGCCGCCGACCTTGCCGTTCAGGGCCCCGCGCGCCCAGAGGCCGCCGGCCTGGTCGAGGAAGGCCGCCATCTGGGAGTTCATCCGGCCAAAACGCGTGCCGGCGCCGACGATGATGGCGTCATAGTCAGCCAGCTCGGCGATGGTGGCGATCGGCGCGGCCTGGTCGAGCTTGAAGTGCGCGGCCCGGGCCACCTCTTCGGGCACGGTCTCGGGCACGCGTTTGATGTCGACCTGGGCGCCGGCCTCGCGGGCGCCTTCGGCGACGGCCTGGGCCATGGTTTCGATGTGCCCGTAGGCCGAATGATAGAGAACGAGGATCTTGGGCATGGGACTGCTCCTGCTGGATCGGGGAAGGGGGGGCGCCTAGGCGGCGTCCACCAGAACAAGTTCGGCGTCTTCCAGGGCGGTGACCCGGATCGACGTTTCGTCGGTGATGGCGGCGCCGTCGCGGGTTTCGAGGGTCAGACCGTTGACCTCGACGCGCCCGGCCGCGGGCACCAGGTAGGCATGGCGGCTGGCGTCCAGCGCGTACTCCACCGACTCCCCGGCCTTGAGCGTCGCGCCCAGCACCCGGGCGTTGGTGCGGATCGGCAGGGCATCGTTGTCGTTCTCGAACCCGCTGGCCAGGGTGACGAACTTTCCGGACCGGTCGCCCTTGGGGAAGGGCTTGGCGCCCCAGGACGGCGCGCCGCCGGTGCGGGTGGGCTGGATCCAGATCTGGAAGATCCGGGTCGTCTCCGCCTCCAGATTGTACTCGGCATGGCGGATGCCGCTGCCGGCGCTCATGACCTGGACGTCGCCCGCCTCGGTGCGGCCCTTGTTGCCCAGGCTGTCCTGGTGGGTGATCGCCCCGTCGCGGACATAGGTGATGATCTCCATGTCGGCATGGGGGTGGGGCGGAAAGCCCGAGTTGGCGGCGATCTCGTCGTCGTTCCAGACCCGGAGCGCGCCCCAGTTCATGTTCCGCGGATCGTGGTAGCCGCCGAAGGAGAAGTGATGCCGGGCCTTCAGCCAGCCATGGTCAGCGCCGCCCAGCGTCTCAAAGGGTTTGTGCAGGATCATCGCATCCGTCCTCCGCGCCGGACCGCCGGCGCTGTTGCTTGAGGACAAGATAGAGGGCAGGATCGGATCATAAATAGAAACTTCAGAAACCTATTGTTTCCATAAAGCGCATGTCCAGGCTGCCCGATCTCGAAGCGCTCGCCATTTTCGCCAAGGTGGTCGAGCTGCGCTCGTTCGCCGCCGTGGCCGATGATCTGAAGCTCTCCAAGGCGACCGTGTCCAAGGCGGTCACCCGGCTTGAAACGCGTCTGGGCGCGCGTCTGTTCAATCGCACCTCCCGTCGTCTCGCACTGACCGACGCCGGCCGGGCCCTGGCGGAGCGCGCGGCCCGGATGCTGGCCGAGGGGGAGGCGGCGGAGTCCGAGGCGCTGGAACAGTCGGCGGCGCCGCGCGGACTCGTCCGGCTGGCGGTTCCGATGGCATTCGGTCTGTCCGACGTCGCGTCGATCCTGCCGGACTTCATGGCCGAGTATCCGGAGGTCTTCGTCGATCTGCACCTCAGTGACGCGATGGTCGACCTGATCGGTCAGGGGTTCGACATGGCGCTGCGGATCGCGGCCCTGCCGGACTCGTCGCTGATGGCGAGGCGGCTGCGGTCGGTGAAACTCCACCTTGTGGGCGCGCCGGACTACTTCGCCCGGCAGGGGAGGCCGACCCACCCAAGCCAGCTGGTCGATCATTGCTGCCTCGCCTACGCCTATCTGGCGACACCGGAGACCTGGCGGTTCACCCATCCCTCGGGCGAGGAGGCCTCGATCCGTATCGAAGGCCCGATGCGGGCCAACAACGCCACCGCCCTCCTGCCGGCCCTGATCGCCGGTCGCGGGCTGGCGCTGCAGCCGGACTTCATCTGCGGGCCCGCCCTGGCCTCGGGCGAGCTGGTCGCCGTCATGCAGGACTGGGCGCCGCCGCCGATCGCCCTGCACCTGGTCATGCCGCCCGGCGGCCCACGACCGGCGCGGGTCGAGGTTCTGGCCGAGTTTCTCGGCAAACGGCTGTCGGCGAACCGCTGACGAACCCTCTGGCCGGACGTTGCGGCAAGGCGTCAGACTTGTCGCAAGATCAGGCGCGAGCAACGCGTCGGGCAGGGAGCGACGCATGAGGATCGAGTGGAGCCCGGAGGACCGGGCGTTTCGTGACGAGGTTCGCGCGTTTCTGGACGCGTCCCTGACACCCGAACTGCGGCTGGCCGGGTCACGGCTGACCAGCGTCTATGGCGATCATCAGACCCAGATGGCCTGGCAGAAGATCCTGCACGCCAGGGGCTGGCTGGTTCCGGCCTGGCCGGTGGAGTTCGGCGGCTGCGGCTGGTCGGTGACCCAGCGCTACATCTTCGCCACCGAACTGACCGCCGCCGGCGCCCCGCCGCTGTCGCCGATGGGGATCGGGATGTGCGGTCCGGTGCTGATCGGTCATGGGACGCCCGAGCAGCAGGCGCATTTCCTGCCGCGCATGCTCAGCGGCGAGGATTTCTGGTGCCAGGGCTACTCCGAGCCGCAGTCAGGCTCGGATCTGGCCACCCTGCAGATGAGCGCCGTCGATGACGGCGATCAGTTCATCTGCAACGGCCACAAGCTGTGGACGACCCACGCCGCCCACGCCAACTGGATCTTCTGCCTTGTTCGCACCTCCCGCGAGGACATCCCGCAGAAGGGCATCACCTTCCTGCTGATCGACATGACCACGCCGGGCGTCGAGGTGACGCCGATCATCTCGCTGTCGGGCGAGCACATCCAGAACCACGTCTTCTTCACCGACGTCCGCGTGCCCAAGGCCAATGCCGTCGGCCCCATCGGCCAGGGTTGGACCGTGGCCAAGCATCTGATGCAGTTCGAGCGCGGCGGCAGCGCCTACACGCCCGGATTCCGGGGGCGGATGGCGAAGATCGCCCACATCCTCGACACCGAGTACGCCGACGGCGATCCTTCGGGCGAAGGTCAGGCCCTGCGCCGCCAGCTGGCGGACGCGGCGGTCCAGGTGGACGCGCTGGAGGCGGTGGAGCTCCGGGTCATGTCCGCGCTGTCGGTCGGCCAGGCCCCGGGCCCCGAGTCCTCGATGATGAAGACGGTCGGCACGGAGCTGAGCCAGAGGCTGACCGAGATCGCCCTGGCCGCCGCCGGCCGCTACGCCGCCGTCCATCAGCCGCACATGGTGTCCGCGGGCGGGCCGACGCCGGGGTTCACGCCGCCGCGCTACAACGACGGTATAGGTCCGGAGTACGCCTGGACCGTGGCCCCCAAATACCTCAACGACCGCGCCGGCTCGATCTATGCCGGCACCAACGAGATCCAGCGCAACATCATGGCCAAGGCCGTGCTGGGGCTCTGAGCAGGGAGAACGACCCATGGACTTCGACACTGACTACAGCATGACCATCGGCGGCAAGGCCGTCGCCGGCGCGGGGACGTTCGACGTCCTCAACCCGGCCAATGAGCAGGTCATCGCCCAGGCCCCGGACTGTTCGAAGGAACAGCTGGACGAGGCCGTCGCCGCGGCCCGCGCCGCTTTCCCGGCCTGGTCGGCGACCCCGATCGCCGAGCGCCGCAAGGCGGTTCTGGCCCTGGCCGGCGCCATCGCCGCCAACGCCGAGGGCCTCAAGCGCCTGCTGACCCGCGAACAGGGCAAGCCGCACGCCGACGCCATGAACGACGTCCTCGGCGGCGCCGGCTGGCTGCAGGGCGCCTCGACGCTCGATCTGCCCGAGACGGTCAACGAGGACACCGACGTCCGCCGCAGCATCACCCGCCATGTGCCGATCGGCGTGGTCGGGGCGATTGCGCCGTGGAACTTCCCGGTCATCCTGGCCATGTTCAAGGTCGCCCCGGCGCTGATGGCCGGCAACACCATCGTGCTGAAGCCCTCGCCCTTCACCCCGCTGACGACGCTGAAGATCGGCGAGCTGGCCCGTGCCGTCCTGCCGCCAGGCGTGCTGAACGTCGTCTCCGGCGGCGACAGTCTCGGCCCCTGGATGACCAGCCACCCCGGCATCGACAAGATCAGCTTCACCGGCTCGACCCAGACCGGCCGCAAGGTGATGGCCAGCGCCGCCGACAGCCTCAAGCGCATCACGCTCGAGCTGGGCGGTAACGACGCGGCCATCGTCATGCCCGACGTCGACGTCGAGAAGGTCGCCGAGCAGCTGTTCTGGGCCGCCTTCCGCAACACCGGCCAGATCTGCATCGCCAGCAAGCGCATGTACGTTCACAAGGACGTCTACGAGCCGCTCAAGAAGGCGATCGCCGACTACGCCGCCACCGTGAAGATGGGCGACGGCGCCGAGCAGGGCACCCAGCTGGGGCCGATCCAGAACAAGCAGCAGTACCAGCGCGTGCTGGAGCTGATCGCCGATGCCAAGGCCAACGGCTATCCGTTCCTGATCGGCGGCGAGGCCTCGACCGCGCCCGGCTACTTCGTGCCGATCACCATTCTGGACAATCCGCCGGAGAACGCGCGGATCGTTCAGGAGGAGCAGTTCGGCCCCGTCCTGCCGCTGCTCAAGGTCGACAGCATCGAGGAGGCGCTCGAGCGGGCCAACGCCAGCGAGTACGGCCTGGGCGGCTCGGTCTGGTCGTCGGATATCGACGCGGCCCTGGCCGTCGGCGAGCGGCTGCAGACCGGCACGGTCTGGATCAACGAGACCCAGCACCTCAGCCCGCTGGTCAGCTTCGCCGGCCACAAACAGTCGGGCCTGGGCGTCGAGAACGGCATCGACGGCCTGCTGGAGTACACCAACACCCAGACGATCGTGGTCCGGAAGGGCTGACGCACCGGCCGCCGCGGGTTCCTGCCGGAATTCGCGGCGGCCTCTTGCCTTTAGGCGGGTCTGCCTGTCATCCCTTGCGGCGGGCAGGAGACAAAAATGATCACGTTCGAGCTCAACGAAGAGCAGTCGATGATCCGCGAGGCGCTGCAGGGCTTCGCGGCCGAGGTGCTGGCGCCGGGCGCGCGGGCCATCGACGAGGCCGGCGAGATGCCGGCCGACATCCTCCAGAAGGGCTGGGACTTCGGCCTGATCGCCGCGGCGATTCCCGAAGCCTATGGCGGCGGCGGCGGGGACCGCTCCTGCATGACCAACGCCGTGGCGCTGGAGGCGCTGGGCGGCGGCTGCGCCAGCCAGGCGGCGGCCATCATGGCGCCGGGCCAGTTCGTCAGTGCGCTGATCGACTTCGGAACCGAGGAGCAGAAGGCCGGGCACCTGCCGCGCTTCACCGGCGCGACGCCCGTCGCCGCCAGCCTGGCCGTGCAGGAGAGCCAGTTCGGCTTCGCCGCCGAGGCGCAGCGCACGATCGCGACCCGCAAGGGCAACGGCTTCGTCCTGAACGGCGAGAAGCGGCTGGTCCCCCTCGGCGACCGGGCGGACACCTTCCTGGTCCTGGCCCGCGACGAGGGTAGTGAGGGCCTGGCCGCGGTGCAGGCCTACATCGTTCCGCGCGACACGGTCGGCCTGTCTGTCGAGACAGAGAATGGCACCCAGGGGCTCAAACCCCTGCCGAAGGGCAAGCTCACGCTCGCCAACGTCGAACTGCCCGGTTCCGCGCGCCTCGGCGGCGACGCCGGCATCGATGCGGCGCGGCTGATCAGCCACGCCCGCGTGGGCGCGGCGGCCGTAGCCGTCGGCCTGTCGCGCCAGGCCACGGACTTCGCCATCCCCTACGCCCGCGAGCGCGTCGCGTTCGGCGAGCCGATCGGCAAGAAGCAGTCGATCGCCTTTATGCTGGCCGAGATGCACATCGAGTGCGAGACGATGCGCTGGATGGTCTGGAAGGCCGCCAGCCTGCTGGAGCACAACGATCCGGGCGCGGTGAAGGCCTCGGTGCTCGCCCAGGACTACGTCCGCCGCAAGGCGGTCAAGATCGCCGACGACGCGCTGCAGATCTTCGGCGGCCACGGCTTCATCCGCGATCTGCCCCTGGAAATGTGGCTTCGCAACGCGCGCACCCTGACCGTCCTCGACGGTCCGGTCTCGGTTTAGGGAGAACGATCATGGCTGACTTCCGTCTCTCCGCCATCGACCAGCAGATCCTCGACAAGGTCGTCGAGGTCGGCGAGTCCACCTCGCGGCACGCCCGCTACTACGAGGACCACGAGCACGAGACCCCGCCGACGCGGCTGGAAGGCGAGCGCGGGTTCGAGGAGGTGTTCCCGCTGTTTGGCCAGCGCCAGCCGGGCGACACCCCGATGATGACCTTCATGATGGCGGTCAGCATCGCGCGGGGCTCGACCACGGGCGTGACACGGGGCCTCGGCCTCGCCATGCCCGCCGGCCGCGCCAGCGGCCTTGGCAACGCGGCCCTGCAATCGGCCGGCACGCCCGAGCAGAAGGCCAAGTGGGGCGACCTGTTCCTGGCCATGTCGATCACCGAGCCGAACGTCGGCTCCGACACCAAGGCCATCCAGGCCACAGCCCGGCTCGACGGCGACGAGTGGGTGATCAACGGCGACAAGATCTTCGTCACCGACGGGGTCAAGTGCGACGGCGCCATCGTCTGGGCGACCATCGACAAGTCGGCCGGCCGGGCCGGCATCAAGTCGTTCCTGGTGCTGAAGGGCGCGCCCGGCTTCGAGCTGGTCCGCCAGGAGAAGAAGCTCGGCATCCGCTCGTCGGACACCGCCGCCTACAGCTTCCGCGACTGCCGCGTGCCGCGCGATGCCCTGCTGGGCGGCGACGAGACGGTCCCCAAGGACGGTGGCTCCGCCGGCTACAAGGGGGTGATGAAGACCTTCAACATGACCCGCCCGGCCGTGGCCTCCGGCGGTGTGGCCAAGGCGAAGGGCGCGCTGGAGTTCACGAAGGCCGCGCTGGCCCAGGAAGGCGTCGAGGTCGACTGGTCTCGCAGCTACAATCAGCGGAGCGCCGTCGAGCAGCGGCTGATCGAGATGGAGGCCGACACCGAGGCTGCGGCCCTGTCTGTGCTGCACGCCGCCTGGCTCAATGACGTGCGCAAGCCCAACAACCTCGAAAGCTCGGTCTGCAAGGCCAAGGGCGGCGAGGTCTGCCGGACCATCCCGCAGGCCGCCATGGAGCTGCTGGGCGGGATGTCGGTCAGCCACGACCATCTGGTCGAGAAGTTCCTTCGCGACGGCCGGATCAGCGACATCTACGAGGGCACCGGCCAGATCCAGAGGCTGATCATCGCCCGCGAGATCCTGGGCTACTCGTCCGAGGAGCTCACCTGACGGCGCGCCGCCGCGGATCCTTGATCACCGTCAGGGTCAGCAGCGCCGCCACCAGCAGGCCCAGAGAGGCGCCGAAGACGACGTCGTAGCCGAGCAGATCGGCGACGGCTCCGCCGACCAGCGGCCCGAGTGTGGCGGTGACGCCCTCCGCCGTCGCGGAGATGCCGATCCGCATCGACAGGTCGTCGCGGTGGCCGAACTCCAGGATCATGGTCTGGGACGCCATCATGTAGCCGGCCTGGGCGGCGCCGAGGCCGAAAAAGGCGAGGAACACCGCCGCCGACGTGCCCAGGGTCATCAGCACCACCGTCGAGGCGATCCAGCCCGCGATCGACAGCACCAGCACGACCCGGAATCCCTTCCGGTCGCCCAGGTAGCCCCAGAGGATGTTGGAGACCGTGTCGGCGCCCAGGAAGGCCAGGGACAGCAGGCCCAGGGTCGCGCCGTCCAGATGCATCGTCTCGCCGACGTGCAGGATGTAGAAGGGCGTGGCGATCCGGGCCGAGGTGGCCAACATCTGCATGATGAGGAACCAGCGGTAGCCCGGGTCCGCCGCGATCAGGCCGGGAATGTCGCGCATCCGGTCACGCATCCGGACCGGCTCCCGGATGGTCGGCGGAATCGGCTCGCGGATCTGGTGCTGGAGAAACCACAGACCGAGGCTCGTCAGGAAGAAGGCCAGGATGAAGGTCGTGGCGTAGCCGTTGCCCAGCACATTGGCCCCGATCAGATACTTGCCCGAGGCGTAGGCGAGGATGGCCGCGATCAGGCCGCCGACCGCGTTACGCCAGGCCTGCAACCGCCCGCGCAGGCTGATCGGAATGACTCGCGACATCAGCAGGGTGAAGGCCACCCGCTGGGCGCCCATGAAGACGCCGAACAGGAAGACGAACAGCAGCAGGGTCAGAACCTGCGCCTGGTCGCGAAGGAACCAGCCGGTCAGGGCCATGCCCAGGATCGCCAGCCGGCCGAGGCTGCCCAGCACGATGGCCATGGGCATGATCTTCGGCCGGTGTTCGATCGCGGCGCCGGCGACCAGCGGCGAGATGATCCCGCCCATCTGCTGCAGCGCCAGTCCGAGGCCGACGACGGTGTTGGAGCCTGACACCAGGTGCAGGTAGGCCGGCATGAAGGTCGGGGCGTTGATCAGGCGAAAGCCCGTCATGCCCAGCATGCCGTGCACGAAGTTGCCGACGTAGTTCCGGCGCAGATTGTCCCAGATGAAGCGCTCGTAGGCGGCCTCGCGGGTCGCGAGATCGTCAGGGGCGGACGCGACGGCGGGATCCGCCGCGTCCGCCCTGGCCGGCTCATCCATGTCCGGCCGAGCTCCGCACGCTACTGAAGGGGCCGTGGGTCAAAAGCCCTGCATCCTGCCCCAGCGGTCGCGGTGCCAGGCGGTCGACCCGAAGAGGGTCTCCACGGCCCGGGCGCGCTTGAGATAGAGGCCCGCGTCGTGGGCGTCGGTCATGCCGATGCCGCCGTGCATCTGGACCATTTCGCGGGAGATCAGGTTCAGGGTGTCGCCGGCGACCGCCTTGGCCAGCGCCGCCTGCTGCGCCAGATCCTCCGCGTCCTGGTCGATGGCCGCCAGAGCCGCCTCGACGCAGGAGCGCGCCAGCTCCAGCTCGCTCAGCATCCGCGCGGCCCGGTGCTGCAGGGCCTGGAAGCTGCCGATGGTCTGACCGAACTGAACGCGGGTCTTCAGGTAGTCAAGCGTGGTGTCGAAGCCCTGGGCCGCCATGCCGAGCATCTCGGCCGCGATCGCGATGCGGGCAACATCCAGGGTGCGCTCGAGCAGGGCGTAGCCGTCTCCGGCGCGCCCCAGCACCGCCTCGGCGCCGGCCTCCACGCCCTCGAAGATCAGGGCGGCGTAGTCACGGCTGTCGGCCAGATGGCGCGGAGACCGGGTCAGGCCCGTCGCATCGGCGGGGATGAGGAACAGGGTGATCCCGGCCTCGTCGCCGGGCGCGCCCGCGGTGCGGGCCGCCACGATAAAGGCTGTTGCCGCCATGCCCTCGGCCACGAAGGCCTTGGCGCCGGACAACCGCCAGCCGCCGCCGGAGGCCTCGGCCTTGAGCGCGGTGCGCACCGGGTCATGGCGCGGGCCCTCGTCGACGGCGAGGGCGACGACGGCCTCGCCCGCGGCGATGGCCGACAGCCAGCATTCCTTCTGCGCATCGGTCCCGGCCCGCACCAGGGCGCTGACGGCGGCCATGGACGACACCGCCAGCGGCGAGGCGGCGAGGGTTCGGCCGAGTTCCTCCAGCACCAGGCCCAGGCTCAGGTAGCCGAACTCCGAGCCGCCGCAGGCTTCTGGCACGACCACCCCCGCCCAGCCCATGGCGGCCATGTCGGCGAAGGCTTCCGGCGCGTAGCCCAGCAGGCTGCCGCCGTCCCGCGCCTTGCGGAGCGCGCTCACCGGCGCCTTTTCCTGCACCCACGCCCGGGCGGCGTCGCGCAGCATCGATTGTTCTTCGGTCAGAACGGCCATGACGGGCGCTCCCTACTGGTGATCAAGAAGGCCAAGGATACGCTTGGCGATGATGTTGTTCTGGATCTCGGCGGAGCCGCCATAGATCGTGGTCGCCTTGCCGCCCAGCCAGTTTCGGGTCTGTTCCAGCTCCTTGTCGGTGAAGCCGTCGCCCTCCCAGCCGAGGCCCTGGGCGCCCATGATCTCGACCGCCAGCTCGGCCCGTTCCTGACCGACTTTCGAGCCGACGTTCTTCATGATCGAGGTGGCGTTCGAGGGGCCGCCGCCGCCCCTGGCCTCGGCCTGGGCGCGCATCAGGGTCAGCATGAAGGCCTTTGCCTCCATCTGGTGACGGATGATCCGCGAGCGCAGGTCCGGATCGGCGATACGGCCCGTCCCGTCGACGCCGACGTAGGTCTTCGCCAGCGCGTCGAGCGGGGTTCCCGCCGCGAAGCGTCCCGCCGAGCCGCCGCCGCCGGACAGGCTGTTGCGCTCATGCTGGAGCAGGCGCTTGCCGATCGTCCAGCCGCCGTTCAGCGGGCCGACGAGGTTCTCCTTGGGCACCTTCACATCGGTCAGGAAGGTCTCGCAGAAGGGCGAATTTCCGCTGATCAGCTTGATGGGGCGCACTTCTACGCCGGGCGTCCTCATGTCGAACAGGATGAAGGAGATGCCCTCATGCTTGGTCGTGAAGTCGGTGCGGACGAGACAGAAGCACCAGTCGGCGTACTGGGCGCCGGAGGTCCAGACCTTCTGGCCGTTGACCAGGAAGTGGTCGCCCATGTCCTCGCAGCGGGTCTGCAGGGCGGCGAGGTCGGAGCCGGCGCCCGGCTCGGAATAGCCCTGGCACCAGCGGATCTCCCCCCGACAGATCGGCGGGATGTGGCGCTGCTTCTGCTCTTCGCTGCCGTATTCCAGCAGGGTCGGGCCGAACATCATGATGCCCATGCCGCCGATCGGGTTGCGGGCGCCGATGCGGTTCATCTCCTGCTGCAGCACGCGCGCCTGCGCGGGCGACAGCCCGCCGCCGCCGTAAGCCGCGGGCCAGGTCGGCGTGCCCCAGCCCTTCTCGCCCATCCGCTGCTTCCACAGCAGGGCGTCGCCCTCAACGGGGCCGGTGGCGTTCATCATCGCCACATCCACCCCGGCGAGGGACGGCGGGAAGTTGGCGGTCAGCCAGTCCCGCGCCTCGGTGCGGAAGGCGTCCGCGTCCGTACTGCCAAAATCGGCCATGTCTCTGCTCCTGGACGTTCGTCTTGTTCTGTTTGGAAGGCCGTCGCCGGCCCGGTCAGATCTGGCGTGCACGGCCTTCCCAGTAGGGCGCGCGCACCTTGTTGCGCTGGATCTTGCCGGCCTCGGACCGGGGAAGCTCGGCCGCGAAGTCGAGGCTGCGGGGAACCTTGAAGCCGGGCAGGGCTCCCCGGGCAAAGGCGAGGATCTCGTCGGCGAGCGTCTCGCTCGGATCGTGGCCCGGCTTGAGGAGGATCACCGCCTTCACCTGCTCGCCCCATTCATCGTGCGGCACGCCGACGGTCGCCGAGTCCGCCACGGCGGGGTGCTTGACCAGCTCGTTGTCGATCTCCTGCGGATAGATGTTCACCCCGCCGGAGATAATGGTCTCGGCGTTGCGACCGGTCAGGAACAGGTAGTCGTCCTCGTCGAAGTAGCCGACGTCCCCCATGGTGAAGAAGTCATCGACCCGCGAGGCCTGCGTCTTCGCCTCGTCCTTGAAGTAGGTGAAGGCCCCGCCCGGCGGCAGCTGCTGGTAGATGGCGCCGGCCTGACCGTTGGGCAGGTCGCGGCCGGCCTCGTCCAGGATACGGACCTGCAGCAGCGCCGGGCGCTTGCCGACGCTGCCGGGCTTGGCCAGCCACTCCCGGGAGTCGATCATGAACCCGGCCCCGCCTTCCGAGCCGGCGTAGTACTCGGTCAGCACCGGACCGAACCAGTCGATCATCGCCCGCTTGACCTCGGGCGGGCAGGGCGCGGCCCCGTGGATGATGAACTGGACGTGGTCCACCGGGTAGCGCGCCTTGACCTTGTCCGGCAGCGCCAGCAGTCGCTGGAACATGATCGGCACCATGTGGAAGTGCGTTACACGCCGCTCCGAGATGGTCCTGAGCACATGTTCGGAATCCCAGCGGTCGATAAAGGCCAGCGCCGCCCCGCTGCCCAAGGCCGCCCGGATGTCGAAGACCAGCGGCGCGGCGTGGTAGCCGGGACCGGCGCACATCTGGACCGACGTCCGGTGGTCGTAGCCGCGCATCTGGTAGGTGGCATGGGGCGTGACCGCCGGGTTCGGCCGGAACACCCCCTTGGGCCGGCCGGTTGTGCCCGAGGTGTACATCATGCTGTTGCCCAGCGAGGGGTCGGCGATGTCGCTCGCATCAAAAGGGGCGATGGCGTCGCCATAGGACTCGAAGCCGTCGATCGGCCCGCCGACCGCCAGTCGGGTTGCGATCTGCGGAAGGCCGGCGGCCGCCTCCCGCACCGCAGTCACCCGTGCGTCGGCGATCAGCGCCTTCGCCTCGCAGTCCTGGATGACGTAGGCGATCTCCTCGGCTGACAGGTGCCAGTTCACAGGCGTCAGCCGCAGGCCGCAGCGGAGCGTCGCGGCCAGCGCCTCGACGAACTCCACACGGTTCGAGCAGACCAGAGCGACGGAATCGCCGGCCGACAGCCCCCTCGCGCGTAACAGCCGCACCAGCCTGTTGGCGTTGCCGTTGACCGCCCCGAAGCTGTGCGCCGTCCCGTCCGGGTCGACGACCGCGACCCTGTCCGGCTGCAGATCCGCCCACACCGCCAGCGTCATGCCGCGCATCGCCGCCTCGTCAAGGCGGGTCCCGAGAGCCGGATCGGAAGCGGCGGGCTCCATCATGTCCTCCAGGCGCCGGGGGCCGTTCGGCGCATTCGGAGTCTGGAGCATTCGAACGTCGTTCGACAACCGCCCAGGCCGTTTCGAATGGAAGGTATGCACAGAATTCCGATCTTGCGGCGTCCGGGGCCTTTTTCAGGAGCCGCCGTATCGCGCCGGCTGTCGTACGGGTCGCTTGTCTCGAACAATGGGTCCACGATGGCGCGCCGGGCGGCGGGCGTCGCCGCATGTCCGCTTGACTCCGGTCGAGGTCGCGCAAGACTCCATGCCATGACCCGCACGCTCCGGCGCCCCGACAACGATGTTCCTGGTGTAAAGGCGCGGGCGCTCACGGCCGCGGCGACCCTGCTGGCCGAGCAGGGGGCCGATGATCTCAGTCTGCGCGCCATTGCCGAGGCGGCCGGGATCGGTCTGGCCTCGATCTACCACTACTTCGCGGGCAAGGAGGCGCTCCTCCTCAGCCTGGCCCTGATGGGTTACGAGGACCTGCGCCGCGATATCGAAAGCAGCCCGTCGACCCACCCGTCGGTGTCGCCCATGCGCGCCGGCGCCAGGGCCTTCTTCGCCTTCGCCCAGGCGCGCCCGGCCCTGTTCTCGCTGATGTGCAGCGAGCGGCTGCTGGCGCGTCACGAGACGCTGCGCGAGGCCGAGCACCGGATGTTCCTGGCCTACAAGGCGGCGGTGGAGGCCGACGAGCGGATTCCGCCGCGCCATCGGGAGAACGCCGCCTATGCGCTCTGGGCGCTCGGTCGCGGCATGGCCGCGATCATCGCCTCACATCCCGGCCGGCAGCCGCCGGCCGAGCTGATGCAGAAGCTGTTCGCGGGCGGCGCGTATCTGATCGACCACCCGGAGTAGGGCGGGGCTAGAGCCGGCTGGGGATCATCACCGGCAGGGTCTCGAAGCCCCGCACGAAGACCGAGTAGCTGCGCCGGGGTTCGCCGGTGACGATGATCTCCGGGAAGCGCTTGAGGATCTCTTCCCAGATGATCTGCAGCTGCAGCTCCGCCAGGCGGTTGCCGACGCACCGGTGGATGCCGAACCCGAACGAGATGTGCTGCCGGGGCCGCGCGCGGTCGATGATGTACTCGTTGGGGCGGTCGATGACCGTCTCGTCGCGGTTGCCCGAGGCGTACCACATGACGACCTTGTCGCCCTTGCGGATCTGCTTGCCCTGGAACTCGATGTCCTCCAGCGCGGTGCGGCGCATGTGGATCAGCGGGGTCTGCCAGCGGATGGTCTCGGAGACCATCGAGGCGATCAGCTCCGGGTTGGCCCGCAGCCTGGCGTACTGGTCCGGATTGCGGTTCAGTTCGAAGACCGAGCCCGAGATCGTGTTGCGCGTGGTGTCGTTACCGCCCACCGTCAGCAGCACCACGTTCCCGAAGTACTCGCGCGGCGCCATGTTGCGGGTGTCGGGGTGGTGGGCGAGCATCGAGATCAGGTCGCCCGTCGGCGGGGCGTTGACCTTCCGGTTCCACAGCTCGTTGAAGTAGGCCTGGTACTCGGCGAAGATCTCGAGCTTCTGCTCGAACGTCTCCACCAGCCCGCCGGGCATCGGGATGGCCGTGACCACGTCCGACCAGTAGGGCAGCTTGCGGCGGTCTTCCTGCGGGGCGTCGAACAGGGTGGCCAGGGTCATGGCCGTCAGTTCCTTCGACACCAGGTCGACCCAGTCGAACTCCTCGCCGATCGGCAGGCTGTCGAGGATGGCGCCGGCCCTTTCGCGGATCAGCGGTGCGAGGATCTGCAGGTTGCCGGGCGAGACGGCCGGGCTGACCGCCTTGCGCTGCACATCGTGCCGCGGCGGGTCCATGGCGATGAACATCGGCAGCGGCTCGAAGTTGGACTGGCCGCCGCCGATGGTGATGCCGCCGAGCAGGAAGTCCGACGAGAAGACCTGGTGGTTGGTGTCGACCGCCATGATGTCGTTGTAGCGGGTGATCGACCAGTAGGGCCCGAACTCGCCGCCCTCGACGAAGTGGACCGGGTCCTCGCGGCGCAGGCGCTCGAACATCGGCCAGATGGTGTCGGCCTGGAACAGCGCGGGCTGGGCCGGGTCAAGGCTGTCCAGCGGGGCCGCGTAGATGGCCTCGCGAAAGCCGCTCAGATCCACTGAACCGTCGCTCATCGTCTGCTCCTGCAAATCATTTTGAAGCAGGAAGCGACTTCGAACAGTGTTCCACAAGTGCCGGCGGTCCGGCGCGGCCGCGCCGGCCCCGCCGTCAGCCGCGCACCAGCGGGTCGTGCTCCAGCATATGCTCGGCGGCCCCGCCCAGCATCCGGAGGAACATCGCGTCGCCGCGCTCGGTCCGGGTGACGATCATGGCCGCGAAGAAGGCGGTCATGAACAGCAGGTAGGCGCCCTGTCCGTAATGACGGGCGAGGTCCGCCTCGCTGTAGTCTCGGACGCCATGGGCCGTCAGGGTCCGGTGATAGAGCGCCAGCAGCTCCGGCTCGGCCGCCCGGCGCACGTCCCCGGGCAGGGCGCCGGCGAGGAAGTAGGCCAGGTCGGTGGGGCCGGCGCCGTAGGCGAACGACTGCCAGTCCAGCACGGTCACCGGGTAGCCGCCGGCGGCGCTGCCGAACATCATGTTGTCGGGGCGGAAATCGTTATGGGTCAGGCAGCGCGGACCGTCGTGGCGGGTGCCGAGCTCGGTGAACCGCGATGAGATCCGGTCCCCGACCATCGCCCACTCCGGCCGCATCTGCGGGCCGTAGCGCTCCTTGAACCCCGCCCAGAGCTGTCCGACCATCTCGTCCGTCGCCATGTTCGGCGGGGCCGCGCTGGAGCCCGACACCCAGGGCAGGGCGTCCAGGCTCTCGTCGCCCCAGTGGGAGGCGTGCAGCTTCGCCGCCTCGACCACCACCAGCCGCGCCTGGTCCAGGGTGACCCCTGCCAGCTGGTCGCCCTGCTCGGCCGGGGCCAGGTCTTCCATCATCAGCACGAAGGCGCTGGTCGCCTCGTCGACGTCGGTGAAGTAGCAGCGCGGGGTGTGGATCAGGGCCTTCGGGGCCAGCTGCTGGTAGAAGCGGACCTCGCGGATGTAGTTGCCCAGCGCGGTGCCGGTCGCCCGGCTTTCCTCGCCGGCGGCGGGGAACTTGCCGACCAGCGACGCGGGGGCCGTCTCGCCGCCACGCGCATAGGACAGCTCGAATCGGACGCTGTCGCCGATCTGGCCCGTGCCGACGCCGCGCGCGGTGAAGTCACTGACGACGGCGTCGATCCCGCCGGCTTGCAGGACAGCGGTCAACCAGGCGGCGTCCACGTCGCCGGGCATACGGATATCGGGCTTGGCGGGCATGATGGCGTTGTCTCCTCCGGCTCGTCTGCGCGGGCGCGAAGCATCCCCTTAGCCGGTTTGCCGCCACGGGCCCACGCTGACGCAGGGGCACAGGGGGAAGGAAGCCCGCGATCCCGTGCGTCGCGACGGTCGCACCCGGCTAGGACGCGCCGACGCCCACGCCGATGGGGCAGGTCACGCCGGTGCCGCCGATGCCGCAGTAGCCGTTGGGGTTCTTGGCCAGGTACTGCTGGTGATAGTCCTCGGCGTAGTAGAACGGGCCCGGCGCGGCGATCTCTGTGGTGATCGGCCCCATGCGGTATTTGGCCAGCGCCGCCTCGTAGGCGGTGCGCGAGGCCGTCGCCGCGGCCGCCTGTTCGGCGTTCAGCGTGTAGACGCCCGACCGGTACTGGGTGCCGATGTCGTTGCCCTGACGCATGCCCTGGGTGGGGTCATGGTTCTCCCAGAAGGCCTTCAGCAGGTCGTCATAGCTGACGACGGCGGGGTCAAACACCACCAGCACGGCTTCGGTATGGCCGGTTCGGCCGCTGCAGACCTCTTCGTAGGTCGGATTGGGGGTCGTGCCGGCGACGTAGCCCACCGCCGTGCTCCAGACGCCGGGGATCTGCCAGAAGACCCGCTCGACGCCCCAGAAGCAGCCCATGGCGAAGACGGCCTGCTCCAGCCCTTCCGGCCAGGGCCCGTGCAGCGGGCGGCCGTTGACGAAGTGCGTCCGCGCGGTGGGGATGGCTTGCGCGCGCCCGGGCAGCGCTTCGGCGGCGGTCGGAATGTCCAGGGTCTTCTTGCCGAACAGCATGATGTCCTCGCGATCTGTCAGGCGACAGATATAGGGGCGCCGCGACGAAATTTCACGAATCCCGAACCGTGCTTGCCCGGGGGCGCCTGATCAGTATATTCCGCGCCTTCCGCAAACGGCGCGCAAGCGCCGCGACGTGGGGTGAGGTGGCCGAGTGGTCGATGGCGCACGCTTGGAAAGCGTGTGTAGGTTAACGCCTACCGTGGGTTCGAATCCCACTCTCACCGCCACGCTCCCCCGAAGGGTCGGCGTCTGGCCTTACGCCCCGCTACAGCCTGACCGGCGGCGGGGCGCGGTACTCGCCCGTGATCATCGCCGGCCGGGGCAGATAGGCCCTCAGACTCAGGATGAAGGCGCCGTCAGGCGCCGGCAGCCAGTTGGCCGAGCGGCGTCCACCGGGATCCTTCCGGGTGATCCACAGGTCGAGCGAGCCATCGGGATTGTAGGTCAGGCCCGGCGTGCGATCCCCGATCGAGTAGCGGTCGATCGGGTTGGGCGCGAACAGGAACTGCCCCTCCGGGAAGGCCTTGTAGGCCGTCAAAGACCAGAAGGCGTCGACGCGAATACGCAACTGTGACGGCTGCGGCGGCTGTGGCGCCGCCACGACCCGCGGCGGGCGCCGCCCCTCGCGCGATCGGGCTCGGCCTCGACAGATTCAGCTTGCGCGGGGTCGGCCGGTCGCCATGGTCCCCGCCACCACTGTGTGAGGACCCGCCCCATGACCCTGCGCCCCCTGACGCCCTTCGAGGGCATGGATATCCGCACGCTTGTCGACGAGCAGGCCCTGACGCGGGGGGACCACCCGTTCCTGATCTGGGAACCGTTCGAGGGCGTGGGCCGGCGCTGGTCCTATGGCGACTTCGCCGACGCGGTGCGGCGCTTCGCCGCTGGTCTCCACGCGCGCGGCGTCTCGCCGGGCGACCGGGTTCTCGTTCATTTCGAGAACTGCCCGGAATCGCTGATCGCCTGGCTGGGCTGCGCCTATGCCGGCGCGACGCCGGTGACTACCAACGCCGGGTCCACCCGCGACGAGCTCGCGTATTTCGCCGATCACAGCGGCGCGGTTGGCGCCGTCACCCAGCCGGCCTTCGCGGACCTGCTGGCCGCCGCGGCGCCGCACCTCGGCTGGCGGGCCGTCTCCGACACCGACAATGGCGCGCCGCCCGCCGTCATCCAGAGCGCCTGGGAGCCGTTCTCCGCCATCGACGCCGATCCGGCCACGCTTCCGGAGAGGCCGCATGATCCCTGGGCGCCGTTCGGCATCCAGTACACCTCCGGCACCACCGCCCGGCCCAAGGCGGTGCTCTGGACTCACGCCAACGCGCTCTGGGGCGCGCGGCTTTGCGCGCAGCACGAGGACCTTCGGCCCGAGGACGTCCACCTGGTTCACCTGCCGCTCTTCCACACCAACGCCCAGGTCTATTCCGTGCTCGCCTGCGTCTGGGCCGGCGCGACGGTCGTGCTGACGCCGCGGTTCTCCGCCTCCCGCTTCTGGCCGATCTCGCTCAGGCACCGGGCGACCTGGACCTCGATGGTGCCCTTCTGCGTCAAGGCGCTCGCCGCGCTGCCGCGTCCCGAAGCCCATAGCTATCGCTACTGGGGGAACGGAATCTGCGAGCCGGCCTCTGACGCGCTGTTCGGGGTCAAGACGATCGGGTGGTGGGGCATGACCGAGACCATCACCCACGGCGCCGTGGGCTCGACCCACCGCAGGAACGCGCCGATGTCGATGGGCAGGCCGGCGCCCGGCTATGACATCCACGTCCTGGACGAGGCCGGGCGGCCGGTGCGGCCCGGCGAGGTCGGCGACCTGCTCGTCGGCGGCATCCGCGGCCTGTCCCTGTTCCTGGAGTACGCCGGCGACCCGGCCGCCACCGCCGCCGCCTTCCGGGAGGACGGCCTGTTCATCACCGGTGACCGCGTGCGGCTGGGCGAGGACGGCTTCCTGTATTTCGCCGACCGCTCCAAGGACATGCTCAAGGTCGGCGGGGAGAACGTCGCCGCGTCCGAGATCGAGCGGGTGATCGCCAGCGTGCCGGGCGTGTCCGAGGTCGCGGTGGTCGGCATGCGGCACCCCATGCTGGACGAGGCGCCGGCGGCCTTCGTCGTCCCGGTCCCGGGACGGGAGGACGGTCTGGAGGCGCGCATCGCCGCGACCTGCGAGACCGCGCTGGCCGCCTTCAAGCGCCCGCACCTGATCCGTCTGGTCGACACACTGCCGCGCGCCACGCTGGAAAAGGTCGCCAAGGCCGAGTTGCGCGCCCGCCTCGCGGCGGAGGCGGCCGGCTGACCCGGCGCTACAGGCTCAGCTTCTCGAAATAGCCCGTCAGCTCCAGGTAGCCCCGGGCAGCCCCGTCCGACACGGCCCCTTCCCAGTAGACCGGGCCGCCGCCGGCGCGGCTGTCCAGCTCCTGGTCATCGAACAGCGGCTTGAGCGTCAGGGTGCGCTCCCCCTCCGGCAGCCGCACCGTGATCGCCTGCTCGACCGGATAGAGCGCCCGCGTGCGGGGCGACCGCCAGCGCCGCAGGGCCTGGAAGGTGACGTCGTCGGGCCCGAGGGTTGTCAGCCGGCCGTCAGCCCGCCGCCAGGACCCGCCGGCCCAGACGGGCTTTCCGGCCGCGTCCCGCACCTGGAACGCCGTCAGGGCCGCGCCGTCGGGCAGGTTGATCCCGGCCCAGTCCCAGCCCACGGCGGCGGGGTCCAGCAGGGTCGAGGACCATTCGCGGTCGAGCCAGGCGCGACCCGTGACCTTCCGGGCCTTGCCGTTCCGGGTGACCGTACCGCTGACCGCCATCTGCGGCAGGCTGTAGTAGTAGCTGGCCTGCCCCGCGGCGGGACCCTTTCGGCTGAAGCCTGCCTGTCCCTGCAGGAGCGGCGGCTGGGTCGGGGCGAAGGTCAGGTCCATCGCGAAGTCCGCGCCGCCGGCCCGGGTGCGCCAGCGATCGTCGCCGCCCCGGCTGATGGACCAGTCATCGATCACCACCCTGCCATCGGTCTCCGACGCCTCGGCGAGGCCGAAGCCGGCCCGGGCGACCCGCTGGTCGTGCAGCAGGCGGCCGACGGCCGGGTCGGCCAGGGCCGCGTGGGCGAACAACACCTGTCGGGCGGCGAAGGCGCTGGGATTGGCCTGGTCGACATCGGGCCGGGTGCGGAAGAAGGTGACCTGGAAGCCCATGGGCTTGCCGTCGGCGCCCTGCACCCAGCCGGTCACGTACCACCACTCGGTCCGGAAGGCCGGGTGGGCGCCGTGATCACGGGGGAAGGTCAGCGGCGCGCCGGCGGTGACCGGGGCATAGACCGGCGCCACCCGGCCATCGCCGCTGGCGGCGGCCAGCAGGACGGCGGCCAGCAGAAGCCCGGCTGTTCGAAGCAGTCTCCGCATCACCAGTCCTCCCGCACGGCCCGGACCGCGTCCATCGACAGGGCCCGGCGCCCGGCCAGCAGGGCGGCGCCGGCCGAGGCGCTGATCAGGGCCGCCGTCACCACGACGAACACGACCCAGGGCAGCCTCGTCTCCATGGTCCAGTGGAAGGACTGGGGATTGATGACGTGAATGAGCACCTGACTCATCACCAGGCCCAGGGTCAGGCCGGCGGCGACGCCGACCGCGCCGAGCAGTGCGCCTTCCTGGGCCAGCATGGCGACGATCTGGCGGCGGCGCACGCCAATGTGGCGCAGCATCCCGAACTCCTTGGTCCGGGCGAGGGTCTGGGCCGAGACGGTCGCCGCGACCCCGGCAAGGCCCACGAGGATCGCCACCAGCTCCAGCACATAGGTGATGGCGAAGCTGCGATCGAACAGGCCAAGCGCGATGGCGCGGATCTCCCCCGGCCGGGCGAACTGGGCCCGCGCCGCCAGATCCGGCGGCAGGGCGGCCTTCAGGCCGGCGGTGACGGCGGCGATGTCGGCGCCGGGCTTCAGGGCGATGGACGCCTCGGCTCGAAGCGGGTCCCCGGTCAGCCGGCTGTAGTCCTCGCTGGTCAGGACCACGGCCCCGTTCTGGCGGGCGTAGTCGCGCCAGAGGCCGGCGACGAAGACCCGCTGGCCGCCGGAGACGGGCAGGGTCATCCAGTCGCCGGCCCGCTTGCGATGGATCCAGGCTGCCGGCTCGGACAGCCAGACGGGCGTGGCCCCGGCCGGTATGGGGCGCGGGGCGCCGATCATCGGCAGGCGCGCCCCGGGGTCCTCGCGGCGGATCGGCTGGGCCACCAGGGCCACGGACGGCGTCTCGGGGCTGAGCCGCAGCGGCAGCGACCGGGTGAAGGTGACCGCCGCCACCCCCGGCGTCGCCGCCAGCCGGGCCTGTCCGGCCGGGTCGAGGCCGTCCGCCTGCGAGGGTTCGGCGAAGCGCATGTAGAGGTCATCGGGCAGAACCTGGCCCAGCCAGTCGTCCACCGATCCGCGGAAGCTGGAGACCATCACCGCCATGGCGATCATCAGGCTGGTGGAGGCGACGATCCCGCACAGGGCCACTGCCGCCTGCGACGGCGCGCCCCACAGCCGGCGTACGGCGAGTTCTGTTGAAGGCGCGGCGAAGCGGACGCCCTGCAACGGCGACAGCAGGGCGCGGGCGAGCCAGGGCATGGCCGTCACCCCGCCGGCCAGCAGCAGCGCCATGGCGGCGTAGCCCAGGATCGGCAGGCCGCCGATGGCCGGCCCGAAGGCGCAGACGCCGCCGGCGAGCAGCAGCGCCAGGGCCGGAGCGATCGCCGGTCGGGCCGAGGGATCGACGGCATCGCCGGCGTTCTTCAGGGCCACGGCCGGCTGGGCCCGCGACGCCTCCCGCGCCGGCAGCAGGCTGCCGCCGACGGCGCAGAGCAGGCCCAGACCGAAGAAGACGACAGCCGCCACCGGCGCGAACACCAGCACCGGCTGGCCGCCGCCGAAGTAGCCGCCGCCCAGATCGCCGCCCAGCAGCCGCAGGGCCGTGTCGGCCAGCAGCACGCCCAGACCCAGACCCATCAGCGCGCCCACGGCCCCGACCACGGCGCCTTCGATCAGCACCTGGATCAGCAGGGCGTCACGGCGCGTTCCCAGCACCCGCAGCAGCGCGAATTGCGATCGCCGCCGCGCGACGGACAGGGACTGGGCCGAGAACACCAGGAAGCCGCCGGTCAGCAGCGCCATCAGGGCCAGCATGTTGAGATTGACCCGATAGGCCCGGGACAGGCTGTCGCTCCGCCGGGACTGGCTCTCGCGGGTCACCAGCTCGGCCTCGGGCGGCAGGATCCTGGCGATGGCGGCCTCGACCGCGTCGCGGTCCGCTCCGGCGGCCAGCTTCAGGTCCACCCGCTGGAGCCGGCCCAGCTGACCGAAGCGCCACTGGGCGGCGGCGATGTCCATGACCGCGATCCGCCGGCCCTCCGCGACGCCCGGCAGGGTTCCGGCCACGGTGACCGGCACGGTGCGTCCGGCCGCCGACAGCGACAGGACCGCGCCTCGCGCCCCGGCCGCGCGCCCGCCCGGCCCGCCCTCAATGGCCTGGCGCAGGCTCGGCGACAGGAAGACCGCCATTTCGTCGAACACCGCCCCGGCGTCGCCGAAGCCGCTGCCGCCGCCGGCGGCGCCCTGTGGCGCGGGATCGGGCTGACCGAGCAGGCCGGGGGTGACGCCGGCGGCGCGGAAGATGTCCAGCCCGATCAGCGTCAGACCCTGGCTGTCGCCCGGGAGGGCGGCGGTCAGCTGCACTACCGGGCTGGCCCCTGCCACACCGGCGATGCGCGCCAGACGGGGATAGAGGGCTTCGTCAAAGCCCGCCGGCGACACCGAGGCCACCTGCAGGTCGGCGTCGCCGTTCACGGCGGCGATCGCCCGGGAAAACTCGGTCAGGGCGGAGGCGTTGATCAGATGGACGCCGAACCCCAGGGCCACGCCCACGGCGATGGCGATGGCGGCCGTCGCCACCCGCACCGGCTGGGTGCGCCACTCGCCGAGGATCAGCCAGATCATGGCCGGCAGGCTGATCCTGCCCGAACGCCCGGCGGTCATGCGGCGGCGCCCGCCGGCGGATCGATGGGGACCAGTCCGTCGTGGGTCAGGCGCAGCGCCCGGTCGGCGGCGGCCGCCGCCTTCTCTGAATGGGTGACGATGAGGGCAGCGGCCCCGGCCTGACGCACCTGGGCGGTCAGCAGGCCCAGGATCCGGTCGGCCGTCTCCGGATCGAGGTTGCCGGTCGGTTCATCGGCCAGGATAAGGGCCGGACGGTGGATCAGGGCGCGGGCGATGGCCACCCGCTGCAGTTCGCCGCCCGAAAGCTGGCGTGGATAGTCGCCGCCCCGGCCGGGCAGGCCGACATCGGCCAGCATCCCCTCTGCTCGCCGCGTGGCCTCAGCCGGATCGCCGTGCCCCAGAACCAGCGGCAGGGCCACGTTGCGGGCCAGGCTCAGGTGGGGCAGGACGTGGAAGGCCTGGAACACGAAGCCGATGCGGTCCCGGCGCAGCAGGGTGGCTCCGTCGTCGTCCAGGGCGGACAGCACGGACCCGCCGATGCTGACGGTCCCGGAGTCGGCCTGGTCGAGTCCGGCGATGACGTTGAGCAGGGTGGATTTGCCGACACCCGACTCGCCCATGATCGCCACCAGCTCACCGGGGGCGATGTCGAGGTCGAGGCCGGAGAACAATACCCGCCCGCCGGGGAGGGCGCGGCTGAGACCGCGGATGGAGAGCATCGCGGCGTCGACAGGCTGGGACGAGGGCGGCTGGGACATGTCCTGAGTCTGTAGGGCGCGGCGGTCGGTCCGGACAGTCCCCCGCGTCAAAGAACATCGTCCCGCGCGGCGGAAAGCCGCTGCCTGCCCTGCTGATCAGCCGAGCGTGCGCAGATGCGCCAGGCTGGCCTCGACGCTGGGCCACCCGGGGGCGGGCGGGAAGTCATGCTCAACGAAGACGTGCTCGGCGCCGGCGGCGTCGGCGGCCGCCAGCAGGTCGGCGAAATCGAGGATGCCGCCGCCGACGTCGGTCATGCCGCCGTCCGGCGCGAAGTCCTTGAGGTGGAGCAGCTTCACCCGACCGGCCAGCCGCTCGATGACGGACCGGGGATCCTCGCCGCCCTTCTTCAGCCAGTAGACGTCGAGTTCGAAGTCCACCAGGCGGGGATCGGTCTCCGCCACCAGCCGGTCGAAGGGCCGTACGCCGTCCACGGCCTCGAACTCGAAGTCATGATGGTGGTAGGCGACCGCCAGCCCCTCAGCCCGGGCGCGCTCGGCGAAAACGCCCAAGGTGGCGATGACCGCCGTCCAGTCGCGCTCGTCCGGGAGCACATAGGGCATCACCAGATAGCGGCAGCCGAGTGTCGCGGCCATGGACAGCACCGCGTCCGGGCGCGCCGCCATGTCGGTCAGGCCGACGTGCGCGGAGGGGCAGTCGAGCCCGATCTCCTTCATCCGCGCGGCGAAGCCGGCGAAGTCCGAGCCCAGCGGCGCGGCGAATTCCACCGCATCGTAGCCGGTCTCGCGGATGCGCGAGAGCGTGCCCAGCGGGTCGGCGGCGAACGGTTTGCGAAGCGTGTAGAGTTGCAGGCCGATCGGTCTCATGGGCCTACAGGCCTCCCTGTTGCAGTAGATCGGCCGCGTGGTGGGCCGTGCGCGCCGACAAAGCCATGTAGGTCAGCGACGGGTTCATCGAGGCGCTGGAGGTCATCACCGCGCCGTCCGAGCAGAAGAGGTTGGGCACCTCATGCGCCTGGCCCCAGCCGTTGAACACCGAGGTCGCCGGATCCCGGCCCATGCGCGCGGCGCCCATCTCGTGGATGCGGTCGCCCGGCGGGGTGATCTGTTCGGCGGCCTCTTCCCAGGGGGTGATGTCGACGCAGCCGGCGGCGCGCAGCATGTCGGCCGCGTCCTTCGCCGCCGCCCGCATCATCGCGTACTCGTTGGGACCGTGGGTGACCCCGATGATCGGCACCGGCATGCCCCAGCTGTCGGTGCGGCTCGCGGACAGGGTCACGCGATTCTCCGGATCGGGCAGGACCTCGCCGAAGGGCAGGAGGGAGAAGTGCCAGCCGTGCAGGCCCTCGTCGTCCCCGCCGCCGACGCCCTGGGAGAAGCTCTCCGCCCGGCGGGAGCGGGCGGCGCCGCCCTGCATGCCGAAGCCGCGCAGGTAGGGTTTGTCGCCTTCGGTGATGTTGCCGTAGCGCGGCACGTAGATCCCGGTCGGCCGGTCGTGCTGGTCGTACACGCCCGAGAAGCCCGGCATCTTGCCGACGATGTTCCCGCTGCTGACGTGGTCCATCAGGTTGCGGCCGACCTGGTCGCTGCCGTTGGCGAGGCCGCGCGGGAAGGCGTCGGACTTCGAGTTCAGCAGCAGGACGGCGGTATTGATCGCCGAGGCGTTGAGGAAGACCAGCTTCGCCTCGAAGGTCTCGCCGCCCTTGTCGCCGCGGTTGACGGTCCGCACGCCGGTCGCCCGGCCGGTGACCGGGTCGTGGACGACGCTGACGACGACCCGGTCGGTCAGGACCGTGAGGTTGCCGGTGGCGAGCGCCGCCGGCAGGGTCGCCGCCTGGGTCGAGAAGTAGCTGCCGAGCGGGCAGCCGTGGTGGCAGCGGACATGCTGTTCGCAGCGCTTGCGGCCGACGTCCATCTGGGGCTTGGCCACGCGGCTCAGATTGGCCGTCCGCCCCATGATCATGCGCCGGGTCGGGAAGTCCGCCTCGATCCGCGCCTTGGCGGCCAGTTCGACGTCATTGAACGGGAAGGCCGGCAGGAAGTCGCCGTCCGGCAGCTGCTCCAGGCCGTCGAAATCGCCGCTGATCCCGGCGAAGGCCTCGACATGGTCGTACCAGGGCTCGAGGTCCTCGTAGCGGATCGGCCAGTCGACGCCGTGTCCGTCCTGCAGGTTCGACAGGAAGTCCCGGGGCGCCCAGCGATAGGACTGCCGTCCCCAGGTCAGCGACCGCCCGCCCAGCTGATAGCCGCGGATCCAGCGATAGGGCTTGCCGGGAACGGTCTCGTAGGGGTGGTCGTGGTCGCTGGCCCAGAAGGCCTTGTTGGAGTTGAAGAGGGCGTAGGATACCCCGACGTGGTAGGGATAGTGGAGGTCGCGCTCCTCCTGCGGGATCTGGTCGTCCCGGCGACGCAGGGTGGCGGCCAGGTCGTGGCTGTAGCCCGGTCCATG
This sequence comes from Caulobacteraceae bacterium, assembly GCA_027487945.1. Taxonomy (GTDB): domain Bacteria; phylum Pseudomonadota; class Alphaproteobacteria; order Caulobacterales; family Caulobacteraceae; genus Caulobacter. The sequence continues at coordinate 107,337 of JAIYCQ010000011.1, forward strand.
CGGGATGTCGGGGCCGCGTTCGAGCATGAGGACCTTCAGGCCTCGCTCGCAGAGCTCCTTGGCGACCCAGCCGCCGCTGATCCCGGAGCCGACGACGATAGCGTCGAACATCACGCCGCTCCCTTCGATTTCAGTGAACCGTCGAACTGGACGAGCGCCGCCCGCAACGCCGCGACCGGATCGCCGCGCGGTACGAACTCGTGGCCGACCCAGCCCTGGTAGCCCAGATGCCGCAGCAGTCCGGCGATGGCCGGCCAGTGGATTTCCTGCCGGTCGTCGAGGTCCCGCCGACCCGGCGCGCCGGCCGTGTGCACATGGCCGATGAGGTCGATATGGGCCTGGATGGTGCGGCTCAGATCCCCCTCCATCAGCTGCATGTGATAGCCGTCATAGAGCAGCCGCAGGGCCGGCGAGCCGATGCCGCGAACGACCTCGGCCCCGAAGGCCGTGCGGTCGCACTGGTGGCCGGGATGGTCGACCTTGCTGTTGAGCAGTTCCATCAGGAGCCGCACCCCCGCCTGCTCGGCATGGGCTGCCACCGGGGCCAGACCTTCGATACAGGCCGCGATGGCGGGACCGTCGGCGCCGTCGCCGATGCGGTTGCCCGAGAAGACGATCACAGCCTCGCACCCGCCGGCCGCGGCCGTATCGATGTTGCGGCGGACCTCGTTGGTCAGGGCCGCGTGAAGGGACGGATCGTTGAACCCGCGCTCCAGGGTGTGGCCGGTCAAGGTGACCAGCGAGAGGCCGACGTCCCTCGCGACAGGCCACAGCGCTTCAGGCAGCATCTCGACACCCTGCGCGCCGGCCGCCGCGGCGTCGCGCAGCAGCGTTGCCGGATCCACGTCGCGCCCCATGGTGAACGACCACCAGGCAAAGCTCTGCCGCATCACGCGATCTCCTCGCCCAGAGGCGTCCAGCGGCCGTCAGCCGTCGCGCTGCGCACTGCCGCCTCAATGAACCTCACGCCTTCGACGCCTGCGTCCACGCCGGGAAGGTCCGTGGTGGGAGCGCGCTGTCCAGCCCTGTGCGCCGCGACCAGATCCGCCGCGTCGGCGTAGATCTGCGCGAAGCCTTCCAGATAGCCTTCCGGGTGTCCCGCCGGGATCCGCGTCGCCGCATTGGCCGCCGCAGACAGGCCCGGCCCGCCGCGTCGCAGGATCCTGGGCGGTTCGCCCAGCGGCGTGTAGCGCAGGATGTCCGGGTCCTCCTGCGACCACTCCAGTCCGCCGGTCTCGCCATAGAGGCGCAGGCGCAGGCCGTTGGACGCCCCCACCGCCACCTGGCTGGCCCACAGCTGGCCGCGGGCGCCGCTCGCCCAGCGCAGCCGAAGCTGAACATCGTCGTCGAGCAGACGTCCCTCCACGAACCGCGAAGTCTCGGCGCTGACCTGATCGGCCGCCTGGCCGAGGACGAAGGTCGCGAGGTGATAGGCGTGGGTGGCGATGTCGCCGAGCGCTCCGCCGGGCCCGGCCCGGGCGGGGTCGCCGCGCCAGTCTGCCTGCTTGTTGCCGGGCAGGGCCGTGGCCAGCCAGTCCTGGGCGTATTCGGCCTGCACCACCCGGATCGCGCCCACCGTCCCGGCCGCCACCATGGCCCGCATCTGCCGGACCATGGCGTAGCCGCTGTAGTTGTGGGTCAGCACGAAGGGGACGCCGGTCCGCGCCACGGTCTGCGCCAGATCCAGCGCCTCGGCCAGACCGGTGGTCAGCGGCTTGTCGCAGATCACCGCGATGCCGGCCTCGAGGAAGGCCTTCGCCGGTCCGTGGTGCAGGTGGTTTGGCGTGACGATGGCCACCGCGTCGACAGGGTCAGGGCGGGCTGCCTCGGCCTGGACCATCGCCCGCCAGTCGCCGTAGCAGCGGTCCTCCTCGAGGCCGAGTCCGCGCCCGAACGCCTCAGACCGCATGGCCTCGCTGCTGAACGCGCCGGCGACGAGGTCCCAGCGGTCGTCCAGCCGCGCCGCCATGCGGTGCACGGCCCCGATGAAGGCGCCGTCGCCGCCTCCGATCATCCCCAGCTTCAGCCGCATGTCAGCGGTCGAGGCCGAGCAGCCGACGGTTGGCCGCCGCGTCCACGTCGGTGGCGAGGAAGTCGTCGAAGCTCTTGCCGGTGACGTTGATGATATGGTCGCGGATGAAGGTCGCGCCTTCGCGGGCGCCGTCCTCCGGCGCCTTCAGCGCGCATTCCCATTCCAGCACCGCCCAGCCCTGATAGCCGTACTGGGCGAACTTCGAGAAGATGGCCTTGAAGTCGATCTGGCCGTCGCCGAGCGACCGGAAGCGTCCGGCCCGCTCCTTCCACGGCGCATAGCCGCTGTAGACGCCCTGCCGGCCGGTCGGCCGGAACTCGGCGTCCTTGACGTGAAACATCTTTATCCGCTCGTGGTACAGGTCGATGTACTCGAGATAGTCCAGCTGCTGCAGCAGGAAGTGGCTGGGATCGTAGAGAAGGCAGGCGCGCGGGTGATGATCCACGCGGTCCCAGAACATCTCCACCGTCGTGCCGTCGAACAGGTCCTCGCTGGGATGGATCTCGTAGCAGAGGTCGACCCCGACCGCGTCGAAGGCGTCGAGGATCGGCCGCCACCGCCGGGCCAACTCGTCGAACGCCTCCTCGATCAGGCCGGCCGGCCGTTGCGGGTAGGGATAGAGGTAGGGCCAGGCCAAGGAACCGGAGAAGGTGACGTGGGCCTCCAGACCCATGCGCCGCGAGGCCCTGGCCCCCAGCAACACCTGCTCGACCGCCCAGGCCTGCCGCGCCGCCGGATTGCCCCGCACCGACTTCGGCGCCGAGCCGTCGAACATCTCGTCATAGGCCGGATGCACCGCGACCATCTGGCCCTGGGTATGGGTCGACAGCTCCGACACCTCCAGCCCGGCTTCGGCCAGCACGCCCTTGACCTCGTCGCAGTAGGCGTCGCTTTCGGCGGCCAGCTTCAGGTCGAACAGACGCCGGTCCCAGGTCGGGATCTGAACGCCCTTGTAGCCGAGGTCCCCCGCCCAGCGGGCGATGGCCGCAAGGCTGTTGAACGGCGGCGCGTCGCCCGCGAACTGCGCCAGGAAAATGGCCGGGCCCTTCATGCATCCTCCCTTGCCGGGGGCCTGCTTCGGGCCGCCCGTCTGTTGTTCCCTGAAAGCTAGCATGCACAGAGCCGTTGGCGAGCGGGTCGTTCGCCTTCGTCAGACTTGCGGTTGACGCGGGGCGGTCAAGGACGGCGAACTTCGCATACCGCGACTCTGCGGCGCCGGGGGGAAGCCGTGCAGACCGATCTGATTCAATGGGCCGTCTTCATCGGCCTGACCGCCCTGATGGCTGTCCTCACCGGCTGGCAGGTGGCCCGGATGGGCGGCCGTTCCAGCGATTCGAACCGCGAGTACTTCCTGGCCGGCGGCAACCTGACCTGGCCGTTCATCGCCGGCTCGATCACCCTGACCAACCTGTCCACCGACCAGCTGGTCGGCATGAACGGCAACCAGATGCTGCTGCTGGCCTGGTGGGAGCTCTCGGCCATCGTCGGGCTTCTGATGCTGTGCTGGATCTTCCTGCCGATCTACTACCGCAACAACTGCACAACCACGACCGAGCTTCTCGAGCGCAAGTACGGCTCAAAACACCTGCGGGCGGTGGTGTCGGTGCTGTTTCTGCTCGGCAACGTCTTCATCTACCTGCCGATCATGCTCTACACGGGCTCGCTGTTCCTCAAGACCATGTTCGGGGTCGACATTCCGCTGATCGTCATCGCCGCGGCCATGGCCCTGCTCGGCGGGGCCTATGCGATCGGTGGCGGCCTGCGTGCGGTCGCCGTCTACGACACGATTTCCGGGATCGGCGTGCTGGCGATGGCCCTGCTGGTGGTGATCCTGGCCATGGCGGCGATCGATTTCGACTTCAGCGGCATACCGCCCGAGCGCCTGAGCATGATCGGCGACAAGGACTCCCCCATCCCCTGGCAGACGCTGCTGACCGGGATGATCTTCATCCAGATGTTCTACTGGAGCACCAACCAGACCATCACCCAGCGGGCCATGGCCGCGCCCAGCCTGCGGGAGGGGCAGAAGGGCGTGCTGGCGGCGGCGGTCATCCGCCTGCTGATCGTCCCGGCGATCGTCGTCGTACCGGGCGTGGCGGCCTACAAGCTGTTCGGGGACGCCGGCGACGCCACCTACGGCAGGATCGTCGCCACGGTCATGCCGGGCTGGCTGTCGGGCGCCTTTGCCGCCTTCATGGCCGCGGCCCTTCTGACCAGCTACACCTCGGTGCTGAACTCCTCGGTGACGCTCTACGTCTGCGACCTGCATGAAAAGTTCATCGCCGAGAAGCCGAATGTTGGCCGGCTGAACACCATCATCTCGCTGGCCTTCATGGTTCTGTCGGTGCTGCTGGTGCCGATCTACATGGGCGCCGCCTCGATCATAAACCTCGTCCAGCAGCTGAACGGACTGCTGTCGATGCCGATCCTGTCGGCTTTTATCGTCGGGCTGATGTTCCGGAACGTCGACGCGCGGGCGGTGATGGGGGCGGTCGTCTTCGGGACGTTGCTCTACGCCGGCTTCACCTTCGTCTGGACCCCGACCCACTACATCCATCTGATGGTGGTGACCCTCGGCGCCTGCATCGCCTTTGCGCTCGGGGTCAATCGGCTGGTGTTCGGCCGGCGCGCCGCCCTGGTCGATTCGGTGCGAAAGGTCCTGCGCCTCGGCGCCTGAGCGCCGGGGTCAGGGCCGCGCGGCCCCGTCGATCGCCCTGCGCAGGTCGGCGATGGCCCGGGCGGCGGGGGACCGGCGCTGGCGCCAGATCAACAAGGCCATGGCGCCGGCGATGGCGATCGCGAAGGCCACGGGGCCGAACAGCCAGGCCGCCGCCGCCAGCGCGAAGTAGTAGCCACGCACCCCGGCGTTGAATGACGACAGCGCCGGGTTCAGCGTCCGCGAGGCGGCCTCCGCGAACGCCGCCTGCAACGCCGGATCAACGGACTCGCCCTCCGGCGTCGCCCCCATGATCGCCAGGCTGTAGTTCATCTGGCGGATGGCCCAGATGAAGGCCAGAAGGCCCCGCGCCAGCACCACCACCATCAAGGCCAGCTGGCCTTCGAACAGGTACCGGGTGGAGGTCTCGATCACCTCCAGGCTGGACACGCTGGCGAAGGTGCTCTCGCCGCCGAACAGAGCCCCCGCCGTGGCGGCGATGAGCAGAAGGTTGGACGAGGCGAAGAAGGACGCCGAGTTGAGGGCGTGGCCGAGCAGGTTGGCGTCCATCAACCGGATGTCCCGGCGCGCCATCTCCCCCATCCAGGCGCCCCGGATCACGGTCATGTCGCTGTTGAGCGACGCCCCGCGCGACAGCAGCTTGAGCAGCGGTTCGTAGAACAGCCAGCAGATCAGAAAAAGGATCAGGACAGCGAGATCGAGCGGCGGCATGGCGGTGACCCTCAGTCCTCCTCGATCAGGCTGGTCTTCTTCGTGTCTGGCAGCAGGATGACCGTGACCAGGCCGACCAGCAGGACGGCTGTCACATAGAGGTAGAAGTTGCTCTCCACGCCGTCGGCCTTGAACTTGAGCGCCACCGCCTCGGCCGAGCCGCCGAAGACGGAGTTGGCGAGGGCGTAGGGCAGGGCGACACCCAGCGCGCGGATGTGGGCCGGGAACATCTCCGCCTTGAACAGGCCCGAGATGGAGCTGTAGCCGGACTGGAAGGTCAGGGCGATCATGATCAGGCCGAAGGCGACCAGCGGGCTGCCCGCCCCGGCGATCGCCGTCAGCAGCGGCCAGGTGGCCAGCATCCCGCCGCCATAGGCGAACAGCAGCAGCGGCTTGCGCCCGACCTTGTCGGAAATCCAGCCGAAGAGCGGCTGCATCAGCATGAAGCAGAACAGCGCCGCCACCATGACCTGGCTGGCGGTCTCCTTGGAGAAGCCCGTCGTGTTGATCAGGAACTTCTGCATGTAGCTGGTGTAGACATAGTAGGCGAGCGACCCGCCTGCGGTGAGGCCCATGACCATCAGCGTCTGCTTCGGGTGCTTCAGGAACAGCAGCATGGTCTTGCCGCGCGCCGCGCCGGCCGCCCGCGCGTTCTCGAAGCCGGGGCTCTCATGAATGCCGCTGCGGAGCCAGAAGACCACCACCGCCAGGGCTGCGCCGATGAAGAACGGGATGCGCCAGCCCCACGCCTTCAGGTCGGCCTCGGGCATCAGCCACTGCAGGATGACGACAAGGCCCTGGGCCGCCAGTGAGCCGGCGATCAGGGTCACGTACTGGAAGCTGGCCCAGAAGCCGCGGTTCCGCCGCCCGGCGACCTCGGACAGATAGGTCGCGCTGGCGCCGTACTCGCCCCCGACCGACAGCCCCTGCAGGATGCGGGCGCCCAACAGGATGGCCGGGGCGAGCGCGCCGACCTGGGCGTAGGTGGGAGCGAGGGCGATCACCAGACTGCCGACGCACATCATGGCCACCGACAGGGTCAGCGCCGCCCGACGACCGGCCCGGTCGGCGTACATCCCCATCAGCCAGGCGCCGAGCGGCCGCGCCAGGAAGCCCACAGCCGAGACGGCCGCCGCCTTGAACAGCTGGGCGGTCTGGTCGCCCTCCGGAAAGAAGTGGCTGGCGAAGTAGACGGTGAAGAAGATGTAGGCCGACCAGTCGTACCACTCGACCAGGTTGCCGGCCGAGCCGCCGAGGATGGCCTTCAGCCGCTGGGCGGGTGTCAGCCCGGGCGGCGTCGGGCCCGCCGGCGTCTCGTCGATCGCGCCCGTTTCCGTCGCCGTCATGCCGCTTCCCCCGTCCAGCGCTTCGAGCGCGCGAGGTTAGGGGAAGCGGCGGCGGCTGCAAGCGTGCGTGAGCGTCAGAGCCTGCCCATCAGAACCAGTACGATGAGGATGATGACGATCAGGCCCAGGCCGCCCGACGGGAAGTAGCCCCAGGATTTCGAGTGCCCCCAGGTCGGCAGGGCGCCGATGACGGCCAGGATAAGTACGATGATGAGGATGGTCCCCAGCATGTGATGCCTCCTTGAAAAGCGACCCCCCGCTTCGGAAGTCACAATCCCGGAGGCGTCCGGAAGGTTCCGGCGCCTTGCTGGAGGGTTGGCCGGGCGGCGGCGCGGCGTCCTGGCAGGCCGCCGGACCGCTCACCCGGCGCTGGGCCTAGCTGTTGTCTTCGACCGGCGCTTCGGGCGCGTTCTTTTTCAGGGAGTCGATGGCGTTCTGGGCCGAGGCCTTGGAGGCGTAGCCCTCCGTCGAGAACATGACCTCGTTGTTGTACTTGAACCGGACCCGGAACTCGCCGGCCTTGTCCTTGTAGATTTCAAACTTGTGGGCCATCGGCGCCGCTCCTTCACTGTCGGGAACCCGACAGTCGGGCGTGGGGCATGACAGTGTCAATCGCGGAGCGGCGGCCTTGCGGCGCCGCTTGGGCTCAGCCGTGGGCGGGGGCCGGCCTGATCGACCACAGGCCGCCGATGAAGGCGCCCTTGATGCGGGGCAGGGTGGCCAGAACGACCGTGGTCAGCATGGTCAGCGACGCCGGCACCACGATCCAGGGCGACGCCTCCCACACGACCGGGAACAGCAGCAGCGGCGCGATGAGCAGGTGGCCGATCAGCAGGATGGTGAAATAGGCGGGACCGTCGTCGGCGCGGTAGGCCGACAGGTCGTGTCCGCAGGCCGAACAGGTCGGCTCGACCTTCAGATAGCCCTTGTAGAGCCGGCCCTCGCCGCAGTTGGGGCAGCGGTGCTTCAGGCCCCGGGACAGTCCGGTCATGAAGGGGCGGGGCTCTGCGTCGATCTGGGCTTGTGACATACGCTCCATATGATCCCTTGGCGTCTGCGGGGAAAGAGGCGTGTGGTCGATTGCCGCGCGCTTTCGCGGGCTCCGGCGCCGGGGAACCGCCAGGCGGAGAGGGCCGTTTCAGCCGCCCTGCCCGACGGGCGCCCCCGAGGAGACGACTTTGACGACGGCCGACCTCACCGGGGCGTGCGAACGCGCCACAGTCGCGATTGAAATTCGCGTTGCAGACGACAACGCTGCGCGTCCCGGAGGAAGCTCTGCTACCTTTGACCCGCTAAGCTTCACGAGGTGTTCGACGGTGATGTCGCAGGGGTTGCGTATGGGCGCGGCGGGGTTGCTGGCCGCGGGGCTGTTCGCGGTGTCGGCCCAGGCCCCCGCGCTGGCCCAGGCGCCGTCGCCGCCGGCTGCGCCCTACGCGCGTCCGGTCGCCGGCGCCATCGTCCTGACGCCCGAGCAGGCCGACCTGCTGCGGTCCACCCTGGCCGCCGCGGATCGGCACGGTTTCGCGCCCGGCGAATTCGCCCCCCGGGGCGAGGGTGACGCCGCGCTCATCGACGCGACCCTGCGCTACGCCAGGGCGGTCAAGACCGGGCGGCTGGAACTCGCCAACTTCCGCTCCGACTGGGCGCTTCGGCCACAGCCCTTCGACGCCCGGGCCGGCCTGACCCGGGCCGTGGCGGAAAACCGCCTGCAGGCCTGGCTGAACGGATTGCCGCCCCCCTATCCGGGCTACGAGACCCTGCAGGTCGGGCTGACCACCTATCGGGACATCCAGGCGCGCGGCGGCTGGCGGCCGCTGGCGGCCGGGCCAGACCTGAAGATCGGCGCCGTGGGGCCGGCGGTCGAGGCGCTTCGTGAGCGGCTGGCCGCGGAGGACCCGCTGGCTCCCGCGGTAACGGCGATGACGCCGCAGGTTCCGGGACAGGTTGCGGGGCAGCCGCTGTTCGACCAAGCCTTGGCCGAGGCGGTGAAGCGCGCCCAGAAGCGTATGGGTCTGGAGCCCAGCGGCACGGTCGGCGCGGCGACGCGCGCGGCGCTGAACCTGCCGGTCGAGCGGCGGATCGACCAGATCGTCGCCAACATGGAACGCTGGCGCTGGCTGCCGGCCTCGCTCCCCGCCCGGCGGGTGCAGGTCAACGTCGCCGCCGGCGTCCTGACCCTGTTCAAGAACGACCAGCCGACGCTGTCGATGCGGGCGGTGACGGGCAAGCCGGGGGGCGGCGAGACGCCGCTGCTCAGCTCCGAGATCCATTCGATCGTTCTCAATCCGCCCTGGAACGTGCCCACCGGCATCGCCCAGAAGGAGCTGTTTCCAAAGGGGCGCGCCTATCTGGCCAGCGCCGGGTTCCGCATCCTGCCGGGCGGCGGCCTGCAACAGCGCCCCGGTCCCAACAGCGCGCTGGGTCTGATCAAGTTCGACTTCGACAACCCCTTCGCGGTCTATCTGCACGACACCCCCAGCAAGGGCGGCTTCGCGCGCTACACCCGGCAGGTCAGCCACGGCTGTGTCCGGCTTGAGCGTCCGCTGGCGCTGGCCCGGGCGGTCATGGAGGGTGACCCGACCTGGACGCCGCAGCAGATCGACGAGACCATCGCCGGCGGCGAGACGACGCGGGCCAGGGTCGCCGATCCGGTCGCCGTCTACCTGCTCTACTGGACGGCCTATGTGACGCCCGACGGCCAGGTGAATTTCCGCCAGGATCCCTATGGCTGGGATACCTTGCTGATCAGGCGCATCGCCGCGCAGGGTGGGGCGTGACGGGCGACTGCCCCTGCTGCACGGGCGGCCCGCGGCTGGGCCGTCGCCAGCTGTTTTCGCTCGCCGCCGGCGGCATGGCGGCCTTGTCCGCCGCGACGGCCGTCTCCGCGCGGGAGCCTTCGGGGGATCCGGAGGAAGCGCCGGCGCCGACGGGCTACGCCTCCCTGGCCCCGACGCCGCTGACGCCCCCGCCGCCTGGGCCGCGCCATCTGAAATTCCGCCACCTCCACACCGAAAAGAACCTCGAGGTGGTCTACTGGGACGACGGTCGGTACGTCTGGGACGCCCTGCAGGCGGTCAACCAGCACCTGGCGGACTTCCGAAGCCAGGCGGTCCACCCGATCGATGTGCGGCTGCTGGACATCCTGTTCACGCTCCAGGCGCTGACCGGTTCGAAGGAGCCCTACCGCATCGTCTCGGCCTACCGGTCGCCGGCCACCAACAGCATGCTGTCGGACCAGAGCGCGGCGACGAACGGAGCCTCGCAGGTCGCGACGAAGAGCCTTCACATGGAGGGCAAGGCGATCGACATGCGCCTGAACGACGTGTCGCTGACCGGGCTGCGCGACGCGGCGCTGGCCCTGAAGGGCGGGGGCGTGGGCTACTACCCCGACTCCGGCTTCATTCACGTGGATATCGGGTCCGTGCGGACCTGGCAGGGGACCTGAGGGGACATCGGGGATGGCGGACAAGAAATCGGGTCTGGGCGGCTGTCTGGTTCAGATCCTTCTGGGTTTTCTGGCGGCGATCGCCGCGGTGCTGGCCGTGCTGTTCTTTCTGAGCTCCGCGCCGCTGGACGCCGACGCGGAGGGGCCGTCGCTCGCCGATGAGGCGGCCGCGCGGGCCGAGGCGCCGGACGCTCCGGTCGAGACCCCGGCGGCGCGGGCGCCCTCGGCGGCCGATATCGCCGCGAGGATTCCGCCGCCCGTCGACGGCGGGCTGGACCCGCGCTCCGACGACCAGATGGCCGAGGACGCCGCGGCGGCCGGGATGACGTCGCGTCCCCCTTCCCCCGCGCCGGAATAGGGGTATCGTTACAAAACTGACGCGCAGCGGCCGCGCGACGACGCAGGCCGCACACAGCATCCAGTGCAGGGCGTAAGGGCGAGTCGCCCAGTCGGCTCACCTTCGCCAATAGACACCGGAGCGGGGGGAAGGAGTCGTACGCGTTGCAGCCGACCAATACCGAGGCGCCTGAGCATTTCCACAAGGTCGTCGATTGCCAGTGGGCCTGTCCGGCCCACACGCCTGTTCCCGAATACATCCGGCTGATCGCCCAGGGGCGTCACGCCGACGCCTATATGGTCAACTGGAAGTCCAACGTCTTCCCCGGGATCCTCGGGCGGACCTGCGACCGGCCCTGCGAGCCGGCCTGTCGCCGGGGCCGCGTCGACGAGGAGCCGGTGGCCATCTGCCGCCTCAAGCGCGTCGCAGCCGACAGCAAGGGCGATGTGGCGGCCCGGATGCCGACGCCCTCGCCGGTGAAGATTGGTCGGACAGTCGCCTGTATCGGCGCGGGTCCCGCCTCGATGACCGTGGCGCGCGACCTTGCGCCGTTCGGTTTCGACGTGGTCGTCTATGACGCCGAGGCCAAAAGCGGCGGCATGATCCGCAGCCAGATCCCCCGCTTCCGTCTGCCGGAAAGCGTCATCGACGAGGAGATGGGCTTCGTCACCGCGCTTGGTCCGAAGATGCGGCTGGGCGAACGGGTCGACAGCCTCAAGGCGCTTCTGGCCGAACCCTATGACGCCATCTTCGTCGGCACCGGCGCTCCGCGCGGTCGCGATCTCGACGTGCCCGGACGGCGCGAGGCAGCGGCCAACATCCATATCGGCATCGACTGGCTCTCCAGCGTCTCGTTCGGCCACATCGAGAGCATCGGCCGGCGCGTGGTCGTCCTCGGCGGCGGCAACACCGCCATGGACTGCTGCCGCACCTCGCGCCGCATGGGCGGCGAGGAGGTCACGGTCGTGGTCCGCTCCGGCTTCGAGGAGATGAAGGCCTCGCCCTGGGAGAAGGAGGACGCGATGCACGAGGGCATCCCGATCCGAAACTTCATGGTCCCCAAGGCCTTCACCCACGAGGACGGCAAACTGACCGGCGTGGTGTTCGAGAAGGTCGCGCCCGTCATCGACGAGCGCGGCCGCCGCGTGACCCGCCCGACCGGCGAGCCCGACGAGCACATCGCCTGCGACGACGTCCTGCTGGCCATCGGCCAGGAGAACAGCTTCCCCTGGATCGAGCGCGACATCGGCATCGACTTCGACGAATGGGGCATGCCCGTCGTCGATCCGGTGACCTTCCAGTCGACCAATCCCCGGGTCTTCTTCGGCGGCGACGCCGCCTTCGGCCCCAAGAACATCATCTGGGCCGTCGCCCACGGGCACGAGGCCGCCGTCTCGATCGAGCACTTCTGCCGGGGCCAGGACGTCCGCCTGCGGCCGCCGCCGGGCATGGCCCTCTCGTCCCAGAAGATGGGCATTCACGAGTGGAGCTACGACAACGACGTCTCCCTCGACGACCGCCAGAAGGTCCCGATGCTGGAGACCTCCGTGGCCCTCGCCGATGTGAAGGCCGAGGTCGAGCTGGGCTTCGACGTCGCCCGGGCGCTGGCCGAGACCCAACGCTGCCTGAACTGCGACATCCAGACGGTGTTCGCCACGCCGCTGTGCATCGAATGTGACGCCTGCGTCGACATCTGCCCCACCGACTGCATCACCTTCACCGTCAATGGCGAGGAGGATGAGCTGCGGCCAAGGCTGAAGGCGCCGGCCCTGAACCTGACGCAGGATCTCTACGTGTCGGGTTCGCTGCCGACCGGGCGGGTGATGGTCAAGGACGAGGACGTCTGTCTGCACTGCGGCCTCTGCGCCGAGCGGTGCCCGACCGGCGCATGGGACATGCAGAAGACGTTGATTGAGATGACCCAGGCCGGCGGGGGGTGTCTGAAATGAGCCGCGCCCTGACCGCCATCAACGACTTCGTCGTCAAGTTCGCCAACGTCAACGGCTCCGGCTCGGCCAGCGCCAACGGCCTGTTCGTCAAGTCGATCCTGCGGATGGGCGTGCCGGTCGCCGCGCGCAACATCTTCCCGTCCAACATCCAGGGCCTGCCGACCTGGTATGAGATCCGCGTCAGCGGACACGGCTGGATGGGCCGGCGCGGCGGGGTCGACCTGATGGTCGCCATGAACCCCCAGACCTGGGACCGCGACCTGGCCGAGATCGAGGCCGGCGGCTACCTGTTCTACGACTCCACCAAGCCGATGCCGCCGGAGAAGTTCCGCGCCGACATCACCGTGGTGGGCGTGCCGCTGACCCGGATCTGCAACGCCGCCTATGCCGAGCCGTCCAAGCGCAAGGTTCTGAAGAACATCATCTATCTGGGCGCCCTCACCTTCCTGCTCGGCATCGAGCGCGAGGTGGTCGAGGCCCTGCTGGCCGAAGAGTACGCCTCCAAGCCGGCCCTGATCCCGGCCAACATCGAGGCCCTGTCGCTGGGCTTCAGCTACGCACAGGAAAACCTGCGGCCCCTCGGGCTGCAATTGCAGCGCGCTGACGCCGTGGGCGATCGCATCTTCGTCGACGGCAACACCGCCGCGTCCCTCGGCGCGGTCTACGGCGGGGCGACGGTCTGCGCCTGGTACCCGATCACGCCGTCGACCTCGCTGGCCGAGGGCTTCATCGACTACTGCAAGACGCTGCGCCACGATCCGGAGACCGGCGAGGCGCGCTACGCCATCGTCCAGGCCGAGGACGAGATCGCCTCCATCGGCATCGTCGTCGGCGCAGGCTGGAACGGCGCGCGGGCCTTCACCTGCACCTCGGGCCCCGGCGTCTCGCTGATGCAGGAGTTCATCGGCCTCAGCTACTTCGCTGAAATCCCCGCGGTGATCTTCGACGTCCAGCGCGGCGGCCCCTCGACCGGCATGCCGACCCGGACCCAGCAGTCCGACATCCTGTCGGCCGCCTATGCCAGCCACGGCGACACCAAGCACGTCCTTCTACTGCCCGAGGGGCCGGGCGAGTGCTTCACCTTCGGCGCCCTGGCCTTCGACCTGGCCGACAGGCTGCAGACCATGATCTTCGTCATGCTCGACCTCGACATGGGCATGAACGAGTGGCTGACCGAACCCTTCGCCTGGGACGACAGCCGCAGTCTCGACCGCGGCAAGGTCATGACCGCCGAGATGCTTGAGGCCGGCGCCGATTTCGGTCGCTACAAGGACGTCGACGGCGACGGCATCCCGTTCCGCACCTATCCTGCCACCCACCCGTCCAAGGGCGCCTACTTCACCCGCGGCACCTCGCGCGATCCCTATGCCCGCTACAGCGAGGAGGGGGCCGTCTACGTCGACAACATGGAGCGGCTGCTACGCAAGTTCGACACCGCGCGCTCGCTGGTGCCAGCGCCGGTGATGAAGCCGGCGAACAGGAAGACGTCCTACGGCGTCATCTACTACGGCTCGACCTCGCCCGCGATGGACGAGGCCCTGGGCCAGCTGGAGACGCGCGGCCTGCATCTGGACGCCATGCGCGTGCGCGCCTTCCCCTTCCCGGGCGAGGTGTTCGACTTCATCGCCGCCCATGAGCTGGTCTTCGTGGTCGAGCAGAACCGCGACGCCCAGCTGCGCACCCTGCTGATCAACGAGGGCGGGGTGGATCCGGCGCGGCTGGTCAAGGTGCTGAACTACGACGGCTCGCCGATCACCGCCCGCTTCATCGGCGGCGAACTGGCGCGCGGCATGGGCGCGACCGACACGGTCAACGCCGGGGAGATGGCCAAATGACCTACATCGTCAAACCGCAGTTCCATCACCCGTCCCTGAAGGAAAACGCCCTCGGCTTCACCCGCCGTGACTATGAGGGTCGGGTCTCGACCCTCTGCGCCGGTTGCGGCCACGACTCGATCAGCGCCGCGATCGTCCAGGCCTGTTTCGAGATCGACCTGGAGCCTCACCGTCTGGCCAAGCTGTCGGGGATCGGCTGCTCGTCCAAGACGCCGGACTACTTCCTCAGCGCCAGCCACGGCTTCAACACCGTGCACGGCCGGATGCCCTCGGTGCTGACCGGGGCGAACCTGGCCAATCGTGAGCTGATCTACCTGGGCGTCTCCGGCGACGGCGACAGCGCCTCCATTGGCCTTGGCCAGTTCGCCCACGTCATGCGGCGTGGCGTGAACATGACCTACATCGTCGAGAACAACGGCGTGTACGGCCTGACCAAGGGCCAGTTCTCGGCCACGGCCGACAAGGGCAGCAAGTCCAAGAAGGGCGTCGTCAACTCTGACAGCGGCATCGACATGGTCGCCCTGGCCCTGCAGCTGGGGGCCACCTTCGTCGGCCGCAGCTTCTCGGGCGACAAGGACCAGCTGGTCCCGCTGATCAAGGCGGCGCTGACCCACAAGGGGGCGGCCTTCATCGACGTGCTCAGTCCCTGCATCGCCTTCAACAACCACAAGGGTTCGACCAAGAGCTTCGACTGGGTGCGCGAGCACAACGAGGCGGTGAACCGGCTGGACGTCATGCTCGGCCGCGCGCCGGTCACTGCCGACTACGCGCCGGGCGAGCTGGTCGAGGTGGCCCAGCATGACGGCTCGATCCTGATGCTGCGCAAGGTGGCGACCGACTACGACGCCACCGACCGGGTAAAGGCCATGGCCTATCTCCAGGAGCGAAACGCGGTGGGCGAGATCGTCACCGGCCTGCTCTATGTCGATCCGGAGGCCGAGGATCTGCACGATGCGCTGAATACCGTCTCGCGGCCGCTCAACCGGCTGTCGGACGTCGAGCTGACACCGGGCTCGGCCGCACTGGCCAAGGTCAACGCCCGCCTGCGCTGACCCGGTCGAGCGCCGCCCGCACCTGGTGGCCGGACTCAAGGTCGCAGACCATGACCGCGCCCTGGTCGACGATGACGGCGAGGTTTCGGGCCCCGACGACGGCGACGGTCATCCCGTCCGCCGCCCGGACGAGGCAGTTGCTGGCCGACTGCAGCACCACATCGCCTTCGGCGCTGTTGCCGTGGTCGTCGCGATGCGACGCCGCCAGCACCGCGTCCCAGGCGCCGAGGTCGGACCATGCGAGCGCACCGGCCTCCACAACCGCCCGGTCGGTCTTCTCCAGTACGGCGATATCGAAGGATACGGCCGGCGCCTCGGCGAAGGCCTCATCGAGCAACAGCGTCCCGGCGACCCGGCGGCGGCGGCGCACCGCCTCCTCCGATGCGGCGACCACCGCGGGCGCGTGGCGACGCAGCTCCGCCAGCAGGGTATCGGCCCGCACCGCGAAGACCCCGGCGTTCCAAAGGCAGCCCTCGGCGATCAGTCGCGCGGCGCGGCCGGCGTCAGGCTTCTCGATGAATCGGTCCACGCGGCGGGGATCCCGGCCGTCCGGCTCTGGCAGCAGATAGCCGTAGGCCGTCGACGGATGGTTGGGCGCAAGGCCCAGCAAGGCGATCCAGCCGGCCCGTGCCTGATCGGCCATGGCCGCCACATGGGCGGTGAAGACGGCGGCGTCGGGCACAAAATGGTCGGACGGCAGGAAGACCAGCACCGCCTCCGGGTCACGCCCGCCGATAATCAGGGCGGCGGCGGCCATGGCCGGGGCGGTGTCGCGCCCCGCCGGCTCCAGGATCAGCAGCGCCTCGCGCCCGGCCAGCGCCTCGCGCACCCGGCGTTCATGTGTCCGGCCGGCGACGACCGTGACCGGCTCCGCCGACGGCAGAAGGGCGGCCCGGCGCAGCGCGCTCTCGAACGTGGTCTCCTGGCCCACCAGCGACAGGAAGGGTTTGGGACGGTCGGGCCGTGAGGCGGGCCACAGGCGCTCGCCCGCGCCTCCGCACAGGATCACCGGATGCAGCATGGTCCCTCCGAACGACACGCCCGTGCGAAGGGGTACACTGAAAATGCGTAACTGTCGAATCTTCTACCATAAGAAGAGTTCGCGTGGTCAGACCAGGCTGATCGCGCTGAGCAGGCGACCATAGTCCGGTTCGCCCTGTTTGAACGCCCGGCGGTTGGAGAAGAACAGCTCGGCCTGAGCGCAGGTGTCGTGGCCGGTCCACTCGGCGCGGGTCACGCCGGCCTCCGCCAGCCGGGCCAGCACGAAGCCCGGCAGGTCGAACATCCGCTTGTCGCCGGCCGCGCCTGCCGCGAAGAACCGCGCCGAGCCGGGCAGGGTCGTCTCGAACCGGTCGAGGAACTCCAGGCCCACCTCGTAGGAGGCCGGCCCGATACAGGGGCCGACGGCGGCGACCATGCGGCCCGCATCGGCGCCCAGCGCAACCATCTGCTCGACGGTGGAGGCGACGATGCCGGACAGCGCGCCCTGCCAGCCGGCGTGGCAGGCGGCGACGATCCGGGCCTGCGGATCAGCGATCAGCACCGGCGCGCAGTCGGCCGAGAGCGCGCCGCAGATGACGCCGGGCCGGTCGGCCACGACGCCGTCGGCCTCGGGGCGGGCGTCGCCCCACGGCTCCAGCGCCCGTACCGCGACGGCCGAATGGATCTGGTAGCAGGTGTTCAGCGCCTCGGAGGGCAGGTCGAACCAGGCGGCCGCGCGGCGCCGGTTCTCGGCCACGTCGGCCGGCTCGTCCCGCGAGCCGCGCCCGATGTTCAGGCTGTCGTAGATGCCGGTGGAGACGCCGCCCTTGCGGGTGAAGAAGGCGTGCCGGACGCCCGCGACCTGCGCCAGCAAGCCGCTCTGAACGACCGCTAGCGTCATCCCGCCGGCGCCTCGAAGCCCGGCGGGACCAGGTCCGGCGCGTGGATGCAGGCGGCCTTGAACAGCTCGCCCATCTGGTCGGGCGCGACGAGCCGGGCCAGCTGCCGGTCGATGACCTCGGCCCGATCAGGCCGGGCCGCCTTCAGGGAGTCGGCGCGGTGCTGGATGCCGAGCATGCCCAGGAACAGGCCTTGGGGAATGGCGTCGGTCGCCGCCGCGCCTGCCTTGCGCGCCGCGTCGCGGACGATCGGGAAGTCGGCGTAGACGGTCAGATCGGACTCGCCGGGGAAGGCGAGGGGGTCGACCTTCTCATGGGCCTTGAGCGCCTGCAGCGTGTCGCCGAACTCCGGCTCGCCGCGGCCGTAGTCGATCAGCAGGGCCGCGCCGCCTTCGCGGGCGATCAGGGCGCCGAGAGCCTGGCCCAGGGCCTCCTGCGCATCGGAGACCTCGAGGATCGGACTGTCGGGCGGCGGGGTCGAGCCGTCCTTCGTCGGGGCGAGTCCGAAGGCCAGGGCGCCGTCGGGTCCCAGGCCGACCAGCCGCTCGATCCAGCCGCCGCCGGCATGGACGAACTGCCGGGCGGGCAGGCAGTCGAGCAGTTCGTTGGCGATCAGGATCACCGGCGCGCCGGCGGGGATGTCGTCGATCGAGGCCGCCCAGGTCGGCGTCAGCACCGCACCTTCCAGCTTCGTCTTCTGCAGGGCGGCGAGCGGCGCCGAGGTCTCGATCATCCACAGGTCGGCGGCGGCGACGAAGTCGGGCGCCAGGCGCACCGCCCGCAGCAGGTCGCTCATCAGCGTGCCGTCGCCGGGGCCCATTTCCACCAACCGGAACGCAGCAGGCTTGCCCAGACGCGTCCAGGTCTCGACCGCCCAAAGGCCCAGCAACTCGCCGAACATCTGGCTGATCACCGGCGCGGTGATGAAGTCGCCGCCGTCGCCGATGGCCGGCCGGGTGGCGTAGTAGCCGTCCCGAGGGTCGTGCAGACAGCGGTGCATGTACTGGGCGACGTTGATCGGGCCATCGGCCTCGATCTCGGCTCGCAGGCGGTCCAGCAGACTCATCAGACGCTCGTCTTCCCGGGCGCGGCCGGAACGACCGGCTCCTTCAGGCCCCGCCAGATCATCCAGACACCGATCGCCAGCATCGGCAGCGACAGCAGCATGCCCATGGTCAGGTAGTCGCGCAGGAAGGGCAGCATCTGGGCATCCGGCTCACGCACCCACTCGAGCGACATGCGGAAGGCGCCGTAGCCGGCGAGGAAGAGACCCGCGACCACGCCGCGCCGCTGCAGCCAGAGCTGGCGGTGGGTGGCGATGCGCAGGATCACGAACAGCAGCAGGCCCTCGAGCAGCGCCTCGTACAGCTGGCTGGGATGGCGGGCGATGCCGGGGTCCGGCGTGCCCGGGAACCCGGTGACGCCCCAGGGCATATCCGTCGGGCGGCCCCAGAGCTCGCCGTTGATGAAGTTGGCGATGCGGCCGAAGAACAGGCCGATGGGCACAGCCGGCGCGACATGGTCGGCGACCCCGAAGATGTCCAGCCTGTTGGCCCGGGCGAACAGCGCCATGGCCAGGCTCACGCCCAGCAGGCCGCCATGGAAGCTCATCCCGCCTTCCCAGACCTTGAAGATGTCCAGCGGCGCCTGCCAGATCATCGACGGGAAGTAGAACAGCACATAGCCGAGGCGCCCGCCGAGGATGACGCCCAGCGTCACCCAGAGGATGAGGTCGTCGATCTGCGCGACGTTCAGCGTCGACGGCCGTCCGCCCCAGAGGGCGACGTTGCGGCTGAGCAGGATGGCGTAGCGCCAGCCGAGGAGGATCCCGGCCACATAGGCCAGGGCGTACCAGCGAATGGCCAGCGGGCCGATCTGGAAGAGGATGGGATCGAAGTCGGGAAATTGCACGGCAGCGGCCTCGCCATCGAAGGGATGGGCATGATTAGCGATGATCCTCTTCGCTTTCACCCCCGCTTTCCCATATTAGGAAGGATAGGCGTCCGAAGGGCGCTCCCAAGGACCGTCCGATGCAGACCCAGAACCCCTTTCTCGACGAAGTCGCCAAGCTGACCAACGCCGCCATGGGCCTGGCCCAGGCCGCCGGGGACGAGGCCAAGACGGCGTTCCGCGCCCAGGCCGAGCGCTTCGCCGCCGAGATGGACCTGATCCGCCGTGACGAGTTCGACGCCCTCAAGGCCGAGATCGCCGCGCTGCGCGCCGAAATCGCGGCGCTGAAAGGCCCCGCCGCCGCCCCCGCCGCCAAGCGGACCAAAAAGGGCGAGTAGGGCTCGCTCCCGACAAGAACCCCCTTACGCACGCGGCGAACCAGTCTACGGTCCCTGCTCAAGGACGCCGTTTCTGCTCGCCGGGCGCTTCCCCGCCCGGCCCTGGTCGGAGGGATTTCGAGGCTCAATGGACACGCCCCATCCCGAAGAAGACGACGCCCTGATCGCCCTCGATCCGCTGGAAATCGTCGAACATGTTCTCGTCGCCGAGAACCTGACGTTCGACCGCACCGAAGACGGTGATCTGGCCTTCGCCCTCGCCGGCGACTGGAAGGACTACGAGCTGTGGTTCGCCTGGCGGCCCGAGGCCGACTGCCTCCAGCTCTGTCTGTCGATCGGCCGCACGGCGCCGAAGTCCAAGCGGGCGTCGGCCTATGAACTCCTCTCGCTGATCAATCAGCGCTGCTGGCTGGGCCATTTCGAGGTCTGGGCCGAGGACGGCGAGATCGTCTTCCGACACGCCATGAGCCTGCCCGGCGGCGACCGTCCGACCCTGGCCCAGGCGGCGTCGATGATCGACGCGGCCGTGGAGGCCGCCGACCGCTTCTACCCGGCCTTCGACTTCCTGCTCGCCGGCGCCAAGTCCCCGGACGAGGCGATGGCTGCCTGCATGTTCGAGACGGTCGGCCAGGCCTAGGCGACCGGTCATGGATCCGCGCACTGTTCTGCTGGTCGGCGCCGGTCGCATGGGCGGCGCCATGATCGAGGGCTGGCGTGTCGCCGGTCCGGTCTCGATGGACGAGCTGATCGTCCGCGACCCCCAGCCGTCGCCCGAGGCGCTCGCGGCTGGCGAAGCCGGCGCGTTGCTCGACCCCGCCGACGCCGATCTGGCGCGGGCCGCGACCGTCATTCTGGCCGTGAAGCCGCAGCTGTGGCGAGAGGTCGTCGCCGGGATCGAACCCTTCCTTGCCCCGGAGGCGGTGATCGTCTCGGTCGCGGCCGGGGTGGCCGGCGCCGATATCGCCGCCGCGCTCGGCGGGCGTCTGGTGGCGCGGGTGATGCCCACCACGGCGGTCGCCATCGGCCAGGGCGCCGTCACCATCCACGCCGACTCCGACGAGGCCCGGGCCCGCGCCCACGCGCTGTTTGGTCCGCTCGGCAGCGTGGTCGACGTCGAGGACGAAGCCCTGATGCACGCCGCCACGGCGGTATCCGGTTCCGGTCCCGCCTATCTCTACGCCTTCGTCGAGGCGCTGGAGGCGGCCGGGATCGAGGCCGGTCTGCCCGGCGCAGACGCCGCGACCCTGGCCCGCGCCACGGTAACCGGCGCGGCGGCCCTTATGGCGGCCGGCGACACCCCGCCGGCCGAGCTCCGCCGCCAGGTCACGTCGCCGGGCGGAACGACCGCGGCGGGACTTGAGGTCCTGACCGGGTCGGACAGCCTGCAGCGGCTGCTGGTCGACACTGTCGCCGCCGCCGTCCGGCGGTCGAAGGAACTGGGCTAGCCCGGCAGCCTGAGCACGGCGCGCAGGCCGCCCAGCGGAGCCTGGTCCAGGGTCAGGTCGCCGCCGTGGCCGCGGGCCACGTCGCGGGCGATGGCGAGGCCGAGGCCGACGCCCTTCTCGTTCTGGTTCCGGGACTCGTCGAGCCGGTTGAACGGCTTGAACGCCTCCTCGAACTGCTCCGGCGGAATGCCGGGACCGTCATCGTCGATGATGATCTCCACCCCGCCGGCCGGGGTCGCCTTCACCGCGATCTCGATGCGGTCGGCGTGGGCGGCGGCGTTCATCACCAGGTTGGACAGCGCCCGCCGCATGGCGTTGGGCCTCAGCGACAGCTGCAGGTGCGGATCGGCGTCGACCTCGACCTTCGCCCCGGCGCGGGCGGCGTCGGCCCCGACCGCCTGGACCAGCTTCCACAGCGTGACCGGCTGCACCGCTTCCCCCCCCTCGCCGCGGGCGAAGGCGAGGTACTCGTCGATCATGTGCTCCATTTCGGACAGATCGGCCTTCATCGCCTCGACCCGCTTCGACGGCTCGGCCAGCGCCAGCTCGAGGTTCAGGCGGGTCAGCGGCGTGCGCAGGTCGTGGCTGACCGAGGCCAGCATCGCGGTGCGCTGGTCGATGTGACGCTGGATGCGGTTCTTCATGGCGATGAAGGCCTGGGCTGCCTGCCGCACCTCCTTGGCGCCATAGGGTTTGAAGTCGTCGACATCGCCGCCCTTGCCGAAGGTCTCGGCCGCATCGGCCAGCCGCTCGATGGCCCGGACCTGGTTGCGGATGAACAGGATGGCGATAGCCGTCAGCAGCAGCGTGGCCAGCGCCATCCAGAAGATGAAGATATGCCCCTGGGTGGCGTAGGCGCGGTCGCGCGGCGCGATGATCCGCAGCACGCCGCCCGGCGCCTCGACCCGGATGTCGACATAGGCCGGGAAGCGGATGGTGTCGTACCAGTAGGGCGCGTCCAGCTTCTCCGACAGGGCCTTGTCCAGCGACCGGTCGAGGGCGGCGAACAGGGACGACGGCTGCTGGGGCGGGAGGGGCGCGTCCTCCATCAGCACGATGGAGAGCGACATCGACCGTTCGGCCCGCTCGGCGATCCGGGCCAGCACCTCCGGCCGGGGATCGTCCCGGTAGCTTTCCACCGCCCAGGCGATGTCGCCGGCCAGACCGTCGGCGAGCCGGCTGGTCACGGTCTGCCAGTGGGCGTCGAAGAAGATCCAGGTCACCGCCAGCTGCATCAGGGCGATGGGCAGGACGATGATCAGCAGGCTCCGTCCGAACAGCGAGGTCGGCAACCACCGCTTGATCTGGCGGGGGATGTAGATCCTGAGCGCGCGGATCCGCATCAGTCAGGGGCCAGGCGATAGCCGACGCCCCGCACGGTCTGCAGATAGCGCGGCGTCTTGGGGTCGTCCTCGATCTTGCGACGCAGCCGGGTGACCTGCACGTCCACGGCCCGCCCGGTGACGTCGGCGGTGTCGCGGGCCAGCTCCAGCCGGTCGACCGGCGCGTTGGCGGAGCGGGCCAGCCGCCGCATCAGCTCGATCTCTGCCTCGGTCAGCCGGATCACCGCGCCGTCGCGGGTCAGCTCGCCCCGGTCGATGTCGAACGCGCAGGCGCCCAGCGCCAGGACGGTCGGGCCCGTGTCGCGCGGGCCGGCGCGGCGCAGGATGGCCTCGATGCGCAGCAGCAGTTCGCGCGGCTCGAACGGCTTGGCCAGGTAGTCGTCGACGCCGATGCTGAGGCCCTCGATCCGGTCGCCGGCCTCGCCGCGGGCGGTCAGCATGAGGATCGGGGTGCGGCCGGGGGCGTCGCTGCGCGCACGCACCCTGCGGGCGAACGCGAAGCCGTCCTCGCCGGGCATCATCACGTCCAGCACCATCAGATCGAAGTCGAGCATGTCGATCAGGCGTCCGGCGGCTGCGGCGTCGGCCGCGCCGGTGACGCGGAAGCCCGCCCGCGCCAGATACTCCTTGAGCAGCTCGCGGATGCGGTCGTCGTCATCGACCACCAGCAGGTGACGGTCCGATCCGGTCAACTGGAGCTCTCCTCCCGACGCAGGCCCACGCCCGTGCGCGGCCCGGCCAGCGCGGCGAGAATGCGCCGGGCGCCCGCCACGCCGTCAAGCCCGCCCGTGCGGTAGGCCCGGCCCAGCAGCCCCCGAAGGCGGTCTGTGATGCGCGCCTCGAACGCCTCGCCCGCCGGTGTCAGCCGGGCCGGGCGGCGGCGGGCGTCGAGGTCTCCGGTCTCGACCTCGGCGAGTTCCAGCCTCAGCAGGTCGCCCAGGGTGCGGCTGGCCGCCTGTTTGGACAGGCCGGTCAGTCGACTGAGGTCGCGGGCCCCGACGCCGGGGCGGCGTCGCAACAGGAAGGCCGCCCGCCAGTGCGGCCGTCCGAGCCCGCCTGCCTCGCTCTCGAGGGCCGTATCGACGGCCGCCCACAGGGTCGCTTCGGCCAGGAGCAGCAGCTCCAGGCCTGAATCGAGTTCCTCGTCTCTCAGGATCAGCCGCGGGTCGGCCGGAGCGCTCATCGATTCAGGCCAATCTGTTTGACGAAATGACGCCCAGAGAGTCTAAGGTCGCCGCTTCCTTGAAAGGAGGAATACCCGAAATGTCTCTCGTTCCCTTCGATGATCGCGATGGTTGGATCTGGCTGGACGGCCAGTTCGTGCCCTGGCGCGAGGCGAAGGTGCACGTACTGACCCACGGCCTCCATTACGCCTCGTCGGTGTTCGAGGGCGAGCGGATGTACGGCGGAGAGATCTTCGAGCTCACGGCCCATACCGAGCGGCTGTTCAAGTCGGCTGAAATCCTCGACTTCAAGATTCCGTACACGGTGTCGGAGATCGACGAGGCCTGCAAGGCGACCTGCGCGAAGAACGGCCTCACGGACTGCTACGTTCGCCCGATCGCCTGGCGCGGCTCGGAGATGATCGGGGTCTCGGCCCAGCACAGCAAGATCCACGTCGCCATCGCGGTGTGGGACTGGCCCAGCTACTTCGACCCCGAGCAGAAGAAGAAGGGCATCCGCCTGACCTGGGCGAAGTACGACCGTCCTTCGCCGAAGACCGCGCCGGTCGCGGCCAAGGCCGCCGGCCTGTACATGATCTGCACCATCTCCAAGCACGCCGCCGAACAGGACGGCTACTCCGACGCGATGATGCTCGACTACCGCGGCTATGTGGCCGAGGCGACGGGCGCCAACGTGTTCTTCGTGAAGGACGGCGTGATCCATACGCCGACGCCCGACTGCTTCCTGAACGGCATCACCCGCCAGACGGTGATCCGGCTGGCCCGTGAGCGCGGGTTCGAGCTGGTCGAGCGCCACATCCAGCCCGAGGAGATGGCCGGCTTCCAGGAGTGTTTCATCGTCGGCACGGCGGCGGAGGTCACCCCCGTCGCCGAGGTGGGCGAGTACCGCTTCACGCCGGGCGCCGTCTCCCTGACGCTGATGGACGACTACGCCCGGCTGGTGCGGCGGGAAGTCGTACCGGCCTGACCGGCGAGGGGCAGGCCCGAGCGTTTCGGGCCGGCCGGCTGCGCCCTCTTTCGTAGGTCGGCTATCCGTGGGCGGACAGACCGTTGAAGATCCGGTCAGACCGCGGCGAGACGGGCTTCCAGCTCGCCCAGTCGGCGGCGGGTGACCTGAAGGTCCTCGCCGTACTTCTGCGGATCGGCGGAGGCAAGCTGCCCGGCGATCTCGAAGCTCTCGCGATAGAGGTCATAGGCGCGGACGCGGTGGCCCCGGTCCTCGCGGGCGTCGCCCAGGCGCTCCAGGGCGAGCGACAGCGCGCGGCGGGCCTCGGGGGTCTGGTCGGCGCGCGTCAGCTGGCGGCGGATCTCGAGGGCTTCCTCGTAAGCCACGACGGCGGCGTCGAGCCTGCCCTCGTCCTGGGCCGCATCGCCGACGCCCGTGAGCACCCCGGCGAGCATCGCCAGCCGGACGGGGTCGTCCGGCGTCTTGGCCGCCAGCCCGCGGGCGCTGGCCAGCGCCATCTCATAGGCCTCCGCCGCCTCGTCGCCGGCCCCCTGGGAGCGGGCGAAGTCGCCGAGGTCCTGGGCAGCGAGCAGGCGCTCCTCGTCATTGGACGCGAATGTGGGAAGCCGCCGCGCGAGGGCGGCGGCCGTGGGCCATTGCTCGGTCTGGACCAGGGTTCGCAGGCGTTCGCGCACATCGGCGAAACTTTCGTCCGCGACCGCCTCCATGCGCGGAGGCGGCGAGACCGTCGGCGGCGGAACCGGTTCGGCGAGAGCCGTCGACCCTCCGCTCACCGGTTCCCCCTCCGCCGCCGACGGCGCCGGTTCGGCGTCGAAATCGACCGCCGGCGCGGCGCGGCGTTTCCCGCCGCCGCCGCCGCCGCCGCGCGGCATGACCGAGGACAGCAGGGCGACGATCCCCAGCGCCGCCGCGCCCCAGCCGATGAACGACCGGTGTCCCTCGAACATGCCCAACGGGATCGACGGCGGCTCGACGCCCGCCATCCCGCCGGGAGCGAGAAGGGCCCAGCCCAGGCCCGCGAAAACAATCGCCGCCAGCAGGCTCACAATGCGCGCCGCCATGAACACCCCCGTCTTCTCACCCCGAACTGGAGAGACTGCGGCAGTGAATTGGCAGGCGGTCAAAACGCCACAACCGGCAGGGGAGCCCACCCGTCGGAAGCGCCCGATCCTTAGGCAATAAGGGGTTGCGGCGCCTCTAGATCAGCCAAGCATCCGGCCGGGGATAGGCCTCGTCCTGGGCCAGATAGATGAGCCCGGCCGCGCAGCGGATGTAGAACCAGACGCCGACCAGGGTCGCGCCGCCCCAGCCGATGATCATCAACGGGATGCCGATCGGAGACAGGATGAGGGTGATGGTCATCACCAATCCCGCGAGCCCGACCACGACCCCGATCAGGAACCACCAGATGGTCTTCCAGAAGGTCTGGATCAGGAACCGGTAGTGGGTGTCCATGCGCGGTCCGGCGGTGGCCCGGTTGGCGTAGGCGATGACCAGGCCGATGATCACCGTGATCAGCATCGACATCGCCCCGAAGATGTAGAGCCCGTAGACGAGGCCCGGCAGGATCCGGTCCTCGTGGACCTTGGCGGCGGGAAGGGGGTCGGTCATCGGCGGTCTCCGGTCTGGCGGGTCAGGGTCGCTCCAAACGTCCGATGACGCAAACCGGCTCCGTCAGGGCGTCAGCGAGCGGGGCAGGTCGCGGGGGTCCAGCGCCGGCGGCGGCGGATTCAGCCACGGGGTCACCGCGAAGATCAGGATCAACGCAAACAGCAGCCGGGCGGCCAGGCTGACGCCCAGTCCGGCGGTATCCGACAGCAGGGAGAAGACCAGCAGGGCCGCGACTCCGGCGCCCAGCAGGCCGACCGTCCAGGTCATGCCGTCCAGCACCCCCTGACCCGCCGCCGCGACCCGCGCGCCGGGTGCGACCTCGGCGAGGCAGGCGGCGACGGCGCGGACCAGAGGCCCGAAGCTGCCGGTGCGATCCTCCAACCGTCCCGGGCCGCTCCAGCCGTGCGAGACAATCGTCACCCGTCCACGCGGGAAGGCCAGCCAGGCGGCGCAGCGGCCTCCGGGACCCGGCGGAGCGAGGGTCAGGCTCCGCGCCGTGGCCAGCGGCCAGCGGCGTTCGCGGTTGCCGGTCGTTTCGATGAGGGTGTCGCCATCCAGGCGCCACGACGTCTCCGGCCGCAGGGGCGCAAGCCGCGCCGCATGGACCGGCGCGCTCAGGCGCGGACCGCCGTGATCTCGACCCCTGCCGCCTCGGCGTCGGGGGCCAGGGCCATGGGCTTTTCGACCCGGACACGCGCCCGCGTCACCCGGACGTCGTCCAGGCAGAGCTCGGCCAGCCGCTCGGCGAACACCTCGACCAGCTCGATGTGGCCCGAGGCGCCCAGGTCGCGGGCGAAGTTGCGGATGGTCTCGTAGTTCAGCGTATCGGCCAGGTGCCGCGCCCCGGCGGCGGCGACGTCCAGTTCGACGTCGATAACCAGCGGCTGGGTCTTGCCGCGTTCATGGCTGTAGACGCCGACCTCGGCCTCGATCTTCAGGCCGCGCACGAAGACCTTGGTGATCACGACCCTGGCGGCGGGAGCGGGGGCCCCGGGCGGGTCCTGACGGGGGGAAACGGCCATGCGCGCCCTCTCTAGAAGTCGACGATGTCCGGCGTCCGCCAGGCGAGATGCTGGCCGCTGTCCACGGCGATCATCTGGCCGGTGACCGACCGGGCGTCAATGAGGTAGCGCAGCGCTGCGGCGATATCCTCGCCGGTCACGCGGCGGCCCAGCGGCGTGCCGGCGGCCTCGGCCTCGAAACTGCCCGGCGCCTGGTGGGTCGAGCCGAAGGTCGGGCCCGGGCCGATGGCGTTGACGCGGATGCGCGGGGCCAGGGCCTGGGCCATGGTCTGGGTCGCATACCAGAGCGCCGCCTTGGACAGGCTGTAGCTGAAGTACTGCGGTGTCGGCCGCCAGACCCGCTGGTCGATGAGGTTGACGATCAGTCCGGCCCTGTCGGCCTGCAGCGCCGCCACGAAGGCCTGGGCCAGCACGACCGGCGCACGGACATTGGTCGCCATATGTGCGTCGAGATCCGCAGCCGTGGTGGTGTCCAGCCGGTCGTCGAGGAACAGGGAGGCGTTGTTGACCAGAAGGGTCACGGGTCCGAGCGCCTCGGCCCGGGCGATCAGGGTTCCGGCGTCGGCGGCCGTGAGGTCGCCGGCCAGCACCAGCGCCTTGCGGCCTTCGGCCCTTACAAGGGCGGCGGTCTCCTCGGCGTCGTCGGCCGAGGCGCGGTGGTGTACCGCCACGTCGAACCCGGCGCGCGCCGCTTCGACAGCGAGGCACCGTCCGATGCGCCGCGCGCCGGCTGTGACGAAGGCGACGCCGTTCATCGGGCGCGGTCCGCGTTGCGCGTCAGGCTCAGTCGACCTTGCCGAACTCGAAGAAGTTCAGGGCGCCGAAGACGAGGACGAAGAGGAAGATGACGCCGACAGCGGCCATGGTGGAGCTCCGCGAAAGAATGTTGATCCGGCTTTAGCCCCGCGCCTCGCGCGCCGCAAGCGGGCGCCCTAGGCTGGGGGCATGTCGCTGCTGCGCCGTCTCTATCGCCTGCTGATGCCCTTCTACCGGATCGCCATGCGGCTGGTGCGCGGGCTTACCGTCGGCGTTCGGATCATGGTCTTCGACGATCAGGGGCGCGTCCTGCTCATCGAGCACAGCTACACCCCCGGCTGGCACCTGCCCGGCGGGGGTGTCGAGCGGGGCGAGTCGGCCGAAGCCTCCGCCGGTCGCGAGCTGGAGGAGGAGGCCGGCATTCGGCCAGTCGGGCGCATGACCCTGCTCTCCATCCACGACAACGTCCGCACCTTCCGCGGCGACCATGTGCTGCTCTACCGCCTCGACCGCTGGACCCCTACGCCGGCGACCGCCCGGGGCGAGATCCTGCGCCGCGACTGGTTCGATCCGCGCGACCTGCCGGCGGGGACGACCGACGGCACCCGTCGTCGCCTTGCAGAGGTGCTGGACGGAACGCCGCCGGACCTGTTCTGGTAGGGGCAACAAGAACAGAACCTGCGGGAGGACGGCATGGCGGCGCGTATCGCGGTGGAGGCGTTCACGAAGATCGCCGTCGGCATCGACCGGCCAGAGGACGTGGTGGTCGGCAAGGACGGCCGGGTCTTCGCCTCGGACCACCAGTGCGCGGTGGCCGAGATCCATCCTGACGGCTCGTTCACCCGCATGGGTCCGAAGGGCGGGGCGCCCAACGGCATCAACATGGACCTTAAGGGCCGCGTCCTGATCGCCAACTTCGGGATCTATGACCGGGAGGAGGGGCCGCTGCAGCGGTTCGATCCGGCCACCGGCGAGCACGAGACCCTGCTGGCCGAGGTCGGCGGCAGGCGGCTGACCAGCGCCAACTACCCGGTGCTCGACCGGGCCGGCAACATCTGGTGCGCCAACTCCACCCACGCCGAGACCTGGCCCCAGGCGCTGGACGGCCGCGCCGACGGCTTCATCTTCGTGCTGCGGCCGGACGGCTCAGCTGAGATCGTCGCCGAGGGCCTGAAGTTTCCCAACGGCATGGCGCTGTCGGCCGATGACCGCTGGCTCTACTGCGCCCAGACCAGCGGCGCCGACGTGCTGCGCTTCGAGGTGCTGCCCGGCGGCAAGCTGGGCCCGGGCGAGCGTTATGGCCCGGTGCTGGGCCGGCTGGTCGACGCCGCCCAGGCCCAGGCCGAGGCCGACGCCGCGCACCATCCCGAGGACCTGGGCTACACCGACGGCGTCGGTATGGACGCCGAGGGCAACCTCTGGGTCTGCCTGCCGGCCGCCAACAAGGTGGTGGCCATCACGCCGTCGGGCGCGGTGGAGGTGGTCTGTCACGATCCGTCCGGCGAGGTGATCAACCACCCGACCAACGTCACCTGGGGCGGACCGGACCTGAAGGACCTCTATATCGGCTCGATCCGGGCGGGCTACGTGCTCAAGGCCCGCAGCCCGGTGGCGGGCCAGCCGCAGGTTCATCAGCTTTGACGCAAGAAGGCGTGCTGCGGACCTATTGGCCGACGTGGGTGGGCTGGACCACCGGCCTGTGCGCTGTGTTCGGGCCGACGGCGCTCTTTGTGACCTTCAGGATGGAGCTGGTCGTGGCCATGGCGATCTGTGGGGGGCCGGCTTTCTTCGCCTTCATGCTGTTTGCCCCGCGGCCTGACGAACAGGACATCGACACCCTGGCGCTCCGGCCCCGCACAAGGCAGGACTGGATCCGCGCGTGGCGGCGGGCACTGACCGCTTTGGTCGTCCTCGTTCCGATCGAGGCAGCCCTCTACTTCGGGATCATGAGCCTCGATCTGTCATGACCCCTTCCCCACATGAACCGCGATAACTAAACTGGCGTTTGAAGAGGCCCTCGGAACGGGCCCGCCTCGACGCCCAAGGGAGATGGTGATGCGCGACTACACGAAGTTCTACATCGATGGTCAGTGGGTCGATCCCATCACGCCGAAGACGCTCGATGTCATCAATCCGGCCAACGAAGAGGTCTGCGGCAAGATCTCGATGGGCACGGCCGCCGACGTCGACAAGGCCGCCAAGGCCGCCCGCAAGGCGTTCGAGACCTTCTCGCAAACCTCGATCGAGGAACGCGCCGACCTGCTCGAGCGCATCATCAAGGCCTATCAGGCGCGCTACGGCGACATGGCTGACGCCATCACCGAGGAAATGGGCGCCCCGGCCTCGCTGGCGCAACGCGCCCAGGCGGCCATGGGCCTGGCCCACACCCAGACGGCGCTTGCCGTGCTGAAGAGCTTCAAGTTCGTCGAGGATCGCGGCCCGACCCGTCTGGTCAAGGAACCGATCGGCGTCTGCGGCATGATCACGCCCTGGAACTGGCCGGTGAACCAGATCGCCTGCAAGGTCGCCCCGGCCCTGGCCGTCGGCTGCACCATGGTGCTGAAGCCCTCGGAAGTCGCGCCGTTCTCGGGCTACATCTGGGCCGAGATCCTGCATGAGGCCGGCGTGCCGGCCGGCGTGTTCAACCTGGTCAACGGCGACGGCCCGGAAGTCGGCGCCGCCATCTCCAGCCACCCGGAGATCGACATGGTCTCCTTCACCGGCTCGACCCGCGCCGGCATCGAGGTGGCCCGCAACGCCGCCCCGACCGTCAAGCGCGTGGCCCAGGAGCTGGGCGGCAAGAGCCCCAACATCATCCTCGATGACGCCGACTTCCAGGCGGCCGTCACCGGCGGCGTGCGCTCGGTGATGATGAACTCGGGCCAGTCCTGCAACGCCCCGACCCGCATGCTGGTCCCCGGCAAGCGCATGGACGAGGTGATCGCCATCGCCAAGGCCGCCGCCGACGCCACCACGGTCGGCGACCCCAAGGGCAATGCCCAGATGGGTCCGGTCGTGTCGGAAGTGCAGTTCAACAAGATCCAGAAGCTGATCCAGGCCGGCATCGACGAGGGCGCGACCCTGGTCTCCGGCGGCGTCGGCCGTCCGGACGGCCTCGACAAGGGCTATTTCGTCAAGCCGACCGTCTTCGCCAATGTCACCAACGACATGACCATCGCCAAGGAAGAGATCTTCGGCCCGGTCGTCTCGATCATCGGCTACGACACGGTCGATGAAGCCGTCCAGGTCGGCAACGACACCGAGTACGGCCTCGCGGCCTATGTCTCGGGCACGGACCAGGCGAAGATCCGCGAAGTGGCCTCCAAGCTGCGCGCCGGCCAGGTCTCGATCAACGGCGGCGGCGGGGACCTGATGGCCCCCTTCGGCGGCTACAAGATGAGCGGCAACGGCCGCGAGTGGGGCGACTACGGCTTCCACGAGTTCCTGGAAACCAAGGCCATGCTCGGCTACGCCCCGCCGCAAGCGGCGGAGTAGGCCCTGCGTGGTTCGACACGCGGCCTGCGGCCGCTGCTCACCATGACGTAGAAGACAACGTCATCCTGAGCAGGCCCGAAGGGCCGTGTCGAAGGACGCACCGACCAACAGCGAAGAGCCGCCGGAGCGATCCGGCGGCTCTTTTGCTTTGGAGGGGCTTGGTGCACCTTGTCCCCACCAGCGCCCGCCAGAGGCGCGGACAGTGAGGAACGACCGATGACCAGCATGGCCGACATCCATTCGGTGGCCGACATTCCGCGCCTGCAGGCCCGCCTGCGGCCCGACGCCGAGGCGATCTGGTTCGAGGGGCGGACGACGACCTTCGCCGAGCTGGACGCCGCCGCCAGCCGCTGCGCCAACGCGCTGCTGGCCCAGGGCCTGAAGCCGGGCGACCGGGTCGGGGTGCTGGCCAAGAACACGGACGACTTCTTCGTCCTGTGGATGGGGTGCGTGAAGGCGCGGGTGACGCTGGCGCCGGTCAACTGGCGGCTGGCCCCGCCGGAGGTCGCCTTCATCCTCAAGGACGCGGGCGCGAAGATGCTGTTCGTCGGCGAGGACTTCGGCGGCGTGGTCGACATGATCATGAGCGACCTGCCGGACGTGCATGGCCTGGTGCAGTTCGAGCCGGGCCACCCGCGCTGGCCGGCCTTCCGCGACTGGCTCGGCTCCCATCCGGCGGTCGATCCGATGCTGCCCGCCCAAATGGATGACGACGTCGTCCAGCTCTACACGAGCGGCACCACCGGCCTGCCCAAGGGCGTGCAGCTGACGGAAGGCAACTTCATCGCCCTGTTCAGCCTGGCGCTGGAGGCCGGCTGGGCGAAGTATGAGGCGGGCAAGACCAACCTGGTGGTCATGCCGCTGTTCCACGTCGCCGGCACCAACTGCGGCCTGCTGGCCACCCTGCAGGGGGTGCGCAACATCCTGACGCGGGAGGTCAATCCGGTCGAGATCATCGGCCTGTTGCAGGACAAGCAGATCAACTACGCCTTCCTGGCCCCGACCATCATCAACCTTCTGCTGCAGACGCCGGGTGTCGAGAGCGCCGACTTCAGCAAGCTGGAGCGCATGTTCTACGGCGCCTCGCCGATCTCCGAGGCGGTGCTGCGCCAGGCCCAGGCGCGGTTCGGCTGTGACTTCACCCAGCTCTACGGCCTGACCGAGACCATCGGCGGCGCCACCTACCTGCCGCCCGAGGACCATGCGCCCGAGCGCGACAAGCTGCGCTCCTGCGGCAAGCCCTGGCCGGGCTTCGACGTGCGGGTGCTGACCCCGACCGGCGAGGCGGGCAAGCCGGGCGAGGTCGGCGAGGTGCAGATCCGCGCCAAGGGGGTGATGAAGGGCTACTGGAACAGGCCTGACGCCACCAAGGAGGCCATCTGCCCCGAAGGCTGGTTCTCCAGCGGCGACGCCGGCTATTTCGATGACGAGGGCTACCTCTACATCTACGACCGGGTGAAGGACATGATCGTCAGCGGCGGCGAGAACGTCTATCCGGCCGAGGTCGAGAACGCCCTGTTCAGCCACCCCGCCGTCGCCGACGCCGCCGTCATCGGCGTGCCCGACGACAAGTGGGGCGAGGCGGTCAAGGGCGTGGTGGTCCTCAAGCCCGGCGCCACCGCCACCGCCGAGGACATCATCGCCCACACCCGCACGAGGATCGCCGGCTACAAGGCTCCCAAGACCATCGACTTCGCCGACGCCCTGCCGCGGAACCCCTCGGGCAAGGTGCTGCGGCGGGAGCTGCGCAAGCCGTACTGGGAAGGGCGCGAGCGGCTGGTGGGGTAGTCACTCCGGCTTGCAGGCGGCATGGCGGACTTCGAGGATCTCTACGCTGTTCCCCTTCACGCGATACCGGATGAGATATGGACGGACATGGGTCAGTTCGCGGCGGCTTCCGCCGACGGGCCGACCACGGTCAGGCATCTGGTCGAGCGAGACCGCGGCGGCCCGAATGGCCAGGAAGGCTGTGGCGGCCGCACTCGGGCTGGCATGGTACAGATACGCGAAGATCGCGTTCAGGCTGGCCAGGCCGCGCCGGCTCCAGATTACTCGAGCCACGCCTTGGGCATCGGCTGCGGATTGCCGTCAATGATCGTCTGCATCCACTTGGCGACTTCCGAGTGCGGCACTACCCGTCCGGCGTCGGCGTCCGCCTCGGCTTCCAGAAGCGCGGCCTCTTCCTCGTCGGACAAAGGCGGTGCGGGCTCAAGTTCCGCATCGAAGATCGCCGGGGTTTCCTCAAGTCCGGGGGGCTTTGGTTCAGTCATGGGCTGACTCCGGTGCGGTGGCGGCGCGCTACAAGGCCAGCCGAGAGAATGGCGCTGGCTCAGGTTTCCCATCGATGATCGATTGCAGCCATTTCGCCACCCGTTCGTGCGGGACGACGCGACCGGCTTCGGCGTCGGCATCGGCTTGCGCCGAGTGCTCATCGTAGTCCGCGTCGAACTCGGCGGGGGCTTCCTCGACGCCTGGCTGCTTGGGATCGCTCATTGGGGCAGCCTACCAGCCGACTCGCGAAAATGGAATTAGAATCTTTTACTTCAACCAAAGATTGTTCCCGACGCCCCTCACCCAGCCCGCGTCAACACCGTGAGGACCGCCGCCTGCCGCACCCGGAATCCCAGGCTTTCATACAGCCCGATCGCGCCGCTGTTGCTGGCATAGCTGTGCAGGAACGGGGTCTCGCCCCGCGCCTTGATCCGCGCCATCCCGACCCGGATCAGCGCCCCGGCCAGGCCCTTGCCGCGATGGTCCGGGAGGGTGCAGACGCCGCTGATCTCGGTGTAGCCGACGGGGCGCATCCGCTCGCCGGCCATGGCGATGAGGACGCCATCCTGCTTGACGCCGATGAAGGCGCCCAGCCGGCCGGTCCGCGCGGCGAAGGGGCCGGGGCGGGTCAGGGTGGCCAGGGCCAGCATCTCGGCGGCGTCCGCCTCGCCGAGCTCGACGAAGGCGAAGTCGGGGTCCGGCGCCGCCACCGCGCCGTCGGCGACCATCTGCACGCAGTCGGCGCTGTGGCTGACGACCATGCCCGGCGGCGGCGCCACCGCCTCGGCTTCCAGCGTCCACAGACCGGTCTCGTCGCAGGGCAGGGCGGCGAGGGCGGCCTGGCTCTCGGGCCAGGCGTCGCAGGCGCCGGTCAGCGGGCCGTAGTCGGGCGCGAACCGTCGCGCGAGGCCTTCGCCCAGCGCACAGTCGCCCTGACGGCTGGTCAGGGCGTTCCAGACCGGGCGGTCGAGCGGGTGGCTGGCGGTCATGGCGGCGTTCCGGAGGCGAGACTCCGGAGACATATACTCTGGAGACAAACGGGGACATCGCGGGACAACTTGCCCCGCGCCCCGGAGCCCGTTTCAGGCCGTGCCGGCGCCGTCCGGGCCTGGCGCATTGGGCGACGGGGCCACCCTCGAACTGGCGGAACGGCTGGAACCGACGAAGATTTCGCCGGATTTCGCGCGTTTCTCCCCGCCGTTCGCACAGGGCGTAAAATGCGCCCGAAGCCCGACCGGATCGGTCGGCCGGACAACGGAAGGACAGCGCGAAAGCCGCGATGAAGACTCTCGAACCATCCAGCGCTTGCCTGACCCGGCGTCGACCGTGATCGTCTGACCCAAAATCGGGGAAACGCCATGACCAACTTCGTCACCATTCCGACCAACGGGATCAACGTCCGGGCCGTGGTCGAGGGTTCCGGACCGCTGGTGGTCATGGTCCACGGCTTTCCGGAGAGCTGGTACAGCTGGCGCCACCAGATCGGGCCGATCGCGGCCGCCGGCTTCACCGTCTGCGCCATCGACGTGCGCGGCTACGGCGGATCGGACAAGCCGGGCCGGGTCGAGGACTACAGTCTGGAGCGGATCACCAGCGACGTGGCCGGGGTGATCGAGCACCTGTCGCCGGACGGGAAGGGCATCCTGATCGGCCATGACTGGGGCGCGCCAATCGTCTGGAACACCGCCCTGACGCGGCCGGATCGCGTGAGCGCCGTGGCGGGACTGTCGGTGCCCTGGACCGGCGTGCCGCAGGTCCAGTTCCTGGACGTGATCAGGGCGGCCTTCACCGACAAGGGCCGCTTCTTCTACCAGATCTACTTCCAGGACGTCGGCCCGGCCGAGGCCGAGCTGGGCAGCGATCCGCGCGCGGCGATCCGCAAGTTCTACTACGCCATCAGCGGCGATGCGCCGGACGGGACCTGGCCGGTCGACAAGCCGCACGGCGCGGCGCTGCTCGACCGGCTGCCCGACCCCCAGCCGTTCCCGGCCTGGCTGACGAAGGACGACGAGGACTACTTCACCGCCGAGTTCCACCGCTCGGGATTCTTCGGGCCGCTCAGCCGCTATCGCAACCACGAGCGGGATTTCGACTGGCTGCAGGGGTTCAAGGACCGGAAGATCGAGCAGCCGTCCTTCTTCATCGGGGGGGATCGCGACCTGGTGCTGAAGATGATCCCGGGGGTGAACCCGGTCGACTTCATGGCCCCGCACCTGCCCGGCCTGCAGGGCGCGCACGTCCTGCCCGGCATTGGCCACTGGACCCAGCAGGAGGCGCCGGAGGAGGTCACGCGGCTGCTGCTCGGCTGGCTGAAAGGGTTGTGAGGCCCTGCGTGGTTCGACACGCTCGGAGTTCATCCTCGGGCCGACCTGCGGTCGGACCCGGGGGCGCTGCTCACCACGACGTCGAAGGGCGCGCCCCCGCACGTCATCCTGAGCAGCCTCGCAGCGGCGTGTCGAAGGACGCACCGGCGCGCCGCCCGTTTGACTCCCCCGAGGGCAACGATAGTCTCAAGAGAACAACGATAACAAACGCTCCAGGAACCCGACCATGACCCCCGCCGATGGTGCGGCGCCCGCCGCCGTGTCCGCTTCCAAGGTTCCCTTCAAGCCGCTGCCGCAGAAGGGGCCCGATGTCACGGTCGAACGCCGCGCGGACGGCTCGATCCTCGTCCGCTCCAACCACGCGCCGGGCGAAGGCCCCCGCTCCATCGCCCATCTGCTGCGCGACAAGGCGCTGGCCCACCCCGACCGGCCGTGGATGAAGCAGCGCGAGCCCGGCCATGGGCCCTGGCGCCAGGTCACCTACGGCGAGGGCCTGCGCGCGGCCGAAGGCATCGCCCAGTGGCTGCTGGCGCGCGGCCTGACCGGCGCCGACAGCGTCATGGTCCTGTCGGCCAACTCCATCGAGCACGCCCTGGTCATGCTGGGCTGCTACACCGCCGGCGTGCCGGTGGCGCCGATCAGCCCGGCCTACAGCCTGATCTCGTCCGACCACGCCAAGCTGAAGCACTGTGCGGCCGTGGTGCGGCCCAGGGTCGTCTTCGCCCAGGCCGGCGCCATGTTCGAGCGGGCCTTCCAGACCCTGCGCGAGGTCGATCCCGGCCTGGTGTTCGTGACCGCCGACGGGGAGGGCGAGGGGGCCGTTCCGCTGGCCGACCTGCTCGCCACCGAGCCGGGTCCCGGCGTCGAGGCCGCGCGCGAGACGCTCGGTCACGCCACCGTCGCCAAGTACCTGTTCACCTCCGGCTCGACCGGCATGCCCAAGGGTGTGCCCCAGACCTTCGGCATGATGGCCGCGACCATCGCCGGGGGTGAGGGACTGCGCGCCGAGGAGGCGGATCCGGACGTCATCCCCCAGAGCCTGGAGTGGATGCCCTGGAGCCACATCAGCGCCGGCAACATCGGCTTCAACGGCGTGCTGTGGGGCGGCGGCACCGTTCACCTGGACGAGGGCAAACCCATCCCCGGCATGTTCGAGACCACGATCAAGAACCTCTATGAGGTCTCGCCGATGGTCTTCGGCTCGGCCCCGATCGCCTTCGGCATGCTGGCCGAGGCCATGGAGCGCGACCCGGTCCTTCGGGCCTCGTTCTTCAGGAACCTGCGCTACATGGGCTACGGCGGCGCGACGCTCTCGAACGACGTCAACGAGCGACTGCAGGCGCTGGCCATCGCCGAAACGGGCCAGCGGATCCCGCTGACCACGATGTACGGGGCGACCGAGACCCAGGGCGTCACCGTCACCCACTGGGCGACCGAGCAGGTCGGCCTGGTCGGGCTGCCCGTGCCGGGCGTCACCATCAAGCTGGTGCCCAACGGGACCAAGTACGAGGTCCGGGTGAAGGGGCCGACCGTCACCACCGGCTATCACAACGAC
Organism: Caulobacteraceae bacterium; assembly: GCA_027487945.1. Taxonomy (GTDB): domain Bacteria; phylum Pseudomonadota; class Alphaproteobacteria; order Caulobacterales; family Caulobacteraceae; genus Caulobacter. Next base: position 144,862 of record JAIYCQ010000011.1, read on the forward strand.
CCGGAGAAGACGGCCGCGGCCTTCGACGAGGAAGGTTTCTACAAGCTGGGCGACGCCGCGAAGTTCCTGGATGACAACGATCCCGCCCAGGGCATGGTCTTCGACGGTCGCGTGACCGAGGATTTCAAGCTCGACAGCGGCACCTGGGTCAGCGTCGGCACCCTGCGGCCGGATCTGGTCGCCGCCTGCAGTCCCTGGGTTATGGACGCGGTGATCTGCGGCCAGGACAAGCCGTTCATCGGCGCCCTGTTCTGGCCCTCGATGGCCGGGATGCAGACTCTGGCCGCCGACACCGGGCCGGGGACGCCGATCGAGAAGCTGACGGCGCTCCTTTCGGAGAAACTGGCGGCATTCAACGCCACGGCGGGCGGGTCCTCCCGACGGGTCGGTCGTTTCGTGATCATGACTGAGCCGCCGTCGATCGACGCGGGCGAGATCACCGACAAGGGCTATGTGAACCAACGGGCCACGCTCGAGCGGCGTGACGCCCTCGTTCAGGGCCTCTACGCCACCCCGCCGGCCGGCGGCGTGGTCACGGTCTGATGGAGATGACGACGATGACGATGGATCCCGGCTTCCGCGCGCTGCTCGATGCGACCAATGCGGTCGAGATGCCGCCGCTCAGCAGCCTGCCGCCCGCCATGATCCGGGAGGGCTATCGCGCCCAGCGGGTCGGGGTCGACGCCGGCGCCCCCACTGATCTGGACGTTCGCGACCTCGAGGTCGGCGGCGGCGGCGGGCCTCTGAAGGCGCGTCTCTATACGCCGAAAGGCGCTCCGGCGACCGGTCCGGGGATCGTCTACTTCCATGGCGGCGGCTTCGTGATCGGCGATCTCGACAGCCACGACAGCTTCCTGCGACGGCTGGCGGCGGCGTCCGGCGTGCGGGTGCTGTCGGTCGACTACCGACTGGCGCCGGAGCACCCGTTCCCGGCGGCTCACGACGACGCCCTGGCCTCGCTGCGCTGGGCCTTCGACCATGCGGGCGAGATCGGTTTCGATGCCGCCCGCATCGCCGTCGGGGGCTGTTCGGCGGGCGGCAACCTGTCGGCCAGCGTGGCGCTGGACCTGCGGGGCGACCCGGAGCGGAGGCTGGCCTTCCAGCTGCTGCTTTATCCCGCCACCGCCATGAACCAGGACACCGCCTCGCGCCGGGACCTGGCGACCGGCCACCTGCTGACCGCGGAAGTCATGGAGTGGTTCGGCAATCACCTTGCCGCCGCCGGCCATGCCGAGCAGGCTCGGGCCGAGCCGGTTCACGCCGACCTGGCCGGCGTCGCCCCGGCCCTGGTCGTCACCGCCGGCTTCGATCCTCTGAAGGACGAGGGAATGGCCTACGCCGCGGCGCTGAACGCCGCCGGGGTCAAGGCCGAGCATGTGGAGTACGCGGCCTTCGTCCACGACTTCTACACCCTGTCCCCGTTCTGCGCCGGCGTGCCCGCGGCGATCGAGGAGACGGGGGCGAAGCTGAAGGCCGCCCTCGCCTGAGCGCCGGCCCTCGATACCCACCGCATCAGGCGCAACGAAAAAGGGCGGCCCGGATTGCTCCGGGCCGCCCCATTCGTTTGTGGCGCTCGTCAGTCCTAGAACTTGGCCCGCAGGGTGACGCCGTAGGTGCGCGGCGCGCCCATGAAGGCGTTCAGCGCGTTGACGGTGGGCAGGGCCCCCGGCGTGGCGCTGGTGACGTTCTGCAGCGGCGCGTCGAACACGACCTGGTAGTAGTCCTCGTCGGTCAGGTTCTGACCCCAGAGTTCCAGCGACCAGCGCTCGTCCTTGGTCCCGAAGGCGACCCGGCCGTTCAGCAGGGTGAGGTCTTCCTGGATCTTGAGCGGGTTCAGGTCCGAGCCAGTGTTGTACTCGGTCGTGAACTTGGCGCTCAGGCTGGTGCGGACGGTGAAGTTCTCGCCCAGGTCACGCTCGTAGCTGCCCGAGAACGAGCCCGACCACAGCGGGGCGAACGACATGTTGTTGCCCGGGAGCAGCAGCGAGGCGCCGGTCGGAACCTTGAACTCGCCGTACTCGGTGTCGGCGAAGGTCACGCCGCCCTGGAAGCGCAGGCCCTCAACCGGCGAGAACCACACGAAGTCGGCGTCGAAGCCGCTCGAGTTCACTTCCGGGATCGAGGTGACGATGAAGCTGACGCCGGTGAAGGCGTTGAGCTGGAAGCCTTCGTAGTTCTGCACGAAGGCCGACAGGTTCAGCAGCAGCGAGCGGTCGAACAGGGTGCTCTTCAGACCGGCTTCATAGCTGTCCACGAACTCGGCTTCGAACGAGGTGTCCGGGTTCAGGGTGAAGTACGGCGCGACCGTGGCCGAGACCAGGGTGCGGGCGCGGTCGAGGTTGAAGCCGCCGGCCTTGTAGCCGCGGGCGTAGGAGACATAGCCCATCAGGTTCGGGTTGAACCGGTAGGCCAGCTTGGCGGTGCCGCTCCATTCCTTCTCGGTGCGCGCCTGCTTGTTGTCGGCATTGTTGAAGTTGGAGTCGGTCCACGGCACGCAGAGGCTGAACGCGAAGCAGGGCAGGCCGGTTCCCAGGTTGTTGTACTGGGTCTCCAGCGTCTTCTCTTCGCGGGTGTAGCGAAGGCCGACGGTCAGTTCGAGCGCTTCCGTGATCTCGAAGGAGTTGTTGGTGAAGAACGCGAGGCTCTCGGACTCCTGCTCGTGCTGGTCGTTCTGGCCGGTGCCCGAGATGTAGTAGGTGCCCGGCAGGGCGTTCTGGGTCGCGCCGTTGGAGGCGACGAGGCTGAAGTAGGAGCGGTAGTCATCGCCGAACAGCAGCGTCTGGCCGGTGCTGAGCTTTTCCTTGGCGGCGAACATGCCGACGAGCCAGTTGAGGCGGTCGGTCTGGCCGGCCAGGCGGAACTCCTGGCTGAACTGTTCGAACTGCACGAAGTTGCGGCCGTCGGTCGGGCGGTACCAGATGTCCGCCGACGAGAAGTCGCTGTCCTGGGCGCTCAGGTTGTAGAATTCGCGCCAGGCGGTGACCGAGGTCAGCGTGGCTTCGTTCAGCCAGGGCGTGTCCCAGGTGACTTCGGCCGACAGGCCCTTGTCTTCGATTTCCTGCGTGGTGTCGCGGTTGGAGTAGGCGATGCGCGCGGTCGGATCGAGCGGGTTCAGGACGCCGGTGTCGGAGGTCGACAGGGTGTCGATGAAGCCCTGACGGACCGGGTTGCGGACAGTGGCGACAGCGGCGCAGCAGACTTCATCGCGCTTGGTGTAGTCGGCGATCACGCGGATATCGATCGTGTCGGTCGGCGTGGCCAGCAGCTGGCCGCGGACGCTGTAGAAGTTCTGGTTGGCGTCCTCGGTGTTGGTGCGCGGACCGTCACCGGTGCGGACATCGTACAGGCCGTCGCGTTCGCGCTTCACCACGAACAGGCGGCCGGCGAGCTTGTCTTCGATGATCGGGCCGGTGACCGACGCGGCGGCGCCCAGCTGGCCGTAGTTGCCGGCCGTCAGTTCACCTTCGGCGCCGAAGGTGAAGGAGGGCTGCTTGGTGATGACGTTGATGACGCCGGCCGAGGTGTTCTTGCCGAACAGCGTGCCTTGCGGGCCCTTCAGGACCTCGATGCGTTCCATTTCGCCCAGGTCGCCGAAGCCGACGCCGTTGCGGGGGCGGTAGACGCCGTCGATCACGACGCCGACCGAGCTTTCCAGGCCGGGGTTGTCGCCCACGGTGCCGACGCCGCGGATGCGGGCGGTCGTGACCGTTTCGCTCGAGGTCGAGGTGACCAGCAGGCCGGGGGTGAGAACCGTCAGGTCCTTGATGTCCTTGATGCCGGCGTCTTCGAGCTGCTGCTCGCTGACGGCGGTCACGACGATCGGCACGTCCTGAAGGCTCTGTTCGCGCTTCTGGGCGGTGACGATGATGGCGTCGACGGTGGCGCCGTCGGTTTCAGTGTCCTGGGCGTAAGCCGCGCCAGCAACCAGCGACGACAGCACGACGGCGGACGCCGACGCGCGAAGCATTTGAGAGAAACGCATTTCCTGTCCCGTAATTGTTGCGCTGGTGGGGAGCCCGCGCGGTTTGCGGTGCAACAATGGCGGCCTCCCGGCCCCCGTACATGCACCGG
>JAIYCQ010000047.1 GCA_027487945.1 Caulobacteraceae bacterium
GACTTCGCCAGCGTGATCGTGATCGCAGCCGTCAGCGTCGTCTTGCCATGGTCAACGTGACCAATCGTGCCGATGTTGCAGTGCGGCTTGTTACGTTCAAACTTTTCCTTGGCCATCTTTAGCTCCTGGTCCCCCGAACGGGGTCCTTACGTTTGGGGGATTGATTAGGCGTACTTCTTGATCACTTCGTCGGCGACGTGTTGCGGCACCGGATCGTAGTGGTCGTATTGCATCGTGAAGGCGGCGCGGCCCTGGGACATGCCCCGCAGGGTGTTCACGTAGCCGAACATGTTGGCCAGCGGCACGAAGGCGTTCACCACCGTGGCGTTGCCGCGCATGTCCTGGCCCTGGATCATGCCCCGACGACCATTGAGGTCGCCGATGACCGAGCCGAGGTACTCTTCCGGGGTCACGACCTCGACGGCCATGATCGGTTCGAGCAGCTTGGGAGCGCCCTTCTCACGCAGTTCCTTGAACGCGGCGCGGGCCGCGATTTCGAAGGCCAGCACCGAGGAGTCGACGTCGTGGTAGGCGCCGTCGATCAGGGTCGCCTTGACGTCGATGACCGGGAAGCCGGCCAGCAGGCCGTTTTCCTTGGCCGACTCGAGGCCCTTGACGACGCCCGGGATGTATTCCTTCGGCACCGCGCCGCCGACGACGGAGCTTTCGAACACGAAGCCCGTGCCCGGCTCGCCCGGCTCGAACACCAGCTTGATGCGGGCGAACTGGCCCGTACCGCCGGTCTGCTTCTTGTGGGTGTAGTCGATCTCCGCCCGCTTCCCGAGGGATTCACGGTAGGCCACCTGCGGCGCGCCGATATTGGCCTCGACCTTGTAGGTGCGCTTCAGGATGTCGATCTTGATGTCGAGGTGCAGCTCGCCCATGCCCTTCAGGATCGTCTGGCCCGACTCGTGGTCGGTCGAGACGGTGAAGGAGGGGTCTTCCGAGGCCAGTTTGGCCAGGGCGACGCCCAGCTTTTCCTGGTCAGCCTTGGACTTCGGCTCGACGGCGATCTCGATGACCGGCGCCGGGAATTCCATGCGCTCCAGGATCACCGGCGACTTCAGCGGATCGCACAGGGTGTCCCCGGTGCGGGTGTCCTTGAGGCCGGCCAGGGCGACGATGTCGCCGGCGTAGGCTTCCTTGATGTCTTCCCGGTTGTTGGAGTGCATCAGCAGCATGCGGCCGACGCGTTCCTTGCGGTCGCGGGTCGAGTTCAGCAGGCCCATGCCGGTTTCCATCTTACCGGAATAGATGCGGCAGAAGGTCAGCGAGCCGACGAAGGGGTCGTCCATGATCTTGAACGCCAGGACCGACAGGGGCTCATCGTCCGACGCGTTGCGGACGACCGGCTCTTCGGTCTTGAAGTCGATGCCCGGGGTCGGCGGGATGTCCACCGGCGAGGGCAGGTAGTCGACGACGGCGTCGAGCAGGGTCTGGACGCCCTTGTTCTTGAACGCCGAGCCGCAGAGGATCGGGTAGAAGGCGCCGGTCAGCACGGCCTTGCGGATGCACTTCTTGATCGTCTCGATCGAGGGCTCTTCACCGCCGAGGTAGGCTTCCATCGCCTCGTCGTCGAGTTCGACGGCGTTCTCGATCAGGTAGTGACGGGCTTCCTCGGCCTTGGCCAGGAGGTCGGCGGGGATCTCTTCGTCGCGGAAGCTGGCGCCCAGACCGTCGTTGTCCCAGATCACGGCCTTCATGCGGACCAGGTCGACCAGGCCGGAGAGGCTGGATTCCGAACCGATCGGGAACTGGATCGGCACGGCCTTGGCGCCCAGGCGGTCGCGGATCGACTCGACCGACTTGTCGAAGTCGGCGCCGATCTTGTCCATCTTGTTGACGAACACGATGCGGGGCACGCGGTACTTGTCGGCCTGACGCCAGACGGTTTCGGTCTGCGGCTCGACGCCGGCGTTACCGTCCAGCACCGTCACGGCGCCGTCGAGCACGCGCAGGCTGCGTTCGACTTCGATGGTGAAGTCGACGTGCCCGGGGGTGTCGATGATGTTCAGGCGCTTGCCTTCCCAGAAGGCGGTCGTCGCGGCCGAGGTGATCGTGATGCCGCGTTCCTGCTCCTGGTCCATCCAGTCCATGGTCGCGGCGCCGTCGTGGACTTCGCCGATCTTATGGTTCTTGCCGGTGTAGTACAGGATCCGTTCGGTCGTCGTCGTCTTGCCCGCGTCGATGTGGGCCATGATGCCGAAGTTACGGTAGTCTTCGATTTTGTGATTGCGGGACATGAGATCGCCTATCGGCCTGCATAATGTAAGCGCGGGCGGGTCTTTCGAACCGCCCGCGCCCAAGAAGGTTTCGGGCTGGGGTTACCAGCGGTAGTGCGAGAACGCCCGGTTGGCTTCAGCCATCTTGTGCGTGTCTTCGCGCTTCTTCACCGCGGTGCCGCGGTTGTTCGAAGCGTCCAGCAGCTCAGCAGCCAGCTTCTCGGTCATGGTGTTCTCACCACGCTTGCGCGCGGCAGTGACGAGCCAGCGGATGGCCAGCGCGCGGCGACGGTCCGGGCGGACCTCGACGGGCACCTGGTAGGTGGCGCCGCCGACGCGGCGCGACCGGACCTCGATCGCCGGGGCGACGTTGTCCAGGGCCGAGTGGAAGGTTTCCAGGGGACCCTGGTCCTTGCGCTTGGACTCGAGGATGTCGAAGGCGCCATAGATGATGTTCTCGGCGACGGCTTTTTTGCCTTCGTACATGACGTAGTTCATGAATTTCGTGACGATCAGGTCCCCGAACTTGGGATCGGGCAGAACCTGACGCTTCTCGGCGCGACGGCGACGGGACATGCTTCTCTTCCTTACTTCGGACGCTTGGCGCCGTAGAGCGAACGACGCTGCTTACGATCCTTGACACCTTGGGTGTCGAGGACGCCGCGCAGGATGTGGTAGCGGACGCCGGGCAAATCCTTGACGCGGCCGCCGCGGATGAGCACCACCGAGTGCTCCTGCAGGTTGTGGCCCTCGCCGGGGATGTAGCACACGGCTTCAATGCCGGTGGTCAGGCGGACCTTGGCGACCTTACGAAGCGCCGAGTTCGGCTTCTTCGGGGTCGTCGTGTACACGCGGGTGCAGACGCCACGACGTTGCGGGCAGCCCTTCAGGGCGGGCACCTTGTTCCGCACCGGCTTGGGCTGGCGCGGCTTGCGGATGAGCTGGTTGACTGTAGGCATTATCTCTTTTTTGCTCGTGGAGGCGTGTGCCTTTCGGCCGAAGCGCCTCGGGGGTCCTGATGAAAGTACTTTCCGGCTCTGAACGCCCGGTCGGAACGCGAAAACTCGCCGGCGCGCGTCAATCTGCGTTCCGGCGGGCCTGATCGCCCTCGACAGGGACTTCAGCTTCAACGGGCGACGGGCGCAAACCCGGCCCCCGAAAGAGGCGCGCTAGATACTCGTCGGGGCGTGCAAGGTCAAGGCTTTGGAAAGGCTTGACGCAAACTGGCGCCGATCACGCATCGCCTTGCCCTTCACCGCCCGTCCCACGTCATCGACTCGTCCTCGACTCTGGATCGACTCGCGCACGACTCACGAGATCGCCGACAACAGGAAGTCCGTCAGTGTCCAGACAGATGGACGCCGGGCGCCGCGCTTTCGCAAGCCCCGTTGTGAACGATCCTTCGTCACCTTTTCGCCGCCCCGCCGGAAAAGTCTGGGCGCGCAAGCAGGGGGCGCACGCATCTTGTCCGGCGTTCAACGGGAACGGGCCCTGAAGGCCGCGATCCTCGCGGCTTCCGCCGCGGGGCATGTCCTGGTGTTCGCGCTCATCGGGCTGAATGTCCCGCAGGTGCGGGAGCGCCTGACAGAGGACGACGACCAGGCGATGATCGTGGACCTGTTCCGCCCCCCGCCGCCGCCGCGCGCCGGCAGCCCCCGGACGCCCGCCCCGGTCAGGCCACAGGCCTCGGCCCTGCGCCCCAGGGCGGTCATGGGGCCGCCCCCGGCCGCGGTCGTGCCGCTGCCCCTCGCGCCGGTCCCGGCCCCGGGCGCACCATCGCCCGCCCCCAGGGTCGGCGCGGGGTCGGGCGGCGCCGTCGGCGGTGCGGGCGCGGGCCAGCCGGGCGGCGACCTGCGCGGGGCGCTGCGCGGCTCGACGGTCGGCTGCGCCAACCGCAAGGCAGTGGGGCTGAACCGGCGCGAGGTCGAGGGCTGTGACGAGCGGCTCGGCGCGGGCGCGGCGGACACCCCCTGGATCGCCGCGCCGATGGACCCCCGCAAGCGCCGCGACTTCGACGCCCGGGCGGCGGAAAAGGCCCGTGATCGAGCCTGGCGCGAGGCGCCCATGCCGCAGGGCGTCGCGCCGGGCTCCGGTCCCGGCGAGATCACCGGCCTGGACAAGCCCTAGACCTGGCCGGGACCGGCGACCGCCCGGGGGCGTGCGCCAACGAGAAACGGCCCGGGATCGCTCCCGGGCCGCCTCGTCTTGTCTCAGGTCAGACCAGCCTTACGACTGGGCGTCCACCGTCTCGAGAGCGATCTCGGCCGGCAGCGGCTCCATCGCCTCTTCGCGGGCGGCCGACAGGGCCTCGTCGCGCTTGGTGGCGATGCGCTGCAGGCCACGCAGGTAGGAGCCCGTGCCCGCCGGGATGAGCCGGCCGACGATGACGTTCTCCTTGAGGCCTTCGAGGGTGTCGACCTTGCCGTGGACCGAGGCGTCGGTGAGGACGCGGGTGGTCTCCTGGAAGGACGCCGCCGAGATGAAGCTGCGGGTCTGCAGCGACGCCTTGGTGATGCCCAGCAGGACCGGCTGGGTGAGCGCCGGGCGACCCTTGCGGGCTTCCGCCTTGGCGTTCTCGTAGTCGACCTCGGTCTTGTCGAGGTGATCGCCCTTGATCAGACCCGTATCGCCCGGCTCCAGGATCTCGACCTTCTGCAGCATCTGACGAACGATCGTCTCGATGTGCTTGTCGTTGATCGGAACGCCCTGCAGTCGGTAGACCTCCTGGATCTCGTCGACCAGGAAGTTGGCGAGCGCCTCGACGCCGAGGATGCGCAGGATGTCGTGCGGATCCGGGTTGCCGTCGATGATGTACTCGCCCTTGTGGATGACGTCGCCGTCGTGGACAGCGATGTGCTTGCCCTTCGGGATCAGGAACTCGGCCGCCTCACCACCGTCTTCCGGGGTGATCTTGATGCGACGCTTGTTCTTGTAGTCCTTCCCGAACTCGACGCGGCCGTCCATCTCGGCGATGACCGCGCAATCCTTCGGACGGCGGGCTTCGAACAGCTCGGCGACCCGCGGCAGACCGCCGGTGATGTCCCGCGTCTTGGCGCCTTCGGTGGGGATCCGGGCGATGACTTCGCCGGCCTTCACCTCGTCGCCGTCCGCAACCGACAGAATGGCGCCGGCCGACAGCAGGTAGCGGGCTTCACCGCCGCTCGCGAGGCGCTTGTAGGCCCCGTTCTCGTCGATGACGGCCATGGCCGGACGCAGGTCCGAGCCACGGGCCGAGGCGCGCCAGTCCACGATGACGCGGTTGGCGATGCCGGTGGCCTCGTCGGTTTCCTCGCGAACGGAGAAGCCGTCCACCAGGTCCTCGGCGCGGATACGGCCGGGGACTTCGGTGATGATCGGGGTGGTGTAGGGGTCCCACTCGGCCAGACGCTGACCGCGCTTCACCTTGTCGCCGTCCTTGACCTTCAGGCGCGCGCCGTAGGGCGGCTTGTAGGCCTCGCGATCCTTGCCATCGACCTGGACGGTGATGGTGGTGTTGCGGCTCATGACGATGAAGTCGCCGTCCGCGCCCTTGACGATCGGGCCGACCACGCGGGCGACGCCATCGTTGCTGCTTTCGAAGAACGACTGCTCGGCCACCTGGGCGGTGCCGCCGATGTGGAAGGTGCGCATCGTCAGCTGGGTGCCCGGCTCACCGATCGACTGGGCGGCGATGACGCCGACCGCTTCACCGATGTTGACAGGGGTGCCCCGCGCGAGGTCGCGGCCGTAGCAGGCGCCGCAGACGCCGGCCTTGGCCTCGCAGGTGAGGACCGAGCGAACCTTGACCGACTGGACGGCGGCCTTCTCGATGATGTCGATCTGGTCTTCGACCAGGTAGGTGTCGGCCGGCACGATGACTTCGCCGGTGTTCGGGTCCTTGATATCCTCGGCCGAGAACCGGCCCAGGATGCGCTGACCCAGCGAGACGAGGATGTCGCCGCCCTCGACCACCGGACGCAGGGTGATGCCGCGGGTCGTGCCGCAGTCTTCCTCGGTGATGATCGAGTCCTGCGCCACGTCCACCAGACGGCGGGTCAGGTAGCCCGAGTTGGCGGTCTTCAGCGCGGTGTCGGCCAGACCCTTGCGGGCGCCGTGGGTGGAGTTGAAGTACTCCTGAACGGTCAGGCCTTCCTTGAAGTTCGAGACGATCGGGGTCTCGATGATCTCGCCGGAGGGCTTGGCCATCAGGCCGCGCATCCCGCCGAGTTGCTTCATCTGGGCCTGCGAGCCCCGGGCGCCGGAGTGGGCCATCATGTAGATGGCGTTGATCTCGCGCTCGCGGCCGTTCTCGTCCGTGTGCTTGGTCTGCAGCTCGGCCATCATCTCGTCGGCGACGCGATCGGTGGCCTTGGCCCAGGCGTCGACGACCTTGTTGTACTTCTCACCCTTGGTGATCAGGCCGTCGGCGTACTGCTGCTCATATTCCTCGGCAAGCTTGCGGGTCTCGTCGACGATCGCGGTCTTGCGCTGCGGAATGATGATGTCGTCCTTGCCGAAGGAGATGCCGGCCTTGGCCGCTTCCTTGAAGCCCAGCGCCATGATCTGGTCGGCGAAGATGACCGTCGCCTTCTGACCGCAGTGCCGGTAGACGATGTCGATCAGATTGCCGATTTCCTTCTTGGTCAGCGCCTTTTCGATGAGGCGGTGGCCGATCTGGGTGTGACGCGGCAGCAGGGCGGCGATCTTCATCCGGCCCGGCGTGGTGTCGATCACCTTGCGCAGGGTCTCGCCCTCCGGGGTCATCTCCGTGAAGCGCGCCTTGATCTTGCTGTGCAGGGTCACGACGCCGGCGTCGAGCGCCATCTCGATCTCGCCCAGATCGCCGAAGATCTTGCCTTCGCCCGGTTCGCCGTCACGCGACTGCGACAGGTAGTAGAGGCCCAGGACGATGTCCTGCGACGGCACGATGATCGGCTTGCCATTGGCGGGGCTGAGGATGTTGTTGGTCGACATCATCAGCACGCGCGCTTCCAGCTGGGCCTCAAGGCTCAGCGGGACGTGCACGGCCATCTGGTCGCCGTCGAAGTCGGCGTTGAAGGCGGCGCAGACCAGCGGGTGCAGCTGGATGGCCTTGCCCTCGATCAGCTTGTGCTCGAACGCCTGGATGCCCAGACGGTGGAGGGTCGGGGCGCGCTTCAGCAGGCCCGGGTGCTCGCGGATGA
>JAIYCQ010000033.1 GCA_027487945.1 Caulobacteraceae bacterium
CCGCAGAGCGTCATCCAGCAGATGCGCGAGCTGGGCCTGTTCGGCATCTCCATCCCCGAGGAATACGGCGGCCTCGACCTCTCCATGGAAGACGAATGCCTGGTGGTGTTCGAGCTGGGCCGCGCCAGCCCGGCCTTCCGGTCGGAAATCGGCACCAACGTCGGCATCGGCAGCCAGGGGCTGGTGATGTTCGGCACCGACGAGCAGAAGGCCAAGTGGCTGCCCGGCATCGCCGCCGGCACGACGGTGACCAGCTTCGCCCTGACCGAGCCTGAAGCCGGTTCCGACAGCGCCGCGGTGCAGACGCGCGCCACGCTGGACGGCGACAGCTACGTGCTCAACGGCTCCAAGCGCTACATCACCAACGCCGGCAAGGCCGGGCTGTTCACGGTGATGGCCCGCACCAATCCCGACGTGAAGGGCGGCGGCGGCGTCTCCGCCTTCGTGGTGCCCAGCGATCTGCCGGGCATCACGGTCGGCAAGCCCGAGACCAAGATGGGCCAGCACGGCGCCCAGATCCACGACATCACCTTCGACAACGTCCGTGTTCCGGCCTGGAACCGGTTGGGCGGCGAGGGCGAGGGCTTCAAGGTGGCCATGCAGGTGCTCGACAAGGGCCGGCTGCACATCGCGGCCCTCTGCGTCGGGGTGGCTGAACGGCTGATCGCCGACAGTGTCGCCTATGCCGGCGAGCGCAAGCAGTTCGGTCAGGCGCTGGCGCAGTTCCAGCTGATCCAGGGTATGATCGCCGACATGAAGACCGAGGCCATGGCCGCCCGCGCCCTGGTCATGGAAGGCGCCCGCAAGCGCGACGCCGGCCAGAACATCGTCCTGGAAGCCGCGGCCGCGAAGTACTTCGCTTCGGAGATGGTCGGCCGCGTCGCCGACAAGGCCGTGCAGATCTTCGGCGGGGCAGGCTACGTCGCCGACTACGGCATCGAGCGGCTCTACCGCGACGTCCGCATCTTCCGGATCTACGAAGGCACCAGCCAGGTCCAGCAGATCATCATCGCCCGCGAGACGATGAAGCGGGGCGGCTAGTCGATGGGGACATGGGCCGGCGCGGCTGGTCCGTGTCCCCATCCGGCGACTGTTCTGGCGCCCGAAACCTAAACGCCCGCTACCGCGAGAAGCCCGCCTCCGCGAAATCCAGCATCCGCGCCAGCAGGGCGTCGACCTCACCCTCCCGGGTCAGGCCCTCGGACAGCACATGCAGCCGGTCCAGCTCCATGAAGCGGTTCTGGTGGATCATCCCGAGCACGAAGTGCAGCCGCCAATAGACCTCTTCCGACGGCAGGTCGGACCGGGCGGCGAGCAGGGCGTCGGCGAAGCGCTTGAGGTGGCTGACGTCGGAGCCGAGCACCTCGCGGATTTCGGCCGTTCCTTCGCTGCGCGCGCGGATGAGGAACTGCAGCGAGATCCGGCGGTCGTTGGACGGGTCCAGCCAGCGCAGCGGCGGGGCGAACAGGGCGGTGAGGATTTCGCGCACCGGCGGCTTGCCGGCGTTACGGTCGGCCGCCTCGTGCAGCATCCGCGCCCGCTCGCGGTTCAGCTCCTGGGTCCGCCGCCGGAAGATCTCGAACAGCAGCGAGTCCTTGGACCCGAAGTGGTAGTTGACGCTGGCCAGGTTGACGCCCGCCTCGGCGGTGATGTCGCGCACCGAGACGTTCTGGAAGCCGTGCAGGGCGAACAGCCGCTCTGCGGCGTTGAACACCAGCTGTTTGGTGGCGGCCTCGGCCTCCGGCGTCTGTGACTCCGCGCCAGGATCGTCAGTGAGACTCAAAACGCTACCCTTCCGTTCCGTGAAGGGCAGCTTTACGAGCGTTCGATCTGTACGCAAGCGTCAATAAACGCCTGTTCGAATGACGGAGCGTCCTGCTGCATTGCGATGCGGTTCTCAGTCCGGATGCCAGTCGGCGACCGATGGCCGGACCCAGGGCGGAAACAGGTCGACCATCGGTTCGTACTTCTCCCGCGCCGCCTTGTGCCGGGCCTTCAGGTCCGCGACCACATCGGGGTGCAGGGACGCGACGCTGTAGTTCTCGCCGGGGTCCCGGACGATGTCGAACAGCAGCGGGTAGTTGAAGCGGCCGAGGTTCACGTGCCAGCCGCGGGTGTGGACACGTGTCACCAGCTTCCAGGCCTGGGTGCGGAGCGCCGCGACCCTGGTGTTGTCGAACAGGAGGATCTGCTCGTGCGGCGTGGCGGCGCCGTCGTGGATCACCGGTCCGATGTCCGCGCCGTCCAGTTCAAGGTCCGCCGGCAGAACCGCGCCGGCCAGACGCGCGAAGGTCGGCAGCAGGTCCAGATTGCTGGCGATGGCATTGGTGACGACCCCGGCCGGCACGGTCCCGGGCTGTCGCAGGATTAAGGGCACGCGATAGCCGCCGTCGAAGCCCGACTGGCCCTTGCGTTCGCGGAACGGCCCCGACGAGCCTTCGAACCAGGGCCCGTTGTCCGAGGTGAAGATGACCAGGGTGTCGTCCTCGAGCCCCATCGTCTTCAGCTGCTCAAGCAGCAGGCCGACATTGCGGTCGATCTCCTCGACGACATCCCCGTACGCCCCCGCCGGGGAGTCCCACGGCGCGTCGTCGTTGCGGACCAGCGGCACATGCGGCGCGGTCAGGGCCAGCAGCACGAAGAAAGGTCTGTCCCGGTTGGCCTCGGCGAAGGCCAGGGTCTCGCGGAAGAAGGTCTGGGTCAGCTTCGGAAAATCGACCGGGCTTTCGGTCAGCGGCGCATCGCCGTCCTTCTCGAAGTACGACAGCGGCTGCATGTCGTGGCTGTAGGGCAGGCCCTTGAAGACGTCGAAGCCGTGGACGTTCGGCGGCCAGTACTGGCCCCGGTGCCCCAGGTGCCACTTGCCGATCAGGGCGCTGGCGTAGCCGGCGGGCTTCAGCATCTTGGGAATGGTCAGTTCGGAGAGCGGCAGGCCGCGATCCTCCGGCGACTGGATCACCTCGTGCGCCAGGTTCATCCGCACCGGATAGCGGCCGGTCAGCAGGCCGGCGCGCGACGGCGTGCAGAGGTTGGCGCTGGCGTAGAAGTCGGTGAACCGCGTGCCCTCCGCCGCCATGCGGTCGAGGTTGGGCGTGCGGATGATTGTCCCGCCGTCGCAGCCGAGGTCGCCGTAGCCGAGGTCGTCGGCCATGATGACGATGATGTTCGGCTTGCGGGGCATGGGGCGGAGCCTTCTAGGCGTTGGCGGTGACGATCCAGACGGCGGCGGGCAGCATGACGCCGTCATGGCCCTCGTAGGGCGCCAGGGCGTCACGCACGGCGGCGATGATCACATCGCGCTTGTCGGGGTTCGCGCGCAGCAGCATGCCCAGCGGTCCGACCTTCATGGACAGGGCCACCGCCTCGTCCAGCGGATGGCCGCCGACGAAGGTGTCATAGGGCGCGATGTCCACGTCGGTGAAGCCGGCCCCGGCCAGGATGGTGCGCACCCGCTCCGGATCGCTGAAGGCGAAGGGGCCGGGCGCGTAAGGGTCGGACGGCGGGGGCGGGGCCGGCACATGGGCCAGGGCCGCCGTCATCGGGACCCGCATCCAGTCGTTGAAACCCAGCGGCCGCCAGCAGACGAAGGTCAGACGTCCACCGGGCTTGAGCGCCGTGCGGATGTTGGCGAAGGCCGCTGTCGGCTCGGCGAAGAACATGACGCCGAAGCGGGAGAAGACGCCGTCGGCGGCGCCGGCCTCGAAGCCGTAGGTCTGGGCGTCCGCCTCGAGGAATTCGACGTTGGCCATGCCCTCGGCGCGCCGCCGGGCCACCTCCAGCATCGGCCGGGAGATGTCGAGGCCCAGCACCGCGCCGCTCGGCCCGACCTCCCCGGCCAGCTCCAGGGTCGTCTGGCCGCAGCCGCAGCCGATGTCGATCAGCCGTTCGCCCGGCCGCGGCGCCAGGGCGTCGATGGCCGCGTGGCCCAGAGGGGCGATCTGCCGGTCGAGCTTGTCCTGCTGCGCCGCCCAAGTCTCACCGGCCTGGGCGTTCCAGTAGGCGATCTGGTCGGCGTTGGCCGCCGGAGCACCGTCAGTGGCCACGCACCAGCTCGCGCATGGCCTTGTCCAGGCCGTCGATGGTCAGCGGGTACATCCGGTCGCCCATCAGCTGCTTCATCACCTGGATCGACTGGGTGTAGTCCCAGTGACGCTCGGCGGTGGGATTGAGCCAGACGGCGCTGTGATAGATCTGGGTCACCCGGTCCATCCAGATGGCGCCCGGTTCCTCGTTCCAGTGCTCCACGCTGCCGCCCGGATAGGTGATCTCGTAGGGGCTCATGGTGGCGTCGCCGACGAAGATCACCTTGTAGTCGGCCGGGAACTTGTGGAGCACATCCCAGGTGTTCTGCTTCTCGGTCTGGCGACGGCGATTGTCCTTCCAGACGCTCTCGTAGAGGCAGTTGTGGAAGTAGAAGAACTCGAGGTTCTTGAACTCGGTCCGGGCCGCGCTGAACAGCTCCTCGCAGAGCTTGATGTGGCTGTCCATCGAGCCACCGATGTCGAAGAAGATCAGCACCTTGATCTTGTTGCGGCGCTCGGCGCGCATCTGGATGTCGAGGTAGCCCTTCTGCGACGTGCCCTTGATGGTGCCGTCCAGATCCAGTTCGTCCGGCGCGCCCTCGCGGGCGAACTTGCGCAGCCGGCGCAGGGCGACCTTGATATTGCGGGTGCCCAGTTCGACGCTGTCGTCGAGGTTCTTGTACTCGCGCTTGTCCCAGACCTTCACGGCCTTGCCGTGGCGGCCCTTGTCCTGGCCGATGCGGACACCTTCGGGATTGTAGCCGTTGGCACCGTAGGGACTGGTGCCGCCGGTGCCGACCATCTTGTTGCCGCCCTCGTGGCGCTTCTTCTGCTCGGCGAGCCGCTCCTGCAGCGTCTTCATCAGCTCGTCGAAGCCGCCCATGGCCTCGATCGCCGCCTTCTCCTCGTCGGTCAGGAACTTCTCGGTCAGCAGCTTCAGCCACTCGGCCGGAATCTCGCTGGTGACGTCCTCGCCCAGCGACTCCAGGCCCTTGAAGACATGGCCGAACACGCGGTCGAACTTGTCGAGGTTCTTCTCGTCCTTCACCAGCGCCGAGCGCGACAGGAAGTAGAAGTCCTCCACCGACCGGTCGATGACGTCGTTGTCGAGCGCCTCCATCAGCATGAGGTACTCCTTCAGCGACACGGGCACCTTGGCCTCGCGGAGCTCTGTGAAGAAGCGCATGAACATGGGCGGTCTCTGTGTCGAACGGTTGTTTGACAGAGGATGGGGGGAGAGGCGCGGCTTGTCCAGCGTCGCGGACGCAGGGCCTCACCCCCGGCGCAGGATGAACTCCCGGTCGCGGGTCTCGCCGACGATGAAGTGGTACTCGCCGACCTTTTCGAAGCCCAGCCGGCCGTAGAGCCGCTGGGCGCCGAAATTCTCCGACCAGACCCCGATCCACAGCCGGCGCGGGCCGTCGCGCTCCAGCCAGGCCAGGGTCTCGGCGAGCAGGCGCGAGCCCGTGCCCCCGCCCTGGAAGGCCTTCAGGATGTAGAGCCGCTTCAGCTCGCCGCAGGTCGTGGTGACCTCATCGTGCGGCAGGTCGCAGGGCCCGGCCAGCGCGTGGCCGACCACGGCGCCGCCCGCCTCGACCAGCCAGACGGCTTTGTCCGGGTCCGCGAGATCGCGGCGGGAGGTCTCCACGGCGTAGGCGGTCTCCAGGAACGTGGCCAGATCCTGCGGCGGATACAGGTGGCCGAAGGTCTCGCTGAAGGTCTCGGCGCCGATGCGGCTCAGGGCCTCGGCGTCGGCGGGCGTGGCGCGGCGGATGGTCGGAGTCGTCATGACGTCCGGTTACCCATTCCGCCGCGCCGCCGGAAGTGGGTAAGCTCACCGCCATGACCATCGCCCTCTACACCCACGCGGCCATGTTCGATCACCGTCCCGGCGCGTCGCACGCCGAACGACCGGAGCGTCTGGGCGCCGTGATCGACGCGCTGAACGATACGACCAACCTCGATCTGGAGTCGCGCGAGGCGCCGCTGGCCCAGCACGGCGACCTGCTGCGCGTGCACCCGGAAGCCTTCCTGCAGTCGATCTATGACGCCGGCCGGGCCCCGGGCGTGGTGCAGCTGGACCCGGACACCTTCGTCGGGCCGGGCAGCCTGCAGGCGGCGCTGCGCGCGGCGGGCTCGGTGACCCAGGCCGTGCGCGATGTGGCGGCCGGCGGCGTCGACCGGGCCTTCTGCGCCGTTCGGCCGCCGGGTCACCACGCCGAGCCGGAGGCCGCAATGGGCTTCTGCCTGTTCAGCAACGTCGCCGTCGCCGCCCGGGCCGCCCAGGCCGCGGGGCTGGCGCGCATCGCCGTGGTCGACTTCGACGTCCACCATGGCAACGGCACCCAGGCGGTGTTCGAGACCGACCCGAGCCTGTTCCTGGCCTCGATCCACCAGCGCCCGCTCTATCCGGGCACGGGCGATGCGTCGGAGACCGGTGTGGGCAATATCGTCAACGGCGTGGTCGGCCCGAACTCGCCGCGCGAGAAGTGGCGCAAGGTCTTCGACAGGCTTATGGAGAGCGTCGACGCCTTCGCGCCGGACCTGATCCTCATCTCCGCCGGTTTCGACGCCCACGCCCGCGACCCCCTGGCCAGCCAGCAGCTGGAGGCCGAGGATTTCGCCTGGGCCACCCGCGCCATCGTCTCGGTCGCCGAGCGCCGCTGCCGCGGCCGGGTTGTCTCCTCGCTCGAGGGTGGCTACGACTTGGAGGCGCTCGGCCAGTCGGCCCGGGCGCACGTGCTGGCGTTGCAGGGACTGTGACCGGCCGCCTCCGGGCCGCCGATCACCTGAAAGACCTGTTCGGGGGAACATGACCGAGGCGATCTCCACCGCCGTGGCCGAGCTGTCCGCCGCCGGCGACCCGGCGCGACCGGGCAGCGTCACGCTCGTCCGGCATGGCGAGCCCGACATTTCCCGCCGGGTGCGGCTGTCGGCCCGTGAGTATGCCGTCTGGTGGGCCCGTTACGAGACCCGTGGCCTGCTGCCCGGCCAGACGCCGCCGGACGGCCTCCTGGCCAGCGCCCGCGCGGCCGGGGTGATGATCTCTTCCATCCGTCCCCGTGCGATCGAAACCGCCGGCGCGGTCTGCGGCGGGCGGGCCTATGCTCAGGATCCGTTGTTCGTCGAGGCGCCTCTGCCGCCGCCGCGCTGGCCGGACTGGATCCGGCTCCGGCCCCGGACATGGGGCTTTCTCGCCCGCTTCTGGTGGTGGTTCTTCAACCACCACGAAGGCCAGGAAACGCGGGCGCAGGCCGAGCGGCGAGCCGACGAAGCGGCGGCGATGCTGGTCGACCTCGCCCGCGATGGCCAGGACGTGTTGCTGGTCGCCCATGGCTTCTTCAACGGCATGATCGGCGAGGCGCTGCGGCGCCAGGGCTGGCGCTGCACCCAGGACCAGGGCTTCCACTACTGGAAGGCGCGCCGCTTCGAACGGCCTTAACCGTAGCGGAGAATCCCCCGATTGCTCCGGCCCGGCCGCGCGCATAGGGTGGCCGCCATTCTCCTGGAAGACGAAATGACCGACGCGCCCGCCTCCCACCCGGCTATCGCCGCGATGAGCTTCGAGGAAGCCCTCGCGGAACTGGAAAAGATCGTCCAGCGGCTGGAGTCCGGCTCGGCGCCGCTGGAAGAGTCGATTTCGATCTATGAGCGCGGCGCGGCGCTGAAGGCCCACTGCGAGGCGCGGCTGGAGCAGGCGCGGCTGCGCGTCGAGAAGGTTGTGCTCAGCCAGGGCGCCGCCGTCGGCGTCGAGCCCGCCGAGTTCACGTGAGCGGGGCGGCGCGTCAGCAGATCTCGTTCGAGGATTTCGAGCGGGTGGATGTCCGGGTCGGCACGGTGCTGAAGGCCGAGCCCTTCCCCGAGGCGCGCAAGCCCGCGTTCCGGCTGACGGTCGACTTCGGTCCGGACATCGGCGTGAAGCGCTCCTCGGCCCAGATCACCCGGCACTACAATCTCGAGGACCTGCCCGGCCGGAAGGTCGCGGCGGTGGTCAATTTTCCACCACGCCAGATCGGTCCGATGATGTCGGAAGTGCTTTGTCTGGGCTTTCCCGACCAGGACGGCGCCGTGGTGCTGGTCGGGGTCGACCGTGACGTGCCGAACGGGGGCAAGCTGTTCTGATGCCGCTCGCCCGCCGGATTGTTGAAGCCGCCGACATCGTCACCGTGGCGCTGGACGCCCTTTTGCCGCGCGGCGACGGCCCCGAAAGCCGTCTGACCGAGGCCATGCGCTATGCTGCGCTGGGCCCGGGCAAGCGCCTGCGGCCCTTCTTCGCCATCGAGACCGGCAAGATGTTCGACCTGCCGGAGCGGCCGGTGCTGCGGGCCGCCTGTGCGCTGGAGTGCATCCACGCCTACAGCCTGGTTCACGATGATCTGCCGGCCATGGACGACGACGACATGCGCCGCGGCCGCCCGACGGTGCACCGCCAGTACGACGAGGCGACCGCCATCCTGGCCGGGGACGCGCTGCAGACGGCGGCCTTCGAGATCCTCGCCCATCCTGACACCCATCCCGACGCCAACGTCCGGACCGAGCTGATCCGCAAGCTGGCGATCGCCTCGGGCGCCCAGGGCATGTGCGGCGGCCAGATGATCGACCTGCTCGGCGTGCGTGACGATCTGGGCGCGGTGGCCCGCATGCAGCGGCTCAAGACCGGCGCCCTGATCGCCCACGCCTTTGATATCCCGCTGACCATGGCCCACGCCCCCGAGAGCGAGCGGCACGCGCTGATGGCCTTCGCCCAGGACCTTGGCCTGGCCTACCAGATCGTCGACGACCTGCTCGATGCGGAGGGCGACGCCGAGGAGCTGGGCAAGGCCGCCGGCAAGGACGAGGCGCGGGGCAAGGCCAACTACGTCACGCTTCTGGGCATCGACGCGGCGCGCGAGCGCGTTGGTCTGCTGGCGGATCAGACGCGGTCTCATCTGGACCTGTTCGGAAAACGCGCTGAAACCTTGCGGCTTTCGGTCGATTTCGTACTGGACCGGCGCTCGTAACCGCGCTGTTGTCGCGGAAATAGTGAATCCACGGAAATTTCATGCCCGACCCTACGCCGTTGCTCGACAAGGTTCTGTCGCCCGCTGACACCCGCGGCCTGTCCATCGCCGAGCTGAAGCAGCTGGCGCAGGAGGTGCGGGCCGAGACCATCGAGTCGGTTTCCGTCACCGGCGGTCACCTGGGTGCGGGTCTGGGCGTGGTCGAACTGACCGTCGCGCTGCACCATGTGTTCGAGACGCCCCGGGACATCCTGATCTGGGATGTCGGCCACCAGGCCTATCCGCACAAGATCCTGACCGGCCGCCGCGACCGCATGAAGACCCTGCGCCAGGGCGGCGGCCTGTCCGGCTTCACCAAGCGGGCCGAGAGCGAGTACGACCCGTTCGGCGCGGCCCACGCGGCCACCTCCATCTCGGCGGCCCTCGGCTTCGCGGCCGCCCGCAACGCCAAGGGTGACAACAACAAGGTCATCGCCGTCATCGGCGACGGCTCGATGAGCGCGGGCATGGCCTATGAGGCCATGAACAACGCCGAGGCGCACAAGCAACTGATCGTGGTGCTCAACGACAACGACATGTCGATCGCCCCGCCGGTCGGCAGCATGAGCGCCTATCTGGCGCGCGTGGTGTCCGGCGGCGGCTACCAGTCGCTGCGTAACCTCGGCAAGAAGGTCGCGCATGCCCTGCCCAAGCCGCTTCAGGAAGCGGCCCGCAAGGCCGAGGAGTACACCCGGGGGATGGTCACCGGCGGCACCTTCTTCGAGGAGCTGGGCTTCCACTACATCGGCCCGATCGACGGCCATGACCTGGACGCGCTGGTCCCGGTCCTGAAGAACGCCCGCGAGATCAACCGGCCGGTGCTGGTCCATGTCGTGACGCAGAAGGGCAAGGGCTACGCGCCCGCCGAGAACGCGGCGGACAAGTATCACGGGGTGGTCAAGTTCAACGTCGTCACGGGCGAGCAGGCCAAGGCCGCCGCCGGGCCTCCCAGCTACACCAAGGTCTTCGCCCAGGCGCTGGTCAAGGCGGCGGAGAAGGACGACCGCATCGTGGCCATCACCGCCGCCATGCCCTCCGGGACCGGTCTCGACGTCTTCGAAAAGGCCTTTCCGGCGCGCACCTTCGACGTCGGCATCGCCGAACAGCATGCCGTGACCTTCGCCGCCGGCCTCGCCGCTGACGGCATGAAGCCGTTCTGCGCCATCTATTCGACCTTCCTGCAGCGCGGTTACGACCAGGTGGTGCACGACGTCGCCATCCAGCGCCTGCCGGTCCGCTTCGCCATGGACCGCGCGGGTCTGGTCGGCGCCGATGGTCCGACCCACGCCGGCAGCTTCGATGTCGGCTTCATGGGCGCACTGCCGGGCATGATCCTGATGGCCGCCGCCGACGAGGTCGAACTGGCCCGGATGGTGGCCACCGCCGCCGAGATCGATGACCGCCCCAGCGCCTTCCGCTATCCGCGCGGCGAGGGGCTCGGCCTTGAGATGCCTGCGGTCAACGAACCGCTGGAGATCGGCAAGGGCCGCATCGTCCGCGAAGGGACCAGCGTCGCCATCATCTCCTTCGGAACGCGTCTCGGCGAAAGCCTGAAGGCCGCTGACCTGCTGGCCGCCCGGGGCCTGTCGGCCACCGTCGCCGACGCCCGCTTCGCCAAGCCGCTGGATATCGACCTGATCCTGCGCCTCGCGCGCGAGCATGAGGCGATCGTGACGGTGGAGGAGGGCGCCATGGGCGGTTTCGGCGCCTTCGTGCTGCAGGCCCTGGCCGAGCACGGCGCGTTTGATCGCGGCCTGAAGATCCGCACCCTGGTCCTGCCGGACGTCTTCCAGGACCAGGACAAGCCGGACGTCATGTACGCCCAGGCCGGACTGGACGCGGACGGCATCGTCGCCGGCGCCCTCTCGGCCCTGGGTCTGGACAATGTCAGCACCGCGGGGCGGCGCGCCTAGGTCTGCCGGCCGCATGCCTTGAAGAAGCGCTTCACGGCGGCCCGTTCGCTGCCCCGAGCGTCGATCGGAACAGTGCGTCCGCGATCGACGAGCGCAAGGTCGCCGGTGCGCCGAAACCGCGCCATGGGGCGGGCGTCGAGCGGTGTGCCGACTTCAAGCCCATGACCGGCGACCGGAGAGGCGACCGTCTCGCCGTCCAGGCTGGCCGAGGTCCGGCCCGACATCAGGATCAGTCCCGCTTCGCTGGACCCGCCCGGCAGTGAGATCCGCGCACGACCCGCGCCGGCGTCGCAGGTCATCATCAGCACGACATTGTCGGAGAACGGGGCCCCGTAGGCCAGCTTCGGGCCCTCGCTCTCGAGGTTCTGGTAGGACCAGGCGAAGCCATCCTCCAGGGCGACGCGCTGGCTGACGCAGCTGCCGAGCGCGAGCGCTGCGATGAGTCCGGCCAGGGGCAGAATGCGAAGCATGGCGCGCTCCCTTCGGGGAGTGAACGCGCCATGCCGGGCCAAGGTTCAGACGCGGGTCAGAACGGCGAGAAGGCTTCGACCAGCCCCTGGCCTGCCGGGGTCTTCTGGGCCCGGCTGATGTCGCCGCGGCCGCCGTAGGCGATGCGGGCCTCGGCGATCTGGGTGTGGCGGATGGTGTTGGCCGCCGAGATGTCCTCGGGCCGCACGATGCCCGACACCGTCAGCCGCCGCAGCTCGCCGTTGGTCATGACCTCCTGGGTGCCCTGGATGATCATGTTGCCGTTGGGCAGCACGCCGGTGACGACCGCGGCGATGGTCAGGCTGATCTTCTCGGACCGGGTGACCGCGCCGGCGCCGGCCTTGCTGCTGGTGGAGCCGGTCTCGATGGCGGCCGCTGGATCAAACCCGCCCGGCAGCATCTTCCCCAGCGAGCTTTCCAGCCCGAACAGATGCGGGAAACCCATGGTCTGGCCGGTGGTGCGCGAGGTCGTGGTCGTGTTCTGGGTGCGGGCGGAGTCGTCGATGTCGATCTGCACGGTGAGGATGTCGCCGACGCGGGCGGCGCGCTGGTCGCCGAAGAAGGTGCGGGCCCCGACCTTCCAGAGGGAGTTGGCGTTGGCGGGCTGCGGCGGCTGGGCCATCGGCAGAATGACCTGCTCCTGCGGGATCAGGGCCGCGGGATAGCCGACCGGAGTGAGCTGCGGGCCACGCACCGTTTCCTGGACCGTGGAGCAGGCGGCGAGCGGGGCGAGGGCGATGACGGCGAGGGCGGCGAGACGCATGGGAACGATCCTTTAGCGGGCTGCGTACTGGGCAGATCCGGCGGCCTTCAGCCGCTGCGCCTCGGGGCCGGTGACGGCCTGGCCTGGCGCGGTCGCGACCGCCTCGATGAGCTTCTTCGAGACGGGATTCTGAACATTGAACGTCTGGCCGACGGCAGCGGCCGACATCGCCTTGCCCTGCAGGGAAAGGGTGATCCCGCCGCTGGACCAGGTGATCTGCACCATCTCGCCGGCCTTGATGACCTGCTGGGCGGTGACGTCGCGCAGGGAGACGGTCGCCCCCTCGCGCAGCGGCCTGCGGGCGGCCATGCCGATGACGGCGTCGGCGTCGCGCGGCGCGTCCGCAGGCGCCCCGGCCGCCTTGGCCCAGACCATGTCCTGCGGCTGGATGATCTCGCCGGCGTTCACGCTGCGGGCCCAGGCGAGGACCTCGACATTGCCCCGTCCGGCGGGGGCGGTCGCCGCCGCCGCGCCGCCGCGGACCACGATCCGGCGCAGGCCGTTGGGGTTGCTCCAGTCGAGACCCGCGCGGCGGGCCATCGCCTGGACCGCCCCGGCGTCGAGCACGACGGTCGGGCCGGTGCGCGTGGCGACCAGCATCTCGGCCGCGCCGCCAGCGCCGTCGAAGAGGTCGCCCAGCGTGACGCGGCCGTCGGCATCGGCGACATCGGCCTTCAGGCTGACCGGACCGGCGAGCGCCGGCGAGGCGGCCAGAGTGGCTGCGAGCGCCAGGAGGAGGGCGGCCCGCATCAATCTAGGCCTTAACCTGGTTGGCGGCCTGCAGCATCTCGTCGGCGGTGCTGATCACCTTGGAGTTCATCTCATAGGCGCGCTGGGCGACGATCAGGGCGGTGATCTCGCTGACGGCGTCGACGTTGGAGGCTTCGATGTAGCCCTGCATGATCTGGCCGAAACCGACCGAGCCCGGCGTGCCGGTGGTGGCGGGGCCCGAGGCGCCGCTTTCCATGAAGAGGTTGTCGCCGATGGCCTCCAGGCCGGCCTCGTTGACGAAGGCGGCCAGTTCGAGCGTGCCCGCGACTTCCGGGGTCGGGGAGTCTGCCTTGACCACCTGGACCTGGCCGGTCTTGGAGATCGAGACGTCGACGGCGTCCTGCGGGATCGTGATGGAGGGCTGGATCTGGTAGCCGTCGTCGGTGACCAGCTGGCCCTGGTCGTTCACCGACAGGTTGCCGGCGCGCGTGTAGGCGGTCTCGCCCGACGGCATCAGCACCTGCAGGAAGCCCCGGCCTTCGATGGCGAGGTCGTAGCGGTTGCTGGTCGGCGTCAGGTTGCCCTGGGTGGTGATGCGGTAGGTGCTGCCCGCCTTCACGCCGCCGCCGATCTGCACGCCGGTCGGCACCACCGTGCCCTGGTCGGATGACTGGGCGCCGGCCCGCTCGACGGTCTGGTAGAGCAGGTCCTGGAATTCGGCCCGCTGCCGCTTGAAGCCAACCGTGTTCATGTTGGCGATGTTGTTCGAGATGACCTCGACGTTCAGCTGCTGGGCCGACATGCCCGTAGCCGCGGTGCGTAGCGCCTGCATCGGTTCCTAAGCTCCCTTACGCGACCCGCCCGAGCCGCTCGACCGAGCGGCGGGACAGTTCGGAAGATCCTTCAATGGTGCGGACCATGCTTTCGTAGGCCCGGCTGACCTCGATCATCCGGGTGATCTGCATGATCGGATTGACGTTGCTGCCCTCCAGCATCCCCTGCCGCACGTTGGCGGCGGTGGAGACCTGGGGTTCGACGTTGGAGGTGTTGCGCAGAAGGTTGTCGCCGTCCTTTGCCAGGCTGGACAGGTCGTCGAAGGCGAAGATGTCGATCTTGCCGATCTGCTCGCCGTTCTGGCTGACGACGCCGTCGGCCGAGATGGAGACGTCGCCTTCTTCCGGGTTGACCGTGATCTCGCCGCCGGCGCCCAGCACCGGATCGCCGGCCTGGGTGGTCAGGCGGCCGTCGGCGCCCAGGGTGAATCGGCCGTCACGGGTGAACCGCTCGCCGGCGTCCGTCTCGACCTTGAAGAAGCCCTGTCCCTCGATGGCAAGGTCGAAGGCGCCGCCGGTGCGGCGCAGGGCGCCCTGCGAGAAGTCGCGAATGACCCCGTCGTCGATCACGAACTTCAGCGACTTCGGTCCGTCGAGCATCCGGGCGCCGTCTGCCGGGTCGGTCCTGACCATCGCCATCTCGACCTTGAACCCTGTCGTGTCGGCGTTGGCGATGTTGTTGGCGATGATGTCCATCTCGCGCCGCAGCGTCATCTGGCGCGACAGGGCGACGTACATCGTGTTGTCCATGGCGGGCCTCCTCTGCTGCAGCGACGACGGCGGTTGCGTCACAGCGAGCGATGCAAGGTCCGGGCCAGCCGAAAAGGCCAATGAATTCAGCAAATAAGACGGTTAACGCCGACCGCCCGGTCAAAGCTGCCGGGGTCGATCCTGCTCGGACGCATGCGGTCGGCGATCCTTGGGGCCGGGCTCCGACGTCCGCAGCGAAGTTGCGGCAAGGCCTTGTTCCATAAGGTTTTCCTGCGCTGGAGCGCGGTCCGCGCGGCGGCCGTCGCGGGCGGTCCGGTGACAGCCGATCGGGCGAGGGGCGGATCGCCGCACCCCGCCGCGTTAACCACGTTTGGAACCGATCCTTAACCAACGTGAACGCATGAGTGAGGGGTACAGATTCCAAGGAGTCGCGCGCGTGGCCGCAGACAAGGGCAAAGAGGGCGATGAGGCGGCCGACGCCGAAGCGCCCGAGGGCGCGGACGGCGAGGCGCCCGCCAAGAAAAAGCTGCCGCTGAAGCTGGTGATCATCGCCGGCGTCGCGGCGGTTCTCGTGCTGGGCGGCGGCGGGGCCGGCGCCTTTTTCCTGCTGAAGCCCAAGCCCGAAGCGGCCGGCGAACACGGGGCGAAGCCCGAGAAGAAGCCCAAGAAGCCCAAGAAGGATTCCCACGGCGCGCCCAAGGCGGGCGAGGCCGGCGCCGCCGTGGTGCGCGAGGGGCCTGACGGGGTCGTGTTCTACACGATGCCCGACATCGTCGTGAACATGCAGACCGCTGACGGTCGTCCGACCTTCCTGAAGCTGAAGCTGACCTTCGAGCTGGCCGACGAAGAGGCGGTCGAGGTGCTGAACCCGAACATGCCGCGCATGCAGGACATGTTTCAGACCTTCCTGCGCGAGCTGCGCCCGGAAGACCTGACCGGCAGCCAGGGCAGCTACCAGCTTCGTCTCGAGATCCTGCGCCGTGTGAACCTGGTCGTCGCCCCCACCAAGGTGAAGGCCGTCCTGATCGAGGAGATGCTGATCAACTAGCGCCCGAAAGGGGGCTGGCGGCGCGTATGGCATGACCCAGGACACCGACGACCAGGCGGCGATGGCCCAGTGGGCCCAGGAGAACGGCGAGGGCTCCTCGGCGAACGGCTCCCCCGACTGGGGGGATGGCGGGGCTGAAGGCCTGCTCGGCGCCGAGCGCATCCTGAACCAGGACGAGATCGACAGTCTTCTGGGTTTCGACCTCAGCGAGGACGACGCCGCCGATCGGAACGGCATCCGGGCGATCATCAACTCGGCGCTGGTGTCCTACGAGCGTCTGCCGATGCTCGAGATCGTCTTCGACCGGCTGGTCCGGCTGATGACGACGAGTCTGCGGAACTTCACCAGCGACAACGTCGAGGTCAGCCTCGACAACATCTCGTCGATCCGGTTCGGCGACTACCTCAACTCCATTCCGCTGCCGGCCATCCTGTCGGTTTTCCGGGCAGAGGAACTGGACAACTACGGCCTCCTGACCGTCGACTCCAACCTCATCTATTCGATCGTCGACGTGCTGCTCGGCGGTCGCCGCGGCACTGCGGCGATGCGGATCGAGGGGCGTCCCTACACCACGATCGAGCGGGTGCTGGTCCAGCGCATGGTCGAGGTCGTGCTGCAGGACGCCCAGGCCGCGTTCGAGCCGCTGACGCCCGTCAGCTTCACACTTGATCGCCTCGAGACCAACCCGCGCTTCGCCGCCATCGCCCGGCCGGCCAACGCCGCCATCCTGGTCAAGCTTCGGATCGACATGGAAGACCGGGGCGGCCGCATTGAGCTGCTGCTGCCCTATGCCACGCTCGAGCCGATCCGGAAGATGCTGCTGCAGCAGTTCATGGGTGAGAAGTTCGGCCGCGACAACATCTGGGAGGGCCACCTCGCCACGGAGCTGTGGACCACCCAGATGGAGGTTCGGGCCGTGCTCGACGAGCAGCAGGTCGGGCTGTCCAAGGTCCTGAACCTGAAGGTGGGCGACACCATCACCCTCAATGCGACGCCCGACAGTCTTGTCGAGCTGCGGGCCGGCACCATCCCGCTGACCCGGGGCCGCATGGGGCGGCGGAATCATCATATCGCCATCCGGTGTGAGGCCCCGCTTTCGCCAGCCGCGAAGAAGGCCGTCCAGAAGAGGCTGAAATGAGCGTCGCCGTCATCGGACTGAACCTGCTGCTGGTCGCCCTGCTCATCGCCGCCCTGGCGTTCGGCTGGCGGCTCGAGCGCCGCCTCAAGGCCCTGCGCGACAGCCACGAGGGCTTCGCCCGCGCCGTGGCCGATCTCGACGCCGCCGCGGCCCGGGCCGAACAGGGGCTGGCCGACCTGCGCGCCGCCACCGACGAGGCCGCCGACAGCCTGGCGGGGCGGATCGAGACGGCCAGGGCCCTGGCCGCGCGTCTTGATCAGGGAGTTACCGCTTCCTCAACCAGGCTCGCCGAAGATGTCGAGCGGGTCGTCCAGCCGTCGCCCGCGCCCGCGCGCGAGCGGATGACGTTCACGCGACCCGAACCCGCTGTCACCCCGCGCTCGAAGGCGCGGGTCGACGATGACCTGTTCGACCCCGATCCCGAAGCCGGCCGGCTTCGCGCGATCTCTGGAGGCCGCCGATGAAATCCATGCCCCGCATCCTGCCGCTGGCCGGCGTCGCGGTCGCCGGCGTGCTGGCCGTCAACTTCATGTCGGGCGCCCGGACCCTGCCCGACATGGTCAGTGGGGCCCGCGCCTTCGCCGAGGAAGTGGCCGGCGCCAAGCCTGAGGCGGCGCCGGCCCAGAAGGCCGCCGCGGCCAAGGCCGCCGCCGTCTGCGCGCCGACCGCCGCCGAACTGGCGCGCCAGGCCAACCTTTCGCCCGCCGAGCTGCGCATCCTTCAGAACCTCGGCGAGCGTCGCGGACAGCTCGACGAGCGTGAGCAGGGGATCGACACCCAGCTGCAGCTCATCGCCGCCGCCGAAGCCAAGCTTGACGCCCGGGTGAAGGCGCTGGCAGCCCTGAAGGGGGATGTGCAGGCTCTGCTCGGTCAGGCCGACGCGCAGCAGGAGGCCGAGGTCGGTCGCCTTGTCGCGGTCTTCTCGGCCATGAAGGCCAAGGACGCCGCGGCGCGCTTCAACCAGCTCGACGAGTCCGTGCGCTTGCCCATCGCCGCCAAGATGAAGGAGCGGACCCTGGCCGCCATCCTGGCCCAGATGTCGCCGGCCGAATCCAAGGCCCTGACCGAGAACCTCGCCAAGCGGTTCACCGACAGCAAGGCCCTCGCCAGCGCCCGCGCCGCCGTGGCGCCGGACGCGCCGGCCACGACGGCCGCGGCTCCGGCGCCTGCCGGCGCGCCGCGTCCCCAGGCGGCTGCGCCCGCCCGGGCGCCCGCCGCCGCGCCGCCCGCGGCCGCCCCGGCGCCCAAGGCGGGGTAGGTGGCCAGGCTCCGCGCCATCCTGCGCAGCGGCGTTGCGGCGGCCTGCATCGTCTCGGTCGCCGCCCCGGCGACCCTGCCGACGCTCGCCTTCGCGGCCGCCGCGCCGCTGGAGGTTCGGACCGCCCAGGCCAAGACCTTCACCCGCATCGAGTTCCGGTGGGTCGGCGGGGCCCGCGTGTCCCAGCGCCGCAACGGCCAGACGCTGACCCTGCGCTTCAGCCGCGACGCGACGCCCGACCTCTCCACCCTGCGGATCATGCCGCCGAAGTGGCTGAAGGGGGCTGAGGCCCGCCGCAGCGGCGGGGCTCTGGAGATCGACCTCCTGCTGGCCGATGACGCGGAGGCCAAGGTCGGCTCGGCGGATGGCGCCATCTACGTCAACCTGTTCGCCCGGCCCGACGCCCCGCCCGTCCCCACGGTCGCAGAGGCCGCGCCGGCGCCGGCGCCCGAGCCGGCCCCCCGTGCGCCGCGCCCCAACCCTGTCCCGGCCGGCGGCGTCGTCCGCGCCGTGGCCGATATCGCCGGTCCGCAGATCAACCTGCGCTTCGACTGGGCCAACCCGGCCGGCGCCGCCGTGTTCCGTCGCGGCGAGGCCATCTGGGTCGTCTTCGACGCGCCGGCCACGCTGGACGTCTCGAAGGCGCCGCGCGGCGTCTCACAGTACTCGAAGATCCAGGCGTTCCGCGGCCGCGACTACTCGGCCGTCCGCATTGTCGCCCCGCGCTCGCTGCCGGTCGCTGTCATCGGCCAGGGCTCCAGCTGGACGCTGCAGATGGGCCCGGGCCCGCGCGAGGAGCCGGGCAAGATCACCGTCCAGCGTGACAGCGAGGCGGCCGAGGCGGCGCTGACGGCGATCGTGGCCGGCGCCACCGCTCCCATCTGGCTGGATGATCCCGCCGTCGGCGACCGGATCGCCGTCGTCACGGCCCTGGCGCCGTCCAAGGGTCTCTCCTCGCGGCGGGACTATGTCGAGATGGCGCTGTTGCCGACCTTGCAGGGGCTGGCCATCGAGCCCTACGCCACCGACCTGCAGGTTCTGGCCGAGGGGGACATCGTCCGCATCGGCCGCCCTTCCGGCCTTGCCCTGTCGCCGGCCTCGGTTACTGCCCGCGTCGCGGACGCCGGGGACGGTGGCGCGCCGAAGGCCGCCGGCATGCCGGGCCTGATCGACGAGACCTGGGCGAAGACGGGGCCAGGCGGTTTCATGCCCCGCTACGCCGCCCTGACCGAGGCCGCGTCCGCCGAAAGCGCCAAAGGCAAGGATGCGCCGGTCGAGGCCCGTCTCGCGCTGGCCCGCTTCCTGATTGGCGCCGAGCTGGCTCACGAGGCCATCGGCGTCCTCAACGCCACCGCCCGCGAGCGCGGTACGGTCGCGGGCGAGGCTGAGTTCCGCGGCCTGCGCGGCATCGCCCGCGTCATGGCCGGGCGCGACAAGGAGGCTGAGACCGACTTCTCCAGCCCCGTGCTCGGCGACGATCCCTCCGCGGCCGTCTGGCGCGGCTACCTCGCCGCCCGCGGCGGCCAGTGGGCCGACGCCCGGGGCAAGTTCCAGCAGGGCGCCATGGCCATCGGCCAGTTCTCGCCCGTCTGGAAGGCGCGGTTCCTGCGCGCCGATGCCGAGGCCGCCCTCGAGCTGGGCGACCTGGCCGCCTGCAAGCAGCGGATCGACGAGGCCCTGAAGGAAACGCTCCCCTCGTCCGAGCAGCTGGCGATCCGGCTGGTGCAGGCGAGGATGTTCGAGCAGCGCGGGGCCAGGAAGGCCGCGCTGGGGATCTACACCGCGATCGGTACGGCGCCGCTGGACCAGCTGGCGACGCCGGCCCTGGTGCGGGCCACCGCCCTGAAGCTTGAGCTGGGCATGATCACGCCGCTGCAGGCCGCGGAATCCTATGACGGCCTTCGCTATCGCTGGCGGGGCGGGGCGACCGAGCTGGAGACCATCCGCACGCTCGGCCAGCTCTATCTTGGCCAGGGCCGTTACCGGGAGGCGCTGGACGCGCTGCGCTCGGCCGGGACCCGGCTGCCGGATCTGCCCCAGGCTGTGGCGCTGCAGGAGGACCTCGGGGCGGCGTTCCGCTCGCTGTTCCTCGACGGCCTCGCGGACGGCCTGGAGCCGGTGCAGGCGCTGGCCCTGTTCTACGACTTCAAGGAACTGACTCCGATCGGCGCGGACGGCGATCTGATGGTCCGCAAGCTGGTGCGCCGGCTGGTGGATGTCGATCTGCTGGGCCAGGCGGCGGAACTGCTGCGCTACCAGGTCGACAACCGCCTCGACGGCGTGCCCAAGGCCCAGGTGGCCACCGACCTGGCGCTCATCCAGCTGATGGACCGCAAGCCGGAGCAGGCGCTGTCGGCGATCAACAACTCTCGCACCACCATCCTGCCGCCGACGCTGAACGCCGAGCGGCGGATCATCACCGCCCGGTCGCTGATGGCGCTGGGCCGTCTCGACGCCGCCGAGGAGATTCTCGAGCAGGACAACACGCCCGAAGCGCGTGACGTGAAGGCCGAGATCGCCTGGAAGGGCCGCAACTGGGCTGTGGCCGGCGCCCTGTTTGAAGCCGGCCTCGGCGACCGCTGGAAATCCCCGCTGCCGCTTCGCCCGGACGAGGAGGGCCGCCTTCTGCGCGCCGGGGTGGCCTACAGCCTTGCCGGCGACGAGGCGGCGCTCGGACGCCTGCGCGAGCGGTTCGACGGCTTTGTCGAACAGAGCCGCAATCCCGAAGCTCTTCGGGTCGCCTTCGCCGCCGCCGACGGCGGGACGCTGACGACCAACGATTTCAGCCGCGCCGTGGCCGACAACGAGGGCTTCACCGGCTGGGTCGCGCGGATGAAGCAGAAGTTCCGCGAGAAGCCCTCGCCCACGGGGCCGTCCGTGGCGAAGACCGCAGCGGCCTCACCGGCCGTGGCCCCCGGCGCGCCCCGGGGTTAGGCGCGGGCCACCCGCCTTACATTGGCGGCGGAGGCGGGTAGGCCCGGCCGTCCGACCCCGCCGACGGGCTGCCCGCCACCGTCGCCGCGTAGACGGCGTCGCCGGCGGGTGAGTAGGCCACGAGCCGGACGGCGATCAGCAGCACCGCCAGCAGCGCGATCGACCAGATCCAGGCCGGGTGCGCCTTGCCGTGGACCCGGCGGTCTCGCGCCATGCCGATCAGCGGGAAGATCACCGGAACCACAGAGGCGATCTCGAAGGCGTGCGCCCCGAGCAGTGGCATGGGAATGATGCGGCCTATGCCGGGTCCCATGAGCATCATGAAGGCGCCGATCTGCAGCCGCGGGTGCCAGGCGCGGTCGCGCCGCAGGATGACCGCGGCGATGACGAGTCCGGCCGCGCCGAACAGCATCGCCGGATCGGCGAGCAGCAGATACTGCGGCTGGAAGAAAAACGGCACGCGGCCCGTCTGGACGGCGGCGATGGTCACCAGCGGCCCCACGACCAGCATCGCCAGCAGCCAGGCCAGCGCCAGCCCGCCCACAGCGCGGTGCCACCGGGACTGTCCGCCTGCCGCCAGCCATGCCTGGGTGACGACGATCACAACCCAGCCCATGAAGACCAGTGCGTGCAGGTGCACGACCGGCGGCGCCCCGAAGCTCGAGCGGCCCATGGCCAGCTGGAGACCAAAACCCGCGACCAGCAGCACCGCCATCGCGGTGACCATGGTGCGGTAGAAGCGAAGGTCGCCCTGACCCGGGGCCGATGGGGAGTCGGCGCTCATGACCCGCGCCTCGCGAACGTCGCGCACCGCGCCGTCAGACCAGCATCCCGCATTTGGCATCCCCCCGTTCTGCGAACGCAGCGGACATCCGCGACCGCCGCGAGTCAAGCGGCGGGGCTTGCGTCTTCGGGCCTCAGCCGGGCTTAAAGCTTTCGACCAGACTGCCGGCCACAAGCCGCCAGCCGTCGACCAGCACGAAGAAGATGAGTTTGAACGGCAGGCTGACCACCACCGGCGGCAGCATCATCATACCCATGCTCATCAGCACGCTGGCCACCACGAGGTCGATGACCAGGAAGGGCACGAACAGCAGGAAGCCGATCTC
This sequence comes from Caulobacteraceae bacterium, assembly GCA_027487945.1. Lineage (GTDB taxonomy): Bacteria > Pseudomonadota > Alphaproteobacteria > Caulobacterales > Caulobacteraceae > Caulobacter. Next base: position 21,969 of record JAIYCQ010000033.1, read on the forward strand.
GAAGGCGCGCTTCAGCTCGCTGATCATGAAGGCCGGAGTCACCACCCTGATCGGCGTGTCCTGGATCGTCGCCGGTCGCTCGATCTTGGACAGGCGCACGAACAGGGCCAGGTCCTCGCGGTCGACCTGGCTGAGCATGAAGGCCTTGACCGGATTCCCGGCGGCCTCGAACGCCTCGGTCAGTTCAAGCTGCTGGTCGAGCAACGGCTTGACGCCCTCGTCGTAGGACCGCTGCAGCGTCGGGCCCATGACGATGGCGGTGAGGAACAGCGACAGGCTGATGATCACGGCGTTGGGCGGGCTCTGCTGCAGGCCGAGCGCCGTGCGCAGCAGGCTGAGCACCACGACGATCCGCACGAAGCTGGTGGTCATGATGACGATGGACGGCGCCAGCGACAGGACGGTCAGCAGCCCGATCAGCTGGACCACGCGCTCGGTCAGCCCGGCCCCGGTGCCGAGGTCGATGTTGACCGCCTGGGCCAGGGCGACGGCCGGGACGATCATGCTCACGACGAAGGCCGCCAGCGAGACGACGAGGGCCTTCTTCAGGTCTTCGCGACGGATGTCGAACAGCTGGGTCCAGAGTTTGGCGGCGGCGCGCATCAGGCGGCGATCTCCGGGGTCTTGCGACGCGGGGCAGGGGTCTTCTTCGGGGTGTCCAGCAGGCGGCCCTCGCCCAGCAGCACCAGCTTCTCCTCGCCGTCGAGGCTGACGAGGACCAGGCGGCGGGACGGGTCGAGCATCAGACTCTCCACCAGCACCAGGCGGCGCTCGCGGCGACCGGGCTGGAAGCGGGCGAGGGCGTCCGGCCCGAACCGTCGCAGCGCCACCGCCGCAAGCCCGATCAGGCCGAGCGTGACCAGCAGGGCGAATACGGCGCGAAAGGCGCTCGCGGCGAGGTCCATGGCAAAGCGCACCGGAAAAGCGTTCCCGCTGCTTCTGGCCCGCCAACCCTTAAGGCGTGATTAACCCTGTTTGTTCACCATGATCGGTGATGGATACGTCCCAGATTCCCCTGTTCGCGATGCTTCGCCAGCGGCTCGGCTATCTGGGTGAGCGCCAGCGCGTGATTGCCCAGAACGTCGCCAACGCCGACACGCCGGGGTACGCGCCGCGCGATCTGAAGGCTTTCAAGTTCTCCGCCCAGCTGCAGTCGGCGCAGTCGGGCCTCGCCATGCAGCCCGCCCAGACCAGCGCCGGGCATATGCCCGGCGGCGGAGCGAGGCGCGCCGGCGCGTCCGGCGGCGCCTTCAAGACCGTGAAGGGCGCGGACACCGAGACGACGCTGGACGGCAACTCGGTGGTCCTCGAGGACCAGATGATCAAGATGTCGGAGGCGCGCATGCAGTACGACGCCGCCATCGGCTTCTACCAGAAATCCATGGCCCTGCTCCGCATGGCCTCGCGGCCTCCGGGCCGGTAGGAGAGCCCTGAATGGCCGAGATCAAATCCCAGGCCGACACCGCCATGATGGTGGCGGCGTCCGGCATGCGCGCGCAGCAGGCGCGGATGCGGATCATCGCCGAGAACCTGGCCAACGCCAATTCCACCTCGCGGGTCGCCGGCGGCGAACCCTACCGTCGCCAGGTGCCGATCTTCGAACCCAAGGCTGTCGGCGGTGGCGAAGGGGTCAGCATGAGCCGGGTCGAGCCCGATCGTAAGGCCTTCCGCACGACCTACGACCCCGGCCACCCGGCAGCCAACGCCGAGGGCTATGTGTCTCTGCCCAATGTCGATTCGCTGATCGAGGCGCTCGACATGAAGGAGGCGCAACGGGCCTATGAGGCCAACCTCAACGTCATCGAGACCGCGCGCTCCATGGAGATGCGCACCCTCGAACTGCTCAAGCGATAGGGTCTCGCCGCCATGATGACGCCGCTCGCCGCCGCCAAGGCCTACGCCGCCACCCAGGGCGGCGCCACCGCCGGACTGGGCGCCGCCGCGCCGTCCGGCGCCCAGGACTTCGGAGACCTGCTCAAGTCGGTGATGACCGACGCCATGCAGGCCTCCAAGACCGCCGAGATCCAGATCGCCAACCAGGTTGCCGGCAAGGCCGAGCTGATCGACGTCGTCACGGCCATCTCCTCGGCCGAAGCCAGCCTGGAGACGGTGATGGCCGTCCGCGACCAGGTCATCTCCGCCTATCAGGAGATCATGAGGATGCCGATCTAGCGATCGCTCCCCGGCGTCCGGCGAACCTGAACGCAGGACAACGACACGCTCAGGTTCGGCTCAGCCCCGACGACGCATCTTCACATCAACGGCCCCGCTCCTCCGGAATTCCCCGGACAGGGACGGCCCCGAAGGAGTGAAGACCATGAAGAAGTTCATCGTTGCGACCGTCGCCATCGCCGCTCTCGCCGGAGCCGGCGCGGCTGCCGCCCAGCCCTATGGCGGCCCGCGCGGTGGCTATGAGGTCGGCTACAGCACCAGCGGATACGGCGGTTACGACCGGTACGACGGCTACGATCGCCGGTCCGACGCGCGCGACATCAACGGCCGCCAGCAGGCGCTGCGCTTCCGTCTCGATCGCGGCCTGGAGTCGGGACGCCTGACCCGTCGCGAAGCCGAGTCGCTGCGCTTCGAGCTGCGGGAGATCAATCGCATGGAGCGCCAGTTCCGCACCTCGCACGGCCTCAACCCGCGGGAAGTCGCCATCCTCGACGTCCGCCTCGACCGCCTCGAGCGCCGCATGCGCGCCGAGATGCGCGACGACCAGCGCTATGGCTACGGCTACGGCGAGCGTCGCTACTAGAGGGGCCTGGACGCTCATCGGCTTCGACGGGGGCGGCGCAAGCCGCCCCCGTCTTCATGTCGCGGCGATAGAGACCACCCGGCGGTCGGCGTCCAGCCGCACGGTCGCCGTCGCCGCCACCCCGCCGGCCAGCATGTGCCGGGTGATCCGCTCGAAGTGCTGGATGAACCGCGCGATCGCCGCGCGCCGCGCCGCCGGAAGCGCGTCGGCGGGCAGGCCCATCAACCCCGCCTCCTGCTCGCAGCGCCAGTCCAGCACCGCCCCGAAATCCGGCGCGGCAAGATGAACAAGGGCGTCGAACCGGGCGAAGAAGGTCTGGTAGGGACCGGCGAGGGCGGCGTTGGTCCACCGTCGCCAGACGCCGTCGGGATCGTCGTCCCGCTCGAGCGCGTTGACCGGGCTCGCCAGCGCGTCGTCGTCCTGCGGCGTCCCGCCGAGGCACCATCCGTCGACGAGAACCACCCGGGCGCCGCCGGCGAAGGGCCGGGGCGTGGTCCGGTCGTCCGCCAGCTTGTCGAAGCGGGGCAGCAGGGCGGGCCCACCGACCAGCAGGTCATCCAGCACCGCCGTGGCCAAGGCCAGATCATGCGTCCCCGGTGGCCCTCTGACGGCCAGCAGCGGATGGGTCGAGCGCGCCAGGTCCGATCGCTCGGCCCGGGTCAGGTAGACATCGTCGAGCGACAGCGCCACGCCGCCGAGGCGCGCCGCAGCGGCGTTGGCCAATGTGGATTTGCCCGACCCCTGCGCCCCGGCGATCCCGATCAGCACCGGTTCCTCGCGCCCCGTCGCGAGCGCGTCGATCAGGCGGAGCAGGGTGGTGTCGATCATGCGGCAGCCTCCCTCCGCGCCGGCGGTTCGTAAACCGGCATTAACCATGTTCGGGCGACTTAGCAGGATGTTCCCAGCGATTCCCCGCGAGGCTTTCCCATGAACGGCGCCGAAGTGCTCGACATCGGCCGTGACGCCATCTGGCTGACGCTGCAGCTGTCGGCGCCGGTTCTCATCGTCGGCCTCATCGTCGGTGTCGGGATCGGCCTGGTCCAGGCCCTGACCCAGATCCAGGAAGCCACGCTCGTCTATGCCCCGAAGATCGTCGCCATCTTCATCGCCCTGCTGGTCTTCCTGCCGCTCATGGGCGCCCTGATGGGCGGCTTCATGAACCAGATCGCCGCCCGCATCTCGGCGATGTGAGGGCGCCGTGGAGGCCTACGCCACCGCAGCCCAGGTCTACGCCGCCGGCCTCGTCTTCGCGCGGGTCGGGGCCATGGTCATGCTGGTGCCGGGCCTGGGCGACGCCAGCGTGCCGCCGCGTATCCGGCTGTCCTTCGCGCTGCTGATGTCGCTGATCCTGACGCCGCTGGTCGCGCCCCAGGTCGTTGTGCCGCCCGCCGTCAGCGGGGCTGCAGGCGAGGTGATCCGCGAGGTGCTGATCGGGCTGATGATCGGGGCCGTCCTGCGCATGACGCTCAGCGCCCTGGCCGTGGCCGGCGAAGTCGTCGCCATCCAGACCACCCTGGGGTTCGCCCAGACCGCCAACCCCAGCCAGGCGCAACCGAGCGCCACCCTGTCGACCTTCCTGAACCTGATCGGCGTCACCCTGGTGATGACCACCGACCTGCATCACCTGTTCTTCGCGGCCATGGTCAACTCCTTCGACCTGTTTCCCTTCAGCCGCACGCCGCCGATCGGTGACGCCGCCACCCTGGCGGTCCAGACCTTCGCCGGATCCTTCGCCCTCGGCATCCAGCTGTCGGCGCCGGTGATCGTGTTCTCGATCGTCTTCAACATCGCCACTGGCCTGGTGGGTCGGGTGATGCCGCAGTTCCAGATCTTCTTCGTCGCCTCGCCGCTGGCGGTGATCTTCGGCCTGTCGATCTTCGCGCTCAGCCTGGGGACCATCGGCATGGTCTGGACCGACCGCTTCCGCGACGTGCTGGGGGCGTTCAGCTAGATGGCCGACGAGTCCGCAGCCAAAACAGAAGAACCGACACCCAAGAAGCTGGCTGACGCCCGCAAGAAGGGGGATGTCGCAAAGTCGATGGACATCCCGCAGCTGGCCTCTCTGGCCGGCGCCTTCGGGGTCATGGCCATCGGCGGCGGCTGGTTCCTGCGCGACATGGCCATGCGGTTGATGCCGTTCGTGGCCCATCCGCAGGACATCGACCTGTCCGGTCCCGGCGCGATGCAGGTCGCCACAGAGGCGAGCATCGCCGCCGCCCCGCTGACGATCACCGTCCTGGCGGCCGCCGGCCTGGCCGGCGGCGTCGGCTACCTGATGCAGACCGGCTTCATGCTGACCGGCGAGAAGCTGAAGCCCGAAGCCAAGAAGATCTCACCCCTGGAGGGCTTCAAGCGCATCTTCGGCGTCGAGGGACTGGTGCAGTTCCTGAAGTCGGTGCTGAAGATCGTCGTCACCGGCTGGGTGGCGTGGCTTGTCCTGAAGCCCCGCGCCGCCGAGCTGAGCGCCCTGGCCAGCATGGAGCCTGCCGCCATCCTGCCGCTCAGCGCCGACCTGACCAAGGCGCTGTTCTACGCCGTGATGGCCTTTCTCGCCCTCACCGCCGGACTCGACTGGTTCTGGCAGAAGCAGCGGTTCACCGCCCGGATGCGCATGTCCCGCGAGGAGTTGAAGGAAGAGTTCAAACAGTCCGACGGCGACCCGCACGTGAAGGCGAAGCAGCGCCAGATCCGGGCCGAGCGCTCGCGCCGGCGGATGATGCAGAACGTGCCCAACGCCACCGTCGTGATCATGAACCCGACCCACTACGCCGTGGCGCTGCGCTACGAGGCCGGGGAAACCGCCGCGCCGGAGTGCGTGGCCAAGGGTGTCGACGACCTCGCCCTGCGGATCAGGGCCCTGGCCGAGGACAGCGGCGTTGCGGTCATCGAGGACCCGCCCCTGGCCCGCGCCCTCTACGCCGCCGTCGACGTCGACCAGCAGATTCCCGAAGCCCATTTCGAGGCGGTGGCCAGGATCATCGGCTTTGTCATGAGCGCCGCCCAGCGCCGCGCCGGCGCCCCGCGCGCCAGACCGCTTTAGCGAGTATCTTACATGCGTGATTCGTCCGGAACCCCGGCTGAGCTGATGGCGGACCCTGCGCCGACGGAGCCGCATGAGCGGCGCTTCGACCCGCTCGTCTGGGCGGCGGGCGCCCTGTTTCTGCTCGCCATCGCCTTTGGCAGCGCGCCGGCCTGGCGCGCCGGCCCCGACACCCTCGCCGGACTTCTGCTGCTCATCGGGCTGGCCGGGGTCGCCCTCCTCGGGCTGATGGCCTTCCGCGGCGCCGTCGCGCCGGTCGAGATAGAGGAAGAGGGGGCGGAGACCTTTATCGAGGCCCTCGCCGAGGCGGCGGCCGTCACCGGTCCCGACGGTCGGGTCCTGGCGGCCAACGGGCCCTGGCGCGCCGCGTTCGGCGCCATGCGTCGCCTGCCCCGAAACAGTCATGCCGCGCCGGGCCTGTTCGCGGCGCTCGCCAAGGCGCGGAAGGGCGAGATCGCCCGGGCCTCGATGAAGGTCGCGCTCGAGGAGTGGCCCGTGACGGTCGCGCAGCTCGGCTCTGGGCGCTTCCTGCTGCGACTCGACGCCGCCGGGCATGAGCCGCTGCGTCTGACCGGCGACTCCGCGCCGGCCGTTGCGGCCGCGGTGTCCGCCCCGGCCCGCTCACGGGGCCCGATGGGTCTGGATCCGCTGGCCGCGGCATCGCCGTTCGGCGCCGCCATGCTGGAGGGCGAAGAGGTCTTTGGCGCCCGGATCGTCGAGGCCAACGCCGCCCTGGCCGAGATGATGGCCGGCAAGGCGGTCGACGGCATGACCTTCGGCGATCTCATCGATCCGGCGTCACGCGTCGATGCGGGCTTTGGCGCCGCTGAAGGCCGGGCCGGACCGATCGAGGTCCGCCTCGCCCATGATCCCTCCCGCATCGCCCATCTCTACCTGGCCCGGGTCGATGATCGCCTGACGGCCTACCTCGTCGATGTCACCGAGCAGAAGCAGATCGAGCTTCAGCTGGCCCAGAGCCAGAAGATGCAGGCCATCGGCCAGCTTGCCGCCGGCATCGCCCACGACTTCAACAACCTCTTGACCGCGATCCAGCTTCGGCTGGACGAGCTGCTGGAGCGCCATCCGCTCGGCGACCCCAGCTATGGCGATCTGTCGTCGATCAAGGGCACGGCCGCCCGCGCCGCCGATCTTGTCCGCAAGCTGAAGACCTACAGCCGGCAGGAGACGCTCCAGCGCGAGATCCTCGATCTCGGCGAGACGATCAGCGACTTCGAGGTCCTGCTGCGCCGTCTGTTGCGGGAGAATGTGAAACTCGACACCGACTACGGCCGCAATCTGCCGCTGGTGAAGGTGGACAAGGGCCAGCTCGAGATCGCGGTCATGAACCTGACCCTCAACGCGCAGGACGCCCTGATCGCGGCGAAGGGCGGGGGCAAGATTCGCCTTCGGACGGCGCGCGTGACCAACGCCGAGGCCACGGTGCACGGGTACGCCGGCCCGCCGGTCGGCGACATGGCGATGATCGAGGTCTGCGACGACGGTCCCGGCATCCCGGCCCATGTGCTGAGCAAGATCTTCGACCCCTTCTTCACGACCAAGCCGGTGGGCGAGGGGACCGGGCTCGGCCTCGCCCAGGTCTATGGCATCGTCAAACAGTCCGACGGCTGGATCCATGTCGAGAGCCCGCCGGGCGAGGGGGCCACCTTCCGGATCTTCCTGCCGGTTCAGACCGCCGCGGCGGTACGTACGCCGGTGGCCCCGGCGGCGACCCTTGCGCGGCCTCGCGCCGCCCGCGACCTCTCCGGTGTCGGCCGCATCCTGTTCGTCGAGGACGAGGAGTCTGTGCGCGGCATCGCCGCCAGCCTGCTGCGCAAGCGCGGCTATGAGGTCATCGAGGCCGGTGACGGCGAAGAGGCGCTGCTGCTGGCCGAGGAGTATGCCGGCAAGATCGACCTGTTGATTAGCGACGTCATGATGCCGGGCATGGACGGGCCGACCCTGCTCAAGAAGGCGCGGCACCACCTGGGTGACGCGCCGGTGATGTTCATCAGCGGCTATGCAGAGGCGGAGTTCTCCGACCTGCTGGAAGGGGAGACCGGTGTGTCCTTCCTGCCCAAGCCGCTGGACATCAAGACCCTGGCGGAGCGGGTGAAGCAGCAGCTGCAATCCTCCGCCGCCGCCTGAGCGGCGAGGGTCAGCCGCGCCGGAGCGGCGGCTCGCGCAGAACGATCCGGCAGACCCCGGCCAGAAGCTCTGTCGTGCCCGAGAGCAGGGCCTTCAGTTCGCTGACCAGAAGCGGACTCAGCGTGATCCCGCCGCCCGGCGCGTCCGACAGCAGGCCCGCGGCCCGGGCCGCCTTCAGCACGCCGGCGACCTGCATCCTTGAGGTCCCGCAGGCCCGCGCGGTGTCGGAAGCCGACCGCGCCGGCCGCAGGTTCGACCGGAAGATATCGTCGTGATCGCCCGACAGCAGGATGTCCGCCAGGATGTTCATGCCGGCGTACCGCTGGGAGAAGAGGTCCAGCGGACTCTTGTGCGCGGGATGCCGGCGCAGTTGCGCCTGGTTCACCGCACCGATGGTCACCATCATCTCGATGAACAGTTCGTCGAGTCGCTCCCGGACCGCGCCGATCGCCGGATCCAGCGCCGCCCGGACGTCCAGCTCGAGCGCCATCCGGGACGTCATCGCGTCGCGCAGCCTTGGCGTGGTGCGGAACCGCAACTCACGTCCCGTCGCGGCGGCGGCCGGCTCGATGTAGCCGATGGCCTGGAGGTACAGCAGCAGCGCCCGCGCCCGGCCGGGCCCCGAGACCGTCGCCGCCAGCATGGCGTCGCTCATCCGGGCTGCGGTCAGTCCGCCCGGGGTCGCTTCGAGCTGCAGCGACCAGGCGCAGGCCGCGAAACGTCCCATGTCCCGAAGCAGTCTGCAGACCTCGCCCTCGAGTCCCGGACGGGGCTGCCAGGCGCGGACAAGCTCGGGCGCCGCGGCCACAAAGCGCGGCTCCCGCCAGAAGTCCGGGTATGGCCAGTCCTGGGCGAGGAAGGCCGCCAGGCGCTCGACGGGCTCCGGATCAAGGCGGCCCTCGGGGTCTCTCTCCAGCTGCTGCAAGTCGCCCCCGTAAGCTCCCGGACGTCATCCCTATGGCAGAGGTTGCAAAACCTAACGCGACAAAAGGTTAAGGCGAGTTAATTATTGCAGTGCCTGATTTTCCGTTCCGGCATATACGTCCGAGTTGGTGCAAAAAGGGTCTGCCCCGGTCGGGATTCGGGCAGTCGAACGCTGTTCGCGACCCTTTGAGCCGGACGCATGTGGGATGCGCTCCAGAAGTGGACTTCAAGGGGATTGATCTAAATGGCGAATATCACGGGTACCGGCGGCGACGACACGCTGCCTGGCACTGGCGCGGATGACCTTATCAGCGGTCTGGGCGGCAGCGATACGATCACCGGCCTCGGCGGCAATGACACGCTCGTCGGCGGCACGGGCAACGACTCCCTCGACGGCGGCACGGGTGACGACACCATGACCGGCGGCGCGGGCGACGACACCTACTACGTCGACAGCCTGCTCGACTCGGTCAGCGAAGCCGGCACGGGCGGCAATGACACGGTGATCTCGTCCGTGTCCTGGACCCTGGCCTCGGGCTTCGAGAACCTGACGCTGCTGGAATCCGGCGGCGCGATCAACGGCACCGGCAACGGCGGCTCCAACACCATCATTGGCAACAGCTTCGCCAACATCCTGTCGGGCGCCACGGGCGTCGACACCCTGAGCGGCGGCGGCGGCGATGATACGCTGTCGGGCGCGGCGGGCGATGACACCCTGACGGGCGGCCTCGGCGCCGACACGCTCAGTGGCGGCCTCGGCGCGGACACCATGTTCGGCCAGCAGGGCGATGACACCTACATCGTCGACAACGTCCTCGACGTCGTCAGCGAGATCGGCGGCAACGGCATCGACACCGTCATGTCGTTCGTGACCTGGACCCTGGGCGCCTCGGTCGAGAACCTGACGCTGTATGAGAGCGGCGGCGCGATCAACGGCATCGGCAACGGCTGGGACAACGTCATCACCGGCAACGAGTCGGCCAACACCCTCGAGGGTTTCGCCGGCGACGACATCCTGCTCGGCGGCGGCGGCTTTGACACCCTGATGGGCGGTTCGGCCAACGACACCCTGAGCGGTGGCGAAGGCAACGACCTGCTCGACGGCGGTCTTCAGGACGACGTGCTGAACGGCGACGCCGGCGACGACACCCTCTACGGCCAGGCCGGCCTCGACACCCTGACCGGCGGCGAAGGCGACGACACGCTGTACGGCGGCGCCGACGCGGACTCCCTCACGGGCGGCCACGGCGATGACTACCTCGACGGCGGCGACGGCGCGGACATCATGTTCGGCTCGCAGGGCAGCGACACCTATGTCGTCAACAACGTGGGCGACGTCGCCAACGAGACCGGTGGCAACGGCATCGATACGGTCCTGTCCAACATCACCTGGACCCTGGCTGCCTCGATCGAGAACCTGACGCTGAACAACTCCGGCGGCGCCATCAACGGCATCGGCAACGGCTGGGACAACGTCATCACCGGCAACAATTTCGCCAACGTGCTGCAGGGCTTCGCCGGCGCTGACACCCTCAATGGCGGTGCCGGCAATGACACCCTGCAGGGCGGGTCGGGCACCGACGTCCTCGACGGCGGCGTGGGCAACGACGCCCTCGACGGCGGCCTGCAGGACGACGTCCTGACCGGCGGCGCGGGCTCCGACCTTCTGACGGGCCAACTCGGGGCTGACCGCTTCGTGTTCAGCGATGCCGACGTCGTGGTCGGCGCTGCCCAGCAGGACTCGATCTTCGACCTGTCCTTCACCCAGGGCGATATCGTCGACCTGTCGGCGATCGACGCCAACACCGGCCTGGGCGGCGACCAGGGGTTCACCTTCGTCAGCGCCTTCACCAACACCGCTGGCCAGGCGACCGCGACCTTCGCGGCCGGGGTGACCACCATCGCCCTCGACGTCAACGGCGACGGTGTCGCGGACTTCGTGATCGCCGTCACCGGCGATGTCACGGGGTCGACCGGCAACCTGTACACGGGTGTCGCCGACACCAACGGCGGCTGGGTCCTCTAGCCTCAAGCCGGCCTTCGGGCCGGCTCCGGCCCACGATCAGCCCCGGTGCGACCTGCTCGCGCCGGGGCTTTTTCGTGGCTGCGGGGCTGCCGTCCATCGCAGGCGTTACGCGGAATTAACTGCCCCTCGGGGCCGTCGCGGCCTAGGCATCTGGTCCATCAGCAATCCCGGGAGGGCTTCCCCATGCAGAATCGTCGCGAATTCCTGTTCGCCGCCTCCGCCACCGCCGCGATGGCGGCCGCCGCCGCGCCTCGGGGCGCCGTCGCCGCCGCCCTGACCAGCGACCCGGCCGAGGTCGCCAGGCAGAATGCCCTGTTCGCCCAGCTCGTCGACCGTCAGCTGCGTCGCTCACCGGAGACGGCGACCAGCCTCGGTGTCGACAAGGGCGACCGGGCCTGGACCAAGTCCGCCCTGTCCGACTTCTCCCTCACCGCCCTCAAGGAGAGCGGTCAGCAGGGCGCCCAGGCCCTGGCCGACCTGCGCAAGATCGATCGCAGCAAGCTGGCCGGTCTCGACGCGGTGAACTACGATACCGTCGAGTTCGTGCTGGCCATCGGCGACGCCTTCACCCGCCAGTTCGACTACAACGGCGCCTACGGCGGCGCGCCCTACGTCCTCAGCCAGCTGACCGGCGCCTATCAGCAGCTGCCGGACTTCCTGGACAGCCAGCACGTCATCGAGACGAAGGCCGACGCCGACGCCTATATGGCCCGGATGGAGGCCTTTGGTCGCGTCCTCGATCAGGAGGTCGAGGTCGGTCGCCACGACGCCGGTCTCGGAGTCATCCCCGCCGACTTCACGATCGACAAGGCGCTGGTGCAGTTCAAGGCCATGCTCGGCGTCGCCGCGGAGGCCTCGCCGCTGGTGACCTCCATCGCCCGCCGGACGAAGGAAAAGGCCATAGAGGGCGACTACGCCGGCGAGGCCGCCCGGCTGTACGCGGACAAGGTCCGTCCCGCCCTCGAGCGTCAGGCCGCGCTGCTGACGGAATGGCGCGCCAGGGCTGTACACGACGCTGGCGTCTGGCGGCTGCCGAAGGGCGAGGACTACTACCGCACCGCCCTGGAGAGCTACACGACCTCGAAGATCACCCCGGCCGAAATCCACCAGACCGGCCTCGATATGGTCGCCAGCCTGGGCGCCCAGGCCGACAGGCTGATGCGCAAGGCGGGCTACACCTCCGGCACCGTCGGCGAGCGCTTCCGGCAGATGTACGCCGATCCGAAGCAACACTATCCGAACACGGACGAAGGCAAGGTCGAGCTGATCAAGGACCTGAACCGCAAGGTCGCCGAGATCATGCCCAGGTTGCCGAAGTACTTCGGCCAGCTCCCGAAGGCCCCCCTTGAGATCCGTCGCGTGCCCAAGGCCATCGAGGCCGGCGCCCCGGGCGGTTACTACAACTCCCCGACGCTCGACGGGTCGCGACCGGGCATCTACTGGATCAATCTGCGGGACAGCGCCGAGCAGCCGCGCTTCACCCTGCCGACCCTGACCTTCCACGAAGCGATCCCGGGCCACCATCTGCAGCTGGCGCTGAACAACGAGGCCGGCGACCTGCCGCTGATCCGCAAGATGATCGGCTTCTCCGGCTACAGCGAGGGCTGGGCCCTCTACGCCGAAGAGCTGGCCGTGGAGATGGGCATGTATGAGGACGACGTCGAAGGCCAGATCGGCATGATCCACGACGCCATGTTCCGGGCTGTCCGCCTGGTCGTCGACAGCGGCATGCACGACAGGAAGTGGAGCCGCGAGCAGGCGCTGAAATACTACGTCGACACCATCGGCGACCAGGAGACCTCGGCGATCACCGAGATCGAACGCTACGTCGTGTGGCCCGGTCAGGCCTGCAGCTACATGGTCGGCAAGATCGAATGGATGCGGCTGCGCGCCAAGGCCCGCAAGGCGCTGGGCCGCAGGTTCGACATCCGCAAGTTCCACGACGTGGGCCTGCTCTCGGGCGGCGTGCCGCTGACCGTGCTGGAAAAGGTCATCGACGGCTACATCGCCGGCGCGAAGTAGCGGC
>JAIYCQ010000050.1 GCA_027487945.1 Caulobacteraceae bacterium
GCCGCCCCGGCCCCGGCCGCCGAGGCGCCCCGCGCCGCCGCGCCGCAGCCCGGCAACCAGACCCGCACCTACGAGCCGTCGCGCGAACGCCGCGACGACCGTCCGAGCACCACCACCTACCGCCCCGACCGCGGCGGGACGTCGTTCAATCAGCGGACTCCGCGCGAAGGCGGCGGCAACCCGTACGGCCAGCGCGCGCCGCGTCCGGGGGATCGCCCCGACGGCGACCGTCCGCGCAGCGACCGCCCGCAAGGCGCCGGCGGCTACCAGGGCGCCCGTCCGCCGCGTGACGGCGACCGTCCGCAGGGCGGCGCGCCCCGTCCGGGCGGCGAGACCGTCCGCTATTCCGCGCTCGCGCCGCGTCCGGCGCCGCGCACCGGCGACCGCCCCGGCGGTCCCCGTCCGCCGCGTCCCGGCCAGCCGGCCGCCCCGGCCGCGCCCGAGATCCAGCGCGCCACGCGCTCGGCGCCCCGCCCCGGCGGCGCGCTGCTCGACCGCCGTCCGGACGAGGATGACGATCGCCGCAAGGGCGCCGCGCCCGGCAAGGCCGTCTCGCGCACCAAGGGCGAGCCCAAGCGCCGCGAAGGCCGTCTGACCATCCAGGTCCTGGCCGGTGACGACGAGGGCGCCGCCGAGCGCATGCGCTCGCTGGCCTCGGTTCGCCGGGCCCGTGAACGCGAAAAGGAAAAGCGTCGCGGCGGCGGAGCCGAGCAGGCCCGCATCGCCCGTGAGGTGGTCATTCCCGACATCATCACCGTGCAGGAGCTGTCCAACCGGATGGCCGTGCGCGGCGTCGACATCATCAAGTTCCTGATGCGTCAGGGCGTGATGCTGAAGATCACCGATGTCATCGACAACGACACCGCCGAGCTGGTGGCCACCGAGTTCGGCCACACCGTCCGCCGCGTGTCCGAGGCCGACGTGGAAGAGGGCTTCCTGGTCGCCGACGACGACGAGGGCGATCTCGAGCCCCGTCCGCCGGTCGTGACCATCATGGGCCACGTCGACCACGGCAAGACCTCGCTGCTCGACGCCCTGCGCGCCACCGACGTCGTCGGCGGCGAGGCCGGCGGCATCACCCAGCACATCGGCGCCTACCAGGTCCGCCTGGAAGACGACGACCGGATCACCTTCCTCGACACCCCCGGCCACGCGGCGTTCAGCGCCATGCGCGCCCGCGGCGCCAATGTCACCGACATCGTGGTGCTGGTCGTGGCGGCCGACGACGGCGTCAAGCCGCAGACCGCCGAGGCTATCCAGCACGCCAAGGCGGCCGGTGTTCCGATCATCGTGGCGATCAACAAGATCGACAAGAACGGCGCCGATCCGACCAAGGTCATCAACGAGCTGCTCCAGCACGAGCTCGTGGCCGAAAGCCTGGGCGGCGACGTCCAGACGGTCGAGGTGTCCGCCAAGACCCGTCAGGGCCTCGACGAGCTTCTCGAACGCATCCTGCTGCAGGCCGAGGTTCTCGAGCTGCGCGCCAACCCCGACCGCACCGCCGAGGGCGTGGTGGTCGAGGCCAAGCTGGACAAGGGTCGCGGCGCCGTCGCCACGGTCCTGGTCAAGCGCGGCACGCTGAAGCGCGGCGACATCGTCGTGGCCGGGGCCCAGTTCGGCCGCGTCCGCGCCCTGCTCAACGAGCGGGACGAACAGCTGACCGAAGCCGGTCCCTCGACCCCGGTCGAGATCCTCGGCCTCGACGGCGCGCCCTCGCCGGGCGACGCCTTCGCCGTGGTCGAGAACGACGCCCGGGCCCGTGAGCTGACCGACTACCGTCAGCGTCTCAAGCGCGACAAGGCGGCGGTCGGCGGCGCGGCGGCCGGGGTGTCCCTGACCGACATGATGGCGAAGCTTTCGGCCAAGAAGGTCAGCGAGCTGCCCCTGGTCATCAAGGGCGACGTTCAGGGTTCGGTCGAAGCCATCGTCGGCTCGCTGGACAAGCTCGCCACCGACGAGGTCCGCGCGCGGATCATCCTGTCGGGCGCCGGCGCGATCAGCGAAAGCGACGTCCAGCTGGCCAAGGGCGCCGGCGCGCCGATCATCGGCTTCAACGTCCGGGCCAGCGCCCAGGCGCGGGCCATGGCCGAGCGTGAAGGCGTCGAGATCCGCTACTACGCGATCATCTACGACCTGATCGACGACATCAAAGGCGTGCTCTCGGGCATGCTGGCGCCGATCCAGCGCGAAACCTTCCTCGGCAACGCCGAGGTGCTGCAGGTGTTCGACATCAGCAAGATCGGCAAGATCGCCGGCTCGCGCGTCACCGAAGGCGTGGTCCGCAAGGGAGCCAAGGTCCGTATCGTCCGCGAGAACGTGGTCGTTCTGGAACTGGGCACCCTGGCGACGCTCAAGCGCTTCAAGGACGAGGTCAACGAGGTCAACGCGGGTCAGGAGTGCGGCATGCACTTCGCCGGCTTCCAGGACATCCGCGCCGGAGACACCATCGAGTGTTTCACCGTCGAGGAAGTGAAGCGCTCGCTCTAGGGCGCGGTTCACCGCAAACGATCAGGGGCGCTGTCTTGCGACAGCGCCCCTTTTTCGTTGTTCCCGGTCGGAGGGCCGGTGGGCCTAGGCGAGCTTCTGCAGTTCCGGGACCAGATCGGTCTTTTCCCAGCTGAAGCCGCCCTCGTTGTCCGGCGTGCGGCCGAAGTGGCCGTAGGCGGCGGTGCGGGCATAGATCGGCCGGTTCAGCTGCAGGTGTTCGCGGATGGCGCGCGGCGTGGCGCCGCCGATCAGCTCGGGCAGGATGCGCTCAAGCTCGGCCGGATCGACCTTGCCGGTGCCGTGGAGGTCGACGTGGAACGAGACCGGCTTGGCCACGCCGATGGCGTAGGCGATCTGGATCGTGCAGCGGTCGGCCAGGCCGGCGGCCACGACGTTCTTGGCGAGGTAGCGGCAGGCGTAGGCCGCCGACCGGTCGACCTTGGTCGGGTCCTTGCCGCTGAAGGCGCCGCCGCCGTGGGGCGAGGCGCCGCCGTAGGTGTCGACGATGATCTTGCGGCCGGTGACGCCGGCGTCGCCGTCGGGCCCGCCGATCTCGAAGCGCCCGGTCGGGTTGACCAGCCACTGGGTCTTCTTCGTCACCAGGCCTTCGGGGAACACCGACAGTACGTGCGGCTTGATGAGGTCCAGCATGCGCTTGCTGGTCGCCGCCTTGCCGTCGATCTTCTTCTTGTGCTGGTGCGAGACGACGATGGAGACCACGCGCACCGGCTTGCCGGCCCCGTCATACTCCAGCGTCACCTGGCTCTTGGCATCCGGCTCCAGCGCCGACAGCTCGCCGCTGTGACGCAGCTCGGCCAGGCGCTTGAGGATGTTGTGGCTGTACTGCAGCGTGGCCGGCATCAGTTCCGGCGTCTCGGTCGAGGCGTAGCCGAACATGATGCCCTGGTCGCCGGCGCCTTCGTCCTTCTTGTCGCTGGCGTCGACGCCCTGGGCGATGTGGGCGGACTGGCCGTGCAGGTAGCAGGCGTACTTCGCCTTCTCCCAGTGGAAGCCCTTCTGCTCGTAGCCGATGTCCTTGACCGCGGCGCGGACCCTGGGCTCGAGCGACCGGATGATGTCCCGGGTCAGGGCCTTGTTGGCGGCCTTGTCGCCGCCGGGCTTGCCGGCGCGGACTTCGCCGGCCAGCACGATCCGGTTGGTGGTGACCAGCGTTTCGCAGGCCACGCGGGCCTCGGGGTCGGCGGCCAGGAAGGCGTCGACGACGGTGTCGCTGATGCGGTCGGCGACCTTGTCGGGATGGCCTTCCGACACGCTTTCGCTGGTGAAGATATAGGAGGATCGGCTCAAGACAGCACTCCGGGGGGGGCAACAGGACCGTCCTGGAGACGGCCCCGAAAACCTATAAGGATATCTTTATGTCCGCAAGGCGACGCGCGCCCTCCGGGCTTCGCCGGGCCCCGGAAATTGCCAACCCGGCGTCAGCCCGGTTCGTCAGCCCCTGGTGCGCCGTCAGACTTCGGCGCTGTCGGCGGCCTCTTCTTCCTCGGCCATGGAGCGCACGAGGTCGAGGATGCGGCGGCGGACACGGCCGCGCTTGATCTTGGGGAAGAGCGCCGCCAGTTCCAGGCCTTCGGGAGTCATCAGGAAGTCGTGGATGAAGGGCTCCGCGCCGCTGTCGGACACGCCCTCGGCGCGCGCGGTCGAGGGGTCGACGAGGCCTTCGAAGAAGTAGGCGATCGAGGTCTGCAGGGACTTGGCGATCTCGTACAGCTTGGAGGCGCTGACGCGATTGGCGCCGCGCTCATACTTCTGGACCTGCTGGAAGGTCAGGCCGAGATCGTCGGCGAGGCGTTCCTGGGAAACGCCCAGCAGCTTGCGGCGCATCCGGATGCGACCACCGACGTGAAGGTCGACGGGGTTGGGAGAGCGATCAGTATCAGTGGTAGCGTTCATGAGGCCCTGAGTAGCAGAAACACTGGTTACGCCTTCCCCTTCATGCCGTTCTGCCGCGTTTTCAAGGTCTGGACTACCCGAATACGCAGGCTGACCAAGGCCGAGGAGAACACCATCACAAGGAAGGGAATATCACCAAGGCGGCGGTACAGGGTGTCTGACTGCCGTTGGGGTACGACGGCGTCAATAACGCCGGTATGCCCCAGACGCAACGCTCCTGCGTCCACCTGTCCCAGGGCGCTGATCACCGCCGAAACGCCGGTGGGGGTCGACCGCAGCACGGGGGCCCCCTCCTCGATCGCCCGATAGCTGGCGAGGTTGAGGTGCTGCAGCGGCCCGCTGGTGCGCCCGAACCAGGCATCGTTGGAAACATTGACGATAAAGGCCGGCGCCACGCCCGAGGCCAGCGCGCCGCGCCGGGTGAAGCCGGGGAACAGGGCCTCGTAGCAGATCAGCGGCTGGAACGGCGGCAGGCCGGCGACGGTCATCGGCCGGGGCTCGGGCCCGGTGGCGAAGCTCTCCGGCGCATGGACCAGGGCCTTGACGCCCAGGCGGGTGAGGAGGTCCTCCAGCGGCAGGAACTCGCCGAACGGCACCAGCCGGTGCTTGTCGTAGACCCCCGCCGGCGCGAGGCCTCCGGCGGTGCGTCGCACCGCGACCAGGGTGTTGAAATAGCGAACGTCGGCCGGCGTTCCGTCGTAGCGATAGGCGCCGACGAGCAGCACCTGCCCCGGGCGCAGCGCCTGCTCGACCGCCTGCCGGGTCCAGGTCCCGGGCGCCAGGTAGTCGTTGACGGCGGCCGGTATGGCGCCCTCGGGCCAGATGACGATGTCGGCGGGCGGGCCGGCGTAGGGACGGGCAGTCAGGCCGGTATAGGCCTCGACGATCCGCTGGAAATGGGCCGGGTCGTACTTGGCGGCCTGTTTGACGTCAGCCTGGACGATCCGCACGCGCACGGCCGCGGATCCGGGGGCGGGCCGCACCGGATCCAGGGTCCGCACCGCCCCCCACAGGAAGAGCCCGGCCAGTACCGCCGCGGCGCCGCCGACGGCGATGCGGCCGCGCCGTCCGTCGCGCCAGAGCGCGGCGGTCGAAACGGTCGCCAGGGTGATCCAGGTCAGGCCGTAGGCCCCGACCAGGGACGCGGTCTGTGACATCGCCGACCCGGCCCGCCAGGTCTCGCCGGGCAGGTTCCAGGGAAAGCCGGTCAGCACATGGCCGCGGAGCCACTCGAAGGCGGCGAACACCCCCGCGAAGACCAGGACGCGGGACAGGCCCGTCGCGTGGATCAGGCGATAGGCGGCCATGGCCGCGCCCCAGAACAGCGCCACGCCTCCGGCCATGGCCGCAACCGCCAGGGGCGCCATCCAGCCGTGGGCGACAATATCGACGAGGAAGGCCTCGGCGATCCACCAGGTCCCGACCGCGAAATAGGCCAGACCGGCCAGCCAGCCACGCCAGAAGGCCGAGCGCAGCGGCCGGGCCTCGTCGGCCGTGTCGACCAGCCAGAGCAGCAGCGGATAGCCGAGCAGGCCCGGCAGCAACCCGAAGGGCGGATGGGCCAGCGCCGCCGCCAGGCCGGCGGCGAGGGCCAGCAGCCAGCGTGGCGCGGCCTCCAGCCGGCCGGCGAGCCGCGCGACGATCACGCCGGGGGCGCCTCTGCGCCGGGGCCGTCAGGCGCCGGGCGCACCCGGATCCGCTTCACCCGCCGCGGGTCGGCGTCCATGATCTCCAGCTCGTAGCCGGCCGGATGCTGGATGACCTCGCCCCGGCGCGGCACGCGGCCGGCGATGGCGGTGACGAGGCCGCCGACGGTGTCGATCTCTTCCTCAAGTTCGCTCGGCGCCAGTTCGCCGGCGCCGAGGGCCGCCTCCAGATCCTCCAGCGGCGCGCGGGCGTCGGCCTCGAAGATTCCGCCGGGCCGGGCGCGCACGCCGCTGACCGTGGCCTCGTCATGCTCGTCGTCGATCTCGCCGACCACGGCCTCGATCAGATCCTCGAGCGTCACCAGACCCTCGGTGCCGCCGTACTCGTCGATGACCAGGGCCATGTGGATGCGGGTCTTCTGCATCTGCGCCAGCAGGTCGGCGGCGCGCATCGAGGCCGGCACATAGAGGGTTTCGCGCTTCAGCCGCCGCAGGGGGGTCGAGGCGCCGGCCGGCTTGCGGCCCTTGCCGGACACCGCCTTGAACACGTCCTTGATGTGGACGACCCCGACGGGATCATCGAGGGTCTCGCGATAGATCGGCAGCCGGCTGTGCTCGGTCTCGATGAACAGCGCCACCAGGGTGTCGAACGGGGTGTTGATGTCCACGGCGACGACATCGGCCCGGGGCGTCATCAGGTCGTCGACGGTCAGGGCCTGAAAGGCGCGCGCCTGCCCGACCAGCGTCGCGGCGGCGGCGGCGGCCTGTCCCTGGGGCGTCGCCAGCTCCTGAACCGGCTCGAGAACCTCCCGGCGCAGGCGGCGGAAGAGGGCGCGAAGCCCCCGGCTTCGTCGGGGGGGTGTATCGGGCTGCGCCCCGGTATCGTCGCTCGGCATGTCGTCCCTGCTGTCAGGCGTAAGGGTCGGGAACGCCCAGGTCGGCGAGAAGCCGCCGCTCAAGCGCCTCCATCTCCTCGGCCTCGGCCTCGGTGAGGTGGTCGTATCCTAGAAGATGTAGCACCCCGTGCGCCACCAGGTGTTGCAGGTGGTGCGCCAGAGGCTTGCCCTGCTCCGCCGCCTCGCGGGCGCAGACGCCGTAGGCCAGGGCGATATCGCCCAGGTGATCCTCGGGATTGGCCGGGGCCGGGAAGCTGAGCACATTGGTCGGCCCGGCCTTGCCGCGGAAGCGCTGGTTCAGCTCGGCGACGGCGTCATCGTCGGCCAGCAGGATGGTGACCGCGCCCGCGCCCGCCAGAGCCGCCTGCGCCGACGCTAGGATGAGGGCCTCCGCGCCGGGCAGGGCGGCGGACCAGGCCTCGTCCTCGATCTCGATATCGATCATCGACCGGCGCGCCGGGCCGCGTCAGCGTCGTAGGCCTTGACGATGCGGGCCACCATAGGGTGGCGCACCACGTCCTCGGCGCTGAAGCGTGTGACGCCGACGCCCTCGACGCCCTCGAGAATCGACACGGCGTGGGCCAGGCCGGAGTCGGCGGCGTTGAGCAGGTCGACCTGGCTGGGGTCGCCGGTCACCGCCATACGCGAGCCCTCGCCCAGCCGGGTGAGGACCATCTTCATCTGCAGCCGGCTGGTGTTCTGGGCCTCGTCGACGATGACATAGGCATGGGCCAGGGTGCGCCCCCGCATGAAGGCGATCGGGGCGACCTCGATCTCGCCCTTGTCGCGCCGCCGCCGCAGCTGTTCGGAGCCGATGATCTGGGTCAGCGACTCCCAGACCGGCGCCATATAGGGGTCGACCTTCTCGGTCAGGTCGCCGGGCAGGAAGCCCAGCTTCTCGCCGGCCTCGACGGCGGGGCGGGTGATGATCAGCCGGTCGACGTCGCCGCGCAGCAGCATGCCTGCCCCGTGGGCGACGGCCAGAAAGGTCTTGCCGGTGCCGGCCGGGCCGAGGCCGAAGGTGACATCATGCCGGCCCAGCATCTCCATGTAGCGGGCCTGGGCGTTGGTCTTGGGCGACACCGGGCCCTGACGACCGCCGCCGGCGCGGGTCACGGCGGCCGCGCCGCCGGGGACGGCGGGACGGGCCTCGCCGACGGCGACGCGGACGTCGGCCTCGCTGACCTCCGATCCCGCGTCGATCAGCGCCTCGAGGGTGGCGATCGCGCGCCGGGCCTGGCCCCGGCCTCGGGCGTCGCCCTGGACCGAGACGCCGCCGCCGGGGGTCTCGATCAGCACCTTGAAGGCGTCCTCGATCAGGGCGGCGTGGCGGCCGCCGGGGCCGTAGACCGCGCGGGCGGCCGCGTCGGACAGCGGCAGGAAGTCAGGGGGCCGGCTCATGCCGGCGCCGTAACGAGCGAGCCGGAGAGGCTGTTGCGGGTCGCCGCCTCGATCCGCACCGGCACGATCGACCCGATCAGCTGCTCGGGCCCGTCGATATGCACCGGTTGCAGCCAGGGCGAGCGGCCGCCGATCTGGCCCTCGTGGCGACCGGTCTTCTCGATCAGCACCGGCGCGATCCGCCCGACCACCGACTGGTTGAAGGCGGCGGCCTGGTCCTGCAGCAGGGCGTTCAGCCGCTGCAGACGCTCGTCCATGACCTGTTCGGCCACCTGGCCGGGCAGGGCGGACGCGGGGGTGCCGGGGCGGCGGCTGTACTTGAAGCTGAAGGCGCCGGCGTAGCCGACCTCGCGCACAAGGTTCAGCGTCGCCGCGAAGTCGCTCTCCCGCTCGCCGGGGAAGCCGACGATGAAGTCGCAGCTCATGGCGATGTCGGGCCGGGCGGTGCGGATGCGCTCGACCAGCCGCAGGTAGTGTTCGGCCGTGTGGCCGCGGTTCATGGCCTTCAGGATCCTGTCGGACCCGGACTGCACCGGCAGATGCAGGTAAGGCATCAGGGCCTCGACCTCGCCGTGGGCGGCGATCAGGGCCTCGTCCATGTCGCGCGGATGGCTGGTGGTGTAGCGGATGCGGTCGAGGCCATCGACCTTCGCCAGCTGGCGCACCAGGCCGGCCAGGCCGCCGTCGCAGCCGTCGTAGGCATTGACGTTCTGGCCCAGCAGGGTCACCTCGCGCACACCCTTGGACGCCAGATCGCGGGCCTCGGCCAGGATGGTGTCGGCCGGACGCGACCACTCGCCGCCGCGCGTATAGGGCACCACACAGAAGGTGCAGAACTTGTCGCAGCCCTCCTGGACGGTGAGGAAGGCGGTGACGCCGGTGACATGGCGTTCGGTCGGCAGGGCGTCGAACTTCTCGTCGGCGGCGAAGTCGGCGCTGAGCCGCTCGCCGGTGGCCCGGTGGGCGCGGGCGATCAGCTCGGGCAGCTGGTGATAGGCCTGCGGCCCGACGACCAGGTCCACGGCGGGCTGGCGGCGCATGATCTCCTCGCCCTCGGCCTGGGCCACGCAGCCGGCGACGACGATGTTCATCCTGCCCCCGGCTTGCGCCTTGCGGCCCTTCATCAGCTTGATCTGGCCGAGTTCGGAATAGACCTTCTCGGTGGCCTTCTCGCGGATGTGGCAGGTGTTGAGCACCACCAGATCGGCGCCTTCGGGGTCGTCGGTCACGCCATAGCCGAGCGGGCGCAGGACATCGGCCATGCGCTCGCTGTCATAGACGTTCATCTGACAGCCGTAGGTCTTGATGTAGAGGCGCTTTTCCGGCGCGGACTGGGTCATGCCGGGTTTATGGGGTTCAGGAGCCCGGGGATCAAGGTTGGGCCTCCCGACCCAACCTACTCCTCGATCGGAACCCCGTAGAGCTCCAGGCGGTGATCGACCAGTTTGTAGCCGAGCTTGCGGGCGATGGCCTGCTGCAGGGCCTCGATCTCGTCGTCGACGAACTCGACCACCTTTCCGGTCTTCATGTCGATCAGGTGGTCGTGGTGGACGTCGGGCGCCTCTTCATAGCGGCTGCGGCCGTCGCGGAAGTCGTGGCGCTCGATGATCCCCGACTCCTCGAACAGCCGGACCGTCCGGTAGACGGTGGCGATGGAGATGTGCGGGTCGATAGCGTGGGCGCGACGGTAGAGCTCCTCGACGTCCGGGTGGTCCTGGGCCGAGGACAGGACGCGGGCGATGACCCGACGCTGGTCGGTCATCCGCATGCCTTTTTCGACGCACAGTTTTTCGAGCCGGTCCAAGGCAGTTCTCCGTCTGAGTCGCGCCAAGATAGGCGCTGGCCGCTCAGCTGTTAAGCGCCCGCCGCATCACGACCGCGTCCGCGCCGGACGCATAGTATCTCCTGCGCAATCCGACCTCTTCGAAGCCCGCGGCTGCATAGAGGGCGAGCGCCGCGACATTGTCGCGCGCCACCTCCAGGAACAGGCTTTCGGCGCCGTTCCGGGCGGACAGGCCGGCGGCGGCCTCCACGAGCGCGCGCCCGACGCCGCCCCGTCGCGCGGCGGGGTCGACCGCGACGGTCAGGATCTCGGACTCGCCGGCGATGGCGCGGCACAGAATGAAGCCCTGCCGGTCGAAGGTCAGGGCGAAGACGCCCGGCGTCGCCATCAGGGTGGCGATCTCCCCGGCGCTCCAGGGTTTGTCGAAGGCGGCGGCGTGCAGTTCGGCCAGACCTGCCGCATCCTCCGGCGGGGCGGCGCGCAGGCTCATATCGGCAGCCTGGCGTCCGGCGCCCGCAGATAGAGCGGCCGGACCGGCTTCACCGTCGCAGCGGCGGCCAGGCGGGCGATGGCCACGGGGTCGGGGCCCTCGGGCGTCTCGATCAGGGTGTCGGCGAGGATGCCCGCCAGCAGCGGGGCCCCGGACCCGGTGAAGATCGCCGGGCCCCCGGGGTAGACCTCGGCGATGCGGGCGGCGGCGGTCTCCAGCGTCACCGCGTCCGGGGCGGTCAGGGCCGCGCCGTCGCCGAACAGCTGCAGATAGAGCTGGCCCCGGCGGGCGTCGATGGCGGCGGCGACAAAGCCGGTCCGTCCGCAGGCCATGGCCGCCAGGGTTCCGACCCCGACGACGGGAACCGACAGGGCGGCGCCGAGGCCCTTGGCGAAGGCGATCCCGACCCGCAGGCCGGTGAAGCTGCCCGGGCCGACGGTGACGCCGATGCGGGTGAGGGTCCTGAAGGGAACACCCGCCTCTTCCGCCAGCTCGCGGACCAGCGGCGCCAGGCGTTCCTGATGTCCGCGGGGCATGGCTTCGGAGCGGGCGGCCAGCACCCGGTCGCCGTCCAGTATGGCGGCGGAGCAGGCGGTCAGGCAGGTGTCGAGGGCGAGGATCACCCGCGCTCTCTACAGCGTCTGCTCCACCCGCGTCACTTCCGGCACGTAATGTTTGAGCATGTTCTCGACGCCGGCCTTGAGGGTGGCGGACGAGGACGGGCAGCCCGAGCAGGCGCCGCGCATGTGCAGATAGACCACGCCGGTGTCGGCCTCGAACCGCGAGAAGACGATATCGCCGCCGTCCTGGGCCACGGCCGGGCGGATGCGGGTGTCGAGCAGATCCTTGATCTCCGCGACGATCTGGGCGGTGTCGCCCTCGTAAACCGTCTGGTCGTGACCATCCGCAGCACCCGTGGTCAGGATCGGGGCGCCGGAGGTGAAGTGATCCATGATGGCGGCCAGAACCGGCGCCTTCAGGTGGCCCCAGTCGGTTCCTTCCGCCTTGGTGACGGTCAGGAAGTCGGAGCCGAAGAACACCCGCACCACATCGCCAAGGTCAAACAGGGCCCGGGCCAGCGGGGAAGCGTCGGCCTCCTCGTCGTTCCGGAACTCGCGGGCGCCGTCGGTCAGCACCTCGCGTCCGGGCAGGAACTTGAGGACTTCGGGATTGGGCGTGGGTTCGGTCTGGATGAACATGACTGTCCCTAGATGGCGGCCCGCGGGCCCCGCGGCAAGAGACAGGCGAAAGAGTCAAAATCCGTCGCGCTGTAAGGAGGTGTTTAACACCCTCGGCCTAAACCCATTCCCGGTTTTCAATGCTCAGAAGGGGCAACTCAGGATGAAATATCCCGCTTTCGTCGCCGCCGGCCTCCTGGTCGCGGTCACCCTCGCCGGTCCGGCTTCGGCCGCCAGCCTCCAGGCCCAGATGGAGACGTGTCTCACCAAGCACGCCAACACCCGTCAGGCCGCCTCGATCACGCTCGAGTGCAACGCCGACGCCGGCAAGCTGTCGGCCTGCAAGGTCGTCCAGAGCCAGGCCCCGTCGCCCGGCTTCGAAAAGGCCGCCATCTGCGTCGCCGAAGTCCTGCCGATGGCGGGCAAGACCGGCACCATCCGCGTTCCCGTCCGCTTCCCGGGCGCCTGAGCCCTTCGGACGACTCTCAGGTCCTGCGCGCGGTCCTAAAGTCCGGACCGCGCCGGACCCGGCACTACGATTTCGGGGCGCCTCCGCCGAGGCGCCCCGATACGTTTTTGGCGTTAACCTCAAGATTACCTAACCGGGCGAAGTTGCCCCGGTCGCTACTGATGCGGGCGGGGAATCCCTATGCGTATGCCTAGACTTGATGATGCGCCGTTGGCGGTGAAGATCGGCTTCGCGCCGTTGCTCGCCATTATCGCGCTGGCCCTTGTGGCGAGCGGGTCCTGGTGGATGAACCAGAACCAGCGTTCGGTTCTGACCCAGGTGGTTGCGTCGGATCTGCCGCAGGCGCTCGAACTGTCGTCGATCTCGCAAAGAATCAGTTCGGCGCATGGCGAGCTCTACCGGCTTACGACCGGCAAGCTCGCCGATATCGAGACCGACAAGATTTCCGAACGCGCGGCCGCCCTCTCCGAAGAGATCAAGGCCATCCGCAAGGATGTCGACACCGTCGCCAAGGCCGCAGAGCCCGACAGTCAGAAGCAGCTCATCGCCCTGTCGAAGGAACTGGCGACCTATCAGGACGCCGTCGATCTGGTGATCGGCATGCTGGACGCCGACGCCGCCACCGCCGCGCAGTTCACGGTGCCTTTCCAGGAAGCCTACAAGAGCATGAGCGCCACGCTCGAAGCGGCGGTCAAGGTGTCCAGCGACGCCACGGTCGCCCGCGCCGGGAAGTCGGTGAAGGAAGCGGAGACCATCGGCGCCATCGCCACCGTCCTCGTCGCCCTGGCCCTGGTCGCCGTCGCCGGCATCGCCGCGGCCCTGGTCATCGCCATCCGCAAGGGCGTCATCCGGATCGCCGCCGCCACCGAGACGCTCGCCGGCGGCGACAACCGGGTCAACCTCGACGCCCTCAAGCGCGCCGACGAACTGGGCGCCATCGTCAAGTCGCTGGTGATCTTCCGCGACAACCAGCTTCGTCTGGCCGAGCTGCATGAACGCGAACAGGCCCAGGCCGCCGACCA
Organism: Caulobacteraceae bacterium; assembly: GCA_027487945.1. Classification (GTDB taxonomy): domain Bacteria; phylum Pseudomonadota; class Alphaproteobacteria; order Caulobacterales; family Caulobacteraceae; genus Caulobacter. The sequence continues at coordinate 13,287 of JAIYCQ010000050.1, forward strand.
GGAATCGACCCGCGCCAGCCAGGAAGCCGCCCGCGCCGCCTCCGCCCGTGAACAGGCCGAAGTGGTCGATGGCCTGGCCAAAGGCCTGCAACGCCTGACCGCCGGCGACCTGACCTGCCGCCTGGATAAGCCCTTCGCCCCGGCCTATGAGTCCCTGCGCGCCGACTTCAACGCCACGGTCACCCAGCTGGCCGAGATCATGCGCACCATCTCGCACCGCGCCTCGGGCATCGAGACCGCCTCCAGCGAGACCAGCGCCGCCGCCGACGACCTGTCGCGCCGCACCGAGAACCAGGCCGCCAATCTGCAAGAGACGGCGACGACCCTGAACGAGATCACCAACGCGGTGTCCCGTACGGCCGAAGGGTCGGCCCAGGCGGACAAGATGGTCGGCGAGACCGGCGTCGAGGCCCGCGAGTCCGGCGAGGTCGTCCGTCGCGCCGTCACCGCGATGAGCGCCATCGAGGCCTCGTCCAAGCAGATCTTCCAGATTACCGGCGTCATCGACGAGATCGCCTTCCAGACCAACCTCCTGGCGCTCAACGCCGGGGTGGAAGCGGCCCGGGCCGGCGACGCCGGCAAGGGTTTCGCGGTCGTCGCCCAGGAAGTGCGGGCCCTGGCCCAGCGCTCTGCCGAGGCGGCCAAGGAGATCAAGGCCCTCATCGCCTCGTCCAGCAACCAGATCAACAGCGGCGCCACCCTGGTCGGCGAAGCCGGTCAGGCGCTGGAACGCATCGTCGGCCGCGTCGGCGATGTGACCCGCCTGATCACCGAGATCAGCGCCTCGGTCCGCGAACAGGCCAACGGGCTGAAAGAGGTCAACATCGCGGTCAACCGCATGGACCAGATCACCCAGCAGAACGCCGCCATGGTCGAGGAATCGACCGCCGCCTCCCACGCCATGCGCCAGGAGGCCGAGCAGCTCGGTTCGATGATCCGCCGCTTCCGGATCGCCGACGAGGACGGCGAGGACAGCTACGCCGACCGCTACTCGAACGTCGCCTGACCACAAAGACCCCATTGATCGTCGAGGGCCGGCCACCACCCGTGGCCGGCCCTTAACGCGTTCAAGGTGTTTGGGTCGAGAGCATGCTGATCCCGGTCAGACGATTCCATCTGACCCGGGCATGCTTTAGGGTCGCCGGCGATGAACGCCCCCTCCGCCCCGATCACCCCGACCCCTGACGCCGCCGGGGCCACGCCGGTCATGGCCCAGTATTTCGAGGCCAAGTCGCGTCAGCCCGACGCGCTGGTCTTCTTCCGGATGGGCGACTTCTACGAGCTGTTCTTCGACGATGCGATCAAGGCCGCCGCCGCACTCGGCATCGCCCAGACCCATCGGGGAACCCACAACGGCCAGCCGATACCGATGGCCGGGGTGCCGGTCCATGCGGCCGAAGCCTACCTCGCCAAACTGATCCGGTCGGGGTTCAAGGTCGCCGTCTGCGAGCAGATCGAGACCCCGGCCGAGGCGAAGAAGCGCGGCTCGAAGTCCATCGTCGCCCGCGACGTCGTCCGCATCGTCACCCCCGGCACCCTGACCGAGGAGGGCCTGCTGGACGCCCGCGGCGCCAACCGGCTGGCGGCGATCGCGCTGCGCGGCGGACAGGCTGCGGTGGCCAGCGTCGAGCTGTCCACCGGCGAGGTCGAGAGCCTGCTGATCGCCCCCTCGGGTCTGGCCGCCGCGCTGGCGGCGCTGCAGCCGTCGGAGATCCTCGTCCCGGACCGACTGTTCGCCGACGACACCGTCAACCAGGCGCTGAAGGGGGCAGGCGGCCTCGTGCAGCCGGTAGCCCAGGCCCTGGCCGAGCCGGCGGCCTCCGAAGCCCGGCTGAAGCGGCTGTACGGCGTCGACACCCTGGACGGGTTCGGCGGGCTGGCGGGTGCGGAGATTTCGGCCCTCGGCCTGATCGCCGCCCACCTGGAGATGACCCAGGCCGGCAAGCTGCCGGCCCTGTCGCCGCCCCGCCGCGCGGGCGAGGCGGACGTCATGGCTATCGATCCGGCGACCCGCACCTCGCTCGAGATCGAGAAGACCCTGTCCGGCCAGCGGGACGGCTCGCTGCTGGGCTGCATCGACCGCTGTGTCACCGCGGCGGGCTCACGGCTGCTGGCGGCGCGGCTGGCCCGGCCGCTGCTCGACCCGGCGGCGATCGACGTCCGGCTCGACGCGGTACAGTGGATGGTCGAGCGCCGCCCGCTGCGCGAGCGTCTGCGCGAAAGCCTGCGTCGCTCCGGCGACCTGGCCCGCGCCCTGTCGCGGCTGGCGCTCGGCCGGGGCGGTCCCCGTGATCTGGGGACGCTGCGCGACGGCCTGAAGACCGGCGAGTCCCTGTCGGCCCTGCTGTCGAACGAGGGCGCCCGGCTGACGGAGCCGCCCTTCGAGATCGACCAGGCGCTGGCGGCGGTGAACCCGTCCCTGTCGGTCGATCTGTCCGGCCTGCTGGCGGCGCTGGAGCAGGGGCTGGGCCCAGACCTGCCGGCCCAGGCGCGCGACGGCGGCTTCGTCGCCGCCGGCGTCCGGCCGGAACTGGATCAGGCGCGCGGCCTGCGCGACGACAGCCGGCGGGTGATCATCGCGCTGGAGAGCCGGCTGGCCGCCGAGAGCGGCGTGCCGCTGAAGATCAAGCACAATGCGGTGCTGGGCTACTTCGTCGAGACCACCGCGAACAAGGCCGACCCGCTGTTCCAGCCGCCGCTGAACGCCACCTTCATCCATCGCCAGACCCTGGCCAACCAGGTGCGGTTCACCACCGTGGAGCTGGCCGACCTCGACGCCCGGATCGCCCAGGCGGGCGAGCGGGCGCTGGCCATCGAGATGGCGACCTTCGAGGCCTGGCGCGAGGCTGCCTGCGCGCTGGCGCCCGCCATCCAGGCGGCGGCCCGGGCCCTCGCCACCCTGGACGTCGACGCGGCCCTGGCCGAATGGGCCGAGGACCAGCAGGCCGTGCGGCCGGTGGTTGACCGCTCCTTCGCCTTCGATGCCGTCGGCGCCCGCCATCCTGTGGTCGAGGCCGCCGTCAAGCGGGCCGGCGATCCCTTCACCCCGAACGACTGCCGGCTGGACGGCTCGGGCGAGACAGGCGCGCGCCTGTCGATCGTCACCGGGCCGAACATGGCCGGCAAGTCGACCTTCCTGCGCCAGAACGCCATCCTTGCGGTGATGGCCCAGGCCGGCTGTTTCGTGCCGGCCCGATCGCTGACCCTGGGCGTGGTCGACCGGCTGTTCAGCCGGGTGGGCGCCGGCGACGACCTGGCGCGCGGTCGCTCGACCTTCATGGCCGAGATGGTCGAGACCGCCGCTATCCTGACCCAGGCGACGCCGCGCAGCTTCGTGATCCTGGACGAGATCGGCCGGGGCACGGCCACCTGGGACGGCCTGGCCATCGCCTGGGCCTGCGCCGAGGCGCTGCACGCCACCAACCGCAGCCGGGCGCTGTTCGCGACCCACTACCACGAGCTGGCGGCGCTGGAGCACAAGCTCAGCTACGTCTCCAACCTGTCGCTGCGCGCCAAGGAATGGAACGGCGACCTCGTCTTCCTGCACGAGGCCGGGCCGGGCGCCGCCGACCGCAGCTACGGCGTCCAGGTGGCCAAGCTGGCCGGGGTGCCGCCGGCCGTGGTCGCCCGCGCGCGTCAGGTGCTGGAGCGGCTGGAGAGCGAGGCGGAATCGCCCGCCAGGCTGGAGGGGCTGCCCCTGTTCGCCGCCACCGCCCCGACGCCGGTGAAGAGCGGTCCCAGCCCCGTCGAGGAGGCCCTGCGCACCCTCGACCCCGACGGCATGAGCCCCCGTGAGGCGATGGACGCGCTCTATCGGCTCAGGGGGCTGCTCTAGCGGCCACTGTTCACAAGATGGGCGCCGGCTCTCGCCAAGGGCGCAATCCATTGCGCCGCCGCATGTTGCGTCGCACATAGGGCCATCATGGTCGCACGTCTCCGCCCCACCCGCCTTGAACATGTCGTCGACGGTCACGCGCTGCGGGCCCGGCTGACCGCCGCCGCCCACGACGCGGTCGGCAACGAGCCGGAACAGCGCCGGCTGGCGCTGGAGGTGCTCAAGGCTGCCCTGTTCCGCGGCCGGATGATCGCCAAGGAGCGGCTGGAGAACGGGGCCGGCGGGCTTGAGACAGCCCGTCTGCTGTGCGGCGTCACCGACGAGGTGATCACCGCCCTCTACGACTTCACCACCGTCCACCTGTTCCGGGCCCGCAACCCGACCGAGGGCGAGCGGCTCTGCCTGCTGGCCGTGGGCGGCTACGGGCGGGGGGTGCTGTCACCCTTCTCCGACATCGATCTGCTGTTCCTGCGCCCCTACAAACAGACCGCCCATGCCGAGAGCGTCATAGAGTTCATGCTCTATGCGCTGTGGGATCTGGGCTTCAAGGTCGGCCACGCCTCCCGCACGGTCGAGGAGTGCGTGCGGCTGTCGCGTGAGGACTTCACCATCCGCACCTCGCTGCTGGAGGCCCGCAAGCTGACCGGCGACGACGCCCTCGCCGCCGACCTCAAGAAGCGGTTCCGCAACGACGTGGTCAAGGCTACCGGCGCGGAGTTCGTCGCCGCCAAGCTTAAGGAGCGGGACGACCGTCACGGCCGCGCCGACGCCAGCCGCTACATGGTCGAGCCCAACGTCAAGGAGGGCAAGGGCGGCCTGCGCGACCTGCACAGCCTGATGTGGATCGCCCAGTACCTGCATCCGGTGGAGAAGCCGGAGGATGTCTTCACCCTCGGCTATTTCGACCGGCGCGAGGTGCGCGCCTTTGTCCGCGCCTTCGACTTCCTGCACGCCGTCCGGGCACATCTGCACTTCGCCACCGGCCGGCCCGAGGAGCGGCTGACCTTCGACCTGCAGCCGGAGATCGCCCGCCGCATGGGTTACGGCGACCGCGCCGACAATCCGGCCGTCGAGCGCTTCATGCGGCGCTATTTCCTCATCGCGCGTGAGGTCGGGTCGCTGACGCGAACCTTCTCGGCCAAGCTCGAAACCGAGCATGTGAAGGCGCGGCCCAAGGGTCTGTCACGCTTCCTGCCCGGCCAGGGCGGCCCCAAGCGCAAGCCGCTGGACGTCCCGGGCTTCGTCGAGGAGGGCGGGCGGCTGAACATCGACGGGCCGCAGATCTTCGACAAGGATCCGGTCGACCTGATCCGCATCTTCCGCATCGCAGACCAGCGCAATCTCGACCTGCACCCGGACGCCTTCACGGCGGTGACGCGGAGTCTGGCGCTGATCACGCCCAAGGTGCGGCGCGATCCCGAGGCGGCGAAAGCCTTCCTGGACGTTCTGGCCCGCGGCAAGCGGACCTACCGCACCCTGACGCTGATGAACGAGAGCGGCGTCCTGGGCCGTTACCTGCCGGAGTTCGGCCGGATCGTCGCCCAGATGCAGTTCAACATGTACCACTCCTACACCGTCGACGAGCACACGTTGCGGGCGGTGGGGGTGATCGCCGACATCGCCGACGGCCGGCTGGCCGAGGATCACCCGCTGTCGGTGTCGATCATGCCGCTGATCGACGACCGCGAGGCGCTGTTCCTCGCCATGCTGCTCCACGACACCGGCAAGGGCGGCGTCGGCGGCCAGGAGAAGGCCGGCGCCCGGGCGGCGCGATCCGCCTGCGAGCGGCTCGGCGTCGAGCGGGGCAAGATCGAGCTCATCGCCTGGCTGGTCGAGCATCATCTGGTGATGAGCGACTACGCCCAGAAGCGGGACGTCACCGACCCGGCCACGGTGGCCGCCTTCGCGGGCATCGTCGAGAACCCCGAGCGGCTCCGCCTTTTGCTGGTGCTGACCGTGGCCGACATCCGCGCCGTGGGCCCCGGTGTCTGGAACGGCTGGAAGGGCCAGCTGATGCGCGAGCTCTACGCCTCGACCGAAGCGGTGTTCCGCGGCGGCCGCGGCTCCGACCCCGCCGCCAGCGCCCGCCGGCACCAGAACGCCGTCGCCGCCGAGGCCCGCAAGGTCCTGGTCGAGCGGGATCCGGTCTCCAAGGGCTGGGCCGCCTCGATGGAGGACGCCTATTTCACGGCCTTCGGCGCCGACGAACTGGCCGCGCACGCCGAGCTGGCGCGCCGGGCCCAGATGCAGGGCGGGGCTGCGGCGGAAACCCGCGTCCGGCCCGATCGCAACGCCGCCGAGATCGTCGTCGCCGCCAAGGACCGGCGCGGTCTGTTCGCTGACCTTGCCCTGGCCATCTCCGGTCTGGGCGGCAACGTGGTCGGGGCGCGGGTCTTCACCTCCGCCCAGGGCCAGGCGCTCGACGTCTTCCACGTCCAGGACATCACCGGGGCCCCGATCGGCGCCGACAATCCCCGCATCCTGCGCCGGCTGGCCGACGCCCTGGAGGCGGCCGGCAAGGGCGAGCCCCCGACCTTCGAGCCGCGCAAGCCGCAGGAACTGGGCCGCGCCGCCGCCTTCTCGATCACCCCGACGGTGATGCTGGACAATGACGCCTCCGAGGACGCCACCGTGGTCGAGGCCTCGGGCCGCGACCGGCCCGGCCTTCTGGAGGCGCTCGCCCGCGCCGTGGCCGACGCCGGCCTGTCCATCGTCAGCGCCCACATCGACGGCTATGGCGAGCGGGCCGTCGACGCCTTCTACGTCCAGACGCCCGGCGGCGGGAAGCTGACCGACAGCCGTGCGGCCATCGCCCTGAAGGCGGCCCTGATGGAGGTGCTGGACGAGGACGACGCCGGCCCCGCGCGTGGCGGCCGACCGCGGCTGGAACGGGCGCGGGCCAGTGTGGCGCGGTGACCGACCGACCCCTCCGACCGGGCGAGGAGGAGGATCGATGCAGAGGCCGTCCTCTTTCGCCCGCCCGTCTTGACCGTCTCCCGACCCCGGCGCACTAACGCGTCGTGAGCGCCAAGCAGCCGTCCAGACCCGTGAAGACTCCGAAGGGCGGCCTCATCCGCTCGTCGATGGTGTTCTCCAGCCTGACTCTGGTCAGCCGGTTCATGGGGCTGGCGCGGGACCTGTTCATCACCGCCCGGCTCGGGGCCAGCGCCACCCCGGCCGCCGACGCCTTCAACACCGCCCAGTCCTTCCCCAACCTGTTCCGGCGCATCTTCGCCGAGGGCGCCTTCACCGCCGCCTTCGTGCCGGCCTATTCGAAGGTGCTGGCGCAGGAGGGACAGGAGGCCGCCGACAGGCTGGCGACCGACGCGCTCGCGACCCTCGCTGCGGCGACCCTCGTACTGACCGTCGCCTTCCAGCTGGCCATGCCGTGGCTGATGATGGTCATCAATCCGGGCTTCATCGACCAGCCCGAGAAGTTCAAGCTGGCGGTGGTGCTGACGCAGATCAGCATGCCCTACCTGCCGTGCATGGCGATCGTGGCGCTGTTGTCGGGGGTCCTGAACGCGGGCGGCCGGTTCGCCCTGTCGGCGGCGGCACCGACCCTGCTGAACGCCGGCATCCTGATCGCGGTGATCCCGCCCAACAGCGCCATCGACTCGGCCTATGCCGCGACCTGGGGCGTGTTCGGGGCGGGCATAGCCCAGGCCGGCCTGCTGTGGTGGGGCGTCTGGCGCGTCGGGGCGAAGATCCGGCCGACCCTGCCCCGGCTGACGCCCGAAATCCGCGCCCTGATCGCCACCGCCATCCCCGGGGCCATCGCCGCCAGCGTCACCCAGATCAACATCTTCATCTCCGGCATCATCGCCAGCCAGGTGAACGGCGCCCGCACCTGGCTGTCGGTCGCCGACCGCTTCTACCAGTTGCCGCTCGGCCTGGTGGGCGTCGCCATCGGGGTGGCCCTGCTGCCGACCCTGTCCCGGGCCATCAGCCTGGACGACAAGGCCGAGGCCCAGCGCACCACCGACCAGGCCATCGTCTTCGCCATGGCCTTGACCCTTCCGGCGGCGGCGGCCCTGCTGGCCATCCCGCACTATCTGATCGACGGCCTGTTCCAGCGTGGCGAGTTCACCGCCTTCGACGCCCAGGAGACGGCCAAGGCCCTGTTCCACTATGGCTGGGGCACCCCGGCCTTCGTGCTGGCGCGGGTGCTGTCGCCGGTGTTCTTCGCCCGGGCCGATACGAAGGCGCCGATGCGGTTCGCCATCATCTCGATGACGGTCAACATCGTGCTGGGCATCCTGCTCTTCCAGATCATCGGCTTCGAGGGCATCGCGGCGGCGACGGCCTTCGCCTCCTGGCTCAACGTCGCCCAGATGGTCTGGACCCTGCGCAAGCGGGGCGACTGGACGCCGTCGCCGGTCGCTGCTGGCAAGCTGGTGCGCATCCTTCTGGCCAGCACCGCCATGGGTCTCGCCCTCTTCGCCGCCCAGTTCCACCGCGCCGAGCTCGAGGGCCTGCTCGGCGGCTTCCGCCTGCCGGGGCTGGGGGCCAAGGAGATCGTCGTCCTGCTGCTCTGCCTGGCCGGCGCCGCCCTCTATCCGCCGCTGCTGCTGGCCTCCGGCGGGGTGACGATCCCCGAGGTCAAGGCCGCCCTGCGCCGCCGCCCCGGGGTGACCGCGCCGCCGCCGGCCGACGTCCTCTAGGGCGGGCAAGGCTTGTCCTGATCCCGGCGGCGCCGTATCGAGCCTGCATGGTCTTGCTGGCTCCCCTGACGCGCCGATGGCGCGGCGCCTGACGCCGACCCGCAACGCTGCGCGGTGGTCCCTGCCGCGCCTGTACGACCCGCATTCCGAAAAGACCGATCCATGACCGACCAACCTCCCGCCCCCTACGCCGGTCCCGTCCGCGTGCTGTCGGGCGTCCAGCCGTCGGGCGCCCTGCACCTGGGCAACTACCTGGGCGCCCTGGTGAAGTTCGCCCGTCTGCAGCACGAGATGGACACCTTCATCTTCGTCGCCGATCTGCACGCCATCACCGTCTGGCAGGACCCGGCCCTGCTGGCGAACCAGACGCGTGAGATCGCCGCCGCCTACCTGGCCTCGGGCCTCGATCCGGCCAAGGCGACCATCTTCCCGCAGTCGGCGGTGCGCGAGCACGCCGAGCTGGCCTGGATCTTCAACTGCGTCGCCCGCCTCGGCTGGCTCGACCGGATGACCCAGTTCAAGGAGAAGAGCGGCAAGCACAAGGAGCGCAGCTCGGTCGGCCTCTACACCTACCCGGTGCTGCAGGCGGCCGACATCCTGGTCTACAAGGCCACCCACGTGCCGGTCGGCGAGGACCAGAAGCAGCATCTTGAGCTGACCCGCGACATCGCCGGCAAGTTCAACCACGACTTCGACCGGCCGGGCTTCTTCCCGCTGCCCGATCCGCTGATCCAGGGCCCGGGCGCGCGGATCATGAGCCTGCGCGACGGGACGGCGAAGATGAGCAAGTCCGACCCTTCGGACAACTCGCGCATCAACCTGACCGACGACTCCGACGCCATCGCCCAGAAGATCCGCAAGGCCAAGACCGACCCCGAGCCGCTGCCGGAAGCGCTGGAGGACCTCGCCGCCCGGCCGGAAGCTGACAACCTGGTCGGCATCTACGGGGCGCTCGCCGAGATGACCAAGGCCCAGGTGATCGCCGAGTTCGGCGGCAAGGGCTTCGGCACCTTCAAACCGGCTCTGGCCGACCTGGCGGTGGCCAAGCTCGGCCCCGTGGGCGAGGCCATGCGCCGCTTCCTGGCCGACCCGGCCGAGATCGACCGCATCCTGGCCGCCGGCGCCGAGAAGGCCCGGGAAGCCGCCGCGCCGACGGTGGCTGAAGTGCGCGAGATCGTCGGGTTTTGGAAGGGCTGACGGTTAGGCGGCAGGGCCCGTCGCCGGCGATGAACGCTGCCGGACCGTGCGGCCTTCGAGACGCCGCTGCGCGGCTGCCCAGGATGACGTGTCGGGGCGCTATTCTTCTACGTCATGCGGAGCGGCGCTCGGAGCGCGCGTTTCGAAGCACGCCAGGCCTCACACCAACGCCGTCTCCGACTGGTCCGGGTGGGTGACGTACCAGTCGAGCTCGGCCAGCAGGCGGGTCCAGGCGGCGTCGATGTCCGCCGTCCAGGCCTCGCCGATCAGGTCTCTCAGCGTGTCGGCGACCGTGCCGAAGAACACCCCGAACACCTCGGGCGGCACGTCATAGCCGGCGTGGGTGACCACCTCGGTCTGGATCAGGGTGGCGGCGTACTTCCGGTCGCCGGCGAAATCGAGGATGGCCTCGATAACCCGGGCCAGCATCTCGCCGCGCACCTGTCCGCTGCGGTCGGCGACGAACAGCGGCTCCATGGCCGGATGGGCCGCGAACAGGCGGGCGTAGACGGGCGGCGTCAGGTCGTCGCAGAGCGCCGCCGCCCTTTCCAGGCTTTCGGTGATGGCCTCGGCGTCGCCGGGAATCACGCCGGATTTTTGGACGGGATCCGCACCATCAGGCTCTCGTAGCCCTTCACGAAGGACGACGGCACCCGCTTGGGCTCGCTGACCACCTCGATGGTCGGGAAGCGCTTGAGGATCTCTTCCCAGACCACGCGCAGCTGCATCTCGGCCAGGCGGTTGCCCACGCAGCGGTGGATGCCGAAGCCGAACGACATGTGGTGGCGCGGACGCTCACGGTCGATGATGTAGGCGTCGGGGTTGTCGATGGCGGTCTCGTCGCGGTTGCCCGAGACGTACCACATGGCCACCTTGTCGCCCTTCCTGATGGTCTGGCCGCCGATCTCGAAGTCGGCGAGCGCGGTGCGGCGCATGTGGGCCAGCGGCGTCTGCCAGCGGATGGTCTCGGAGACCATGCTGGGGATCAGCGAGGGATTGGCGCGCAGCTTGTCGTACTGATCGGGGTTCTGGTTCAGGGCCAGGACGCTGCCGGTCATGGTGTTGCGGGTGGTGTCGTTGCCGCCGACGATCAGCAGGATCAGGTTCCCGAGGTACTCCATCGGGGACATGTTCTTGGTCGACTCGCCATGGGCCAGCAGCGAGATGAGGTTGTTGGCGGGCGGGGCGTTGACCCGCTCGTTCCAGAGGCCCGTGAAGTACTCCAGGCACTCCAGCAGCTCGGCGCGGCGCTGGTCCTCGGTGTCGATGATGCCCATGCCGAGCGGCGCGGTGGCGACGTCGGACCAGCGGGTCAGCTTGCGGCGGTCGTGGAAGGGGAAGTCGAACAGCGTCGCCAGCATCTGGGTGGTCAGTTCGATCGAGATGCGGTCGACCCAGTCGAAGGTCTCGCCGACGGGCAGGCTGTCCAGCAGGCCGGCGGCCCGCTCGCGGATGATCGGCTCCAGCTGCATCAGGCTGGCCGGGCTGACCACCGGGCTGACCGTCTTGCGCTGCACGTCGTGCTTGGGCGGGTCCATGGCGATGAACATCGGCAGGATGAAGTCGTCATCCATGTCGCGCAGCGTGATGCCGCCCAGGTGGGCGTCGGAACTGAACACCTGGTGATTGGTGTCGATGGCCATGATGTCTTCGAAGCGGGTCACCGACCAGTAGGGCCCGACCTCTTCGTTGATCTCGCACCGGTGAACCGGCGCTTCCTTCCGCAGCCGTTCGAAGTAGGGCCAGTGGGTGTCGTTGATCCACAGCTCGGCGTCGGTCACGTCGATCTGCTCGATCGGCATCGAGAAGGCGCGGGCTCGCGCCGCCGCATCCCGCTCCGCCTTTTCACGCCGGGACTGGCCCAGATCAAATCCACCGTCGGCCATGGCGACCTCCCTCATCTTGTCATTGTTAACATCAGGCCAGAAAATGACGCCTGTGTCACGATGGGGAACGCAAAAAAGGCCCCGGAACCTTCGTCCGGGGCCTCCCGCTACCCGCTTCGGGTGATCATCAGGCCTGGCCGGTGACGCCGTCCCAGAACTTCCTGGCCTTGCCGACGAATCCGGAGGCCTGGGGCTGCTGGGCGTCACCGCACAGATCGGCCAGTTCGCGCAGCAGTTCCTTCTGCCGGGCGCTCAGATGGGTCGGGGTTTCGACGAAGAGCTCGACGATCAGATCGCCGCGTTCGCGGGTGCGCAGCGACGGCATGCCGCGGCCCTTGAGGCGGATGGTCTTGCCGGTCTGGACGCCCTCGGGGATCTTGACCGGGATCCGGCAGGCGCCGTCGCAGTCCTCGCCGCCGGTCAGGCAGGGGGCCTCGATCTCGCCGCCGAGCGCGGCGGTGCACATGGCCACCGGCACCGTGCAGAGCAGGTCCAGACCGTCCCGCTCGAACAGATCGTGCGGGGTCACCGACAGGAAGATGTAGAGGTCGCCGCGCGGTCCGCCGCGCTGGCCCGCGTCGCCCTCGCCGGCCAGCCGGATGCGGGCGCCGTCGTCGACCCCGGCCGGGATGCGCACCGACAGGGTGCGGTCGCGCCGCACCTGGCCGTGGCCGTGGCAGGCCTTGCAGGGGTCGAGCACCAGCTTGCCGGCGCCGCCGCAGCGCGGGCAGGTGCGTTCGATGGCGAAGAAGCCCTGGGTGGCCCGCACGCGCCCGGCGCCGCCGCAGCTGCCGCAGACCGTGGGGCTGGTGCCCGGCCTGGCGCCGGAGCCGTCGCAGGGCTCGCAGGTGATGGAGGCGGGAACGGTGATCTCGACGTCCGAGCCGGCGTAGGCCTGCTCCAGGCTGATCTCGAGGTCGTAGCGCAGGTCGCCGCCCCGGGCGGGACCGTTGCTCTGACGCCGGCGACCGCCGCCGAACATCTCGCCGAACGCGTCGCCGAACACCTCGTTGAAGATGTCGTGCACGTCGTTGAAGCCGGCGCCCTGGCCGCCTCCGCCCGCGCCGCCGCCGTTGACGCCGGCATGGCCGTAGCGGTCATAGGCCGCCCGCTTCTGGGCGTCGGACAGCACCGAGTAGGCCTCGTTGACCTCCTTGAAGCGCGCCTCGGCCTCGGCGCAGCCGCCGTTCTGGTCGGGATGGTGCTCCATCGCCTTCTTGCGGAAGGCGATCTTGAGGGCGGCCTCGTCGCAGCCGCGCTGGACGCCGAGAATCTCGTAGTAGTCACGCATGGGCGGACATTCGGAAAAGCGTGTCTGGGAAAGGGGTGAGGGACCTGATCCGCACCGCGACCGGCGCAGCCCTGTCGGCGGGCAGGCCCCGGAGGGACAGGGCTTCGGCCTGCGCGAAGGCGGCGGCGAGGCGGTCCGGACGGGTCGTGATCATATCCGGGCTCCTCGCCGCCATCAGGCGTGGCGTTACGCCGACTTCTTGCCGTCGTCGCTGACTTCCTCGAACTCGGCGTCGACGACGCCGTCGTCCTGGGCCTGGGCGGCCTCGCCGTCGCCGGCTTCGCCCTGCTGGGCCTTGTACATGGCCTCGCCGAGCTTCATCGACGCCTGGATCAGGGTCTGGGTCCTGGCGGCGATGTCCTCGCCGTCGCCGCCCTCGAGCACGGCCTTCAGGTCGGCCAGAGCCGTTTCGATGGCGGCCTTCTCTTCAGCGCCGACCTTGTCGCCGTGCTCGGCCATGGCCTTCTCGGTCGAGTGGATGACCGCGTCCGCCTGGTTGCGCGCGTCGACGCCCGCCTTGCGCTTCTCGTCCTCGGCCTTGTTGGACTCGGCTTCCCGGACCATGCGCTCGATGTCCGCGTCGCTCAGGCCGCCGTTGGCCTGGATGCGGATCGACTGCTCCTTGTTGGTCGCCTTGTCCTTGGCGGTGACGTGCACGATGCCGTTGGCGTCGATGTCGAAGATGACCTCGATCTGCGGCACGCCGCGCGGGGCGGGCGGGATGCCGACCAGGTCGAACTGGCCCAGCATCTTGTTGTCCTGCGCCATGGGACGCTCGCCCTGGAAGACCCGGATCGTCACGGCCGACTGGTTGTCGTCGGCGGTGGAGAAGGTCTGGCTCTTCTTGGTCGGGATGGTGGTGTTGCGCTCGATCAGCGGCGTGAACACCCCGCCCAGGGTCTCGATGCCCAGGGTCAGCGGCGTGACGTCCAGCAGCAGCACGTCCTTGACGTCGCCCTGCAGCACGCCGGCCTGGACCGCGGCGCCCAGCGCCACGACCTCGTCCGGGTTGACGCCCTTGTGCGGGTCACGGCCGAAGAACTCCTTCACCGCGTCGACGACCTTGGGCATGCGGGTCATGCCGCCGACCAGGATCACTTCGTCGATGTCTGACTTCTTGAGGCCGGCGTCCTTCAGCGCCTGTTCGCAGGGCGCGATCGTGCGGGCGATCAGGTCCTCGACCAGGGCTTCGAGCTTGGCGCGCGACAGCTTGATGTTCAGGTGCAGCGGGCCGTTGGCGTTCATGCTGATGAACGGCAGGTTGACCTCGTACTGCGCGGTCGAGCTGAGTTCCTTCTTGGCCTTTTCGGCCTCTTCCTTCAGGCGCTGAAGGGCCAGCTTGTCCTTGCGCAGGTCGGTGCCGGTTTCCTTCTTGAACTCGTCGGCCAGGTAGTCGACGACGCGAAGGTCGAAGTCCTCGCCGCCGAGGAAGGTGTCGCCGTTGGTGGCCTTCACCTCGAAGACGCCGTCGCCGATCTCAAGGATCGAGACGTCGAAGGTGCCGCCGCCGAGGTCGTAGACGGCGATCTTCTTGCCGTCGTTCTTGTCCAGGCCGTAGGCGAGGGCGGCCGCGGTCGGCTCGTTGATGATGCGCAGAACTTCCAGGCCGGCGATCTTGCCGGCGTCCTTGGTGGCCTGGCGCTGGGCGTCATTGAAATAGGCCGGAACCGTGATCACGGCCTTGGTGACCTTCTCGCCCAGGTGACGCTCGGCGTCTTCCTTCAGCTTCATCAGGATGAAGGCCGAGACTTCCTGCGGGCTGTAGTCCTTGCCGTGGGCGCGGACGTAGGCGTCGCCGGCGCCGCCGCGGACGATCTCGTAGGGCACCATGCCCTTGTCCTTGTCGACCACCGGATCGCTGTAGGAGCGGCCGATCAGGCGCTTGATCGCGAACAGGGTGTTGGTCGGGTTGGTCACCGCCTGGCGACGCGCCGGCTGGCCGACGAGCTTTTCGCCGTCATCGAGGAAGCCGACGACCGAGGGCGTGGTGCGCGCGCCCTCGGCGTTCTCGATCACCTTGGGGTTCTTGCCGTCCATGATGGCGACACACGAGTTCGTGGTGCCAAGGTCGATACCGATGATCTTGCTCATCTTGAGGTCTTTCTACTCCGTGGTTGGCGGACGGCGGCGACAAGAGCCTTGCGTGAAGCGCTCCGGTTTTTCTCTTCCGTCCCCGTTGGATCCTCTGATCGGGAATGGACCGGCTCCCGGGTCACGGAAGCCGTCGTCAAGACCGCCATATGGGAAGCAGCCCCCCCGCTGCAAGTGCAAAACCCCAGCCAAATTGAGGGCTTTGTCGGGGAGTCGACCCGGTGAGCGCGTAACCCCCCATTCGGGGCATGGCCCGCCCGCGTCCAGGGCGCTGTATCGCGCCATTGAGGGACGACAATCCTGAGGGGGATGACATGATCGAACTATCCAGAAAATTCCGGGCCGCGGCGGCGATCGCCGTTTTCGCGGCAGCCAGTCTGCTGACCGCCGCCAGCGCGTCGGCGGAGGACCGCCGCGTCCGGATCATCAACGAGACCCGCTACACCATTGTCCGGTTCTACGCGTCCAACGTCGGCGAGCGGGACTGGGAAGAGGATATCCTGGGCCGTGACGTCCTGCGTCCCGGACAGTCCGTCACCGTCAACGTCGACGACGGCACCGGCTACTGCCTCTACGACTTCAAGGCGGTGTTCGACGACGGCGACGAGCTGGTCCGCTCGCGCATCGACGTCTGCAAGATCTCGACCTACCGCTACACCGAAGACTGACGAGGCCGCCGGCGCGGACCCTGTCCGCGCCGGTTTCGCCGCCCGCGCCGGCGACTTGCCTCGCCCGGTCCGGGCGCGCACCCTGTAGCGACGCTATGGGATGCTCATGAGAGACCAGACCGGCTTTGTGCTGCTGCCGGGGCGGCTGTCGCCCGACGAGCAGGCCGATCTCCTCGCCTGCGTGCTCGCCGGCGCCCGGGACGCGCCCTTCCATGTCCAGACGACGCCGGGCGGCAAGCCGATGAGCGTGGAGACGACCGGCCTTGGACCGCTGTCCTGGGTCTCCGACCGTCTCGGCTACCGGTACGAGGCGCTCCACCCGCTGACGGGCCGCCCCTGGCCGCCCATGCCCCCGCTGCTCGAGACCCTCTGGGCGCAGCTGGTCGATCCGGCGGTTCCGGCCGACGCCGGTCTGGTGAACCTCTACCGGCCCGGCGCCCGCATGGGCCTGCACCGCGATGAGGACGAGGCCGACTTCACCTTTCCCGTCCTGTCGGTCTCCCTGGGCGACACCGCCCTGTTCCGCCTCGGCGGTCTGACGCGAAAGGCGCCGACCCGGTCGCTGCGGCTGGCGTCCGGCGACGTCTGCCTGCTTGCGGGCGAGTCCCGGCTGGCCTACCACGGCGTCGACCGCGTCATCCCGGGCTCGTCCCGGCTTGTCCCCGGCGGCGGCCGGATCAACATTACCCTGCGGCGGGCCGCTCCGCTGCCGCCCTTGGCGATGCCCGTCCTGTCACGATAGGGTGCGACAAAAGGCCGTCGAGGATAACGCCCATGCTGAAGCTCACCCGCCCGGAGGGGAACCTCCCCGGCGACCTCAATGTCTCCCGTCGTGCGCTCGGCGGCCTGTTCTTCGCGGGCTACGCGGCTGCCGCCGTCTCGGCCACCGCCGCGCCGATCGTCACCGACCTGGACGGGCTCGTCGCGGAGATGGCGATGATCCCGGCCGGCGACCGCGACATCCCCGCCTATGTCGCCCGCCCCGACGCCCGCGGCCGCTTCCCGGTCGTGGTCGTGGTCTCGGAGGTCTTCGGGGTCCACGAGTACATCCGCGACGTCTGCCGGCGCCTGGCCAAGCTCGGCTACGTCGCCATCGCCACGGACTATTTCGCCCGCCATGGCGATCCCGCCCCGCTGACGGACTTCGCGGCGATCCGCAGGATCGTCTCGGCCGCGACCGACGCCGAGGTGATGAACGACATCAACGCGACGGTGGAGTGGGCCGGCGCCCAGTCGTTCGCCGATCGCAAGAAGATGGCCATCACGGGCTTCTGCTGGGGCGGCGCCGCCGTCTGGCTGGCCTGTTCCCGGTACCGGCACTTCCGGTGCGGGGTGGCCTGGTACGGCCGCCTGACCCGGCCCGCCGACGGGCAGTTCCTGGCCGAGCCCGAGCGGGAGTGGCCGCTGGAGCTTGCCGGCTACCTGAAGGCGCCGGTGCTGGGCCTCTATGCTGGCCGCGACCAGGGCATCCCGGTCGGCGATGTGGAGCTGATGAACGCCAAGCTGCGTGAGTTCGACAAGGCCGGCGCCCGGATTCTGGTCTATCCCGACGCCCAGCACGGCTTCCATGCCGATTACCGCGCCAGCTACGATCTCGAGGCGGCGCAGGACGGCTGGCGCAAGATGATCGACTACTTCGCCGAGAACGGCGTGCGCGGGAAGCGGTTCTAGCCCCTGCGGGGGTCGCGACGGCGGGGTCTGCCGGGCGACGCCAACGAAAAGGGCGCGGTGTGAGCCGCGCCCTTTCTGTTGTGTCCTGTAGAGCCCGCGACGGAGGCGCAGCGGGCGCGGGCGTTACCCGCGCAGCTTCCGCGTCAGGGCTTCGAGGTCGCGGGACAGCTGGGCGTCGTCGGCCTTCAGGGCCTCGATGCGGCGCACGGCGTGCAGCACCGTGGTGTGGTCGCGGCCGCCGAAACGCCGGCCGATGTCCGGCAGGGAGCGGGTGGTCAGCTGCTTGGCCAGCCACATGGCCGCCTGACGCGGACGGGCGACCGAACGGTTGCGGCGCTCGGAGATCAGGTCCGCCTGGCGCAGGCCGAAGTGCTCCGACGTCGCCTTCTGGATATCGTCGATCGTGATGCGCTTCTCGGCCCCGCGCAGGTGCGGCCGCAGGATGTTCTGGGCCTCGTCCAGCGAGAGGGCTGACACCTCCGGACCCATGCGGGCCACCAGGGTGTTCAGGGCGCCCTCCAGCTCGCGCACGCTGTCGGTGAAGCGATCGGCGAGGAACTGCAGCACCTCGGGACGGGCCTGGGCGATGAAGCCGCCCTGGCGGCCCAGCGAGGCCAGCTTGCGCTCCAGGATGCCCATGCGCAGTCCGCGGTCGGCGGGTTCGATGCCGCAGACAAGGCCGGCGGACAGGTGGCTGCGCAGCCGGGCGTCCATCTCGGTGATCTGGGCCGGCGGCCGGTCGGCAGAGAACACCACCCGGCGGCCGTCCTCCATCAGGGCGGTCAGGGTGTGGAACAGCTCTTCCTGGGTCGACTGCTTGCCGGCCACGAAGTGGACGTCGTCGATGAGCAGCAGGTCGGCGGCGCGCAGCTCTTCCTTGAAGAGGGTGGTGGAGCGATCCATCACGGCCCGCACGAAGGTCGACAGGAACCGCTCGGCGGTCAGGTAGACGACCTTCTTCTCCGGCGCCGCGCGCATGGCCTCCCAGGCGAGCGCGTTCAGCAGGTGGGTCTTCCCGAAGCCGTAGGGGCTGTGGAAGACGACCGGGTTGAAGTGGCCGTCGGCCCAGCTGGCCACCCGCCGGGCGACCGCGTGGGCGAACTCGTTGGCCGGTCCCGGCACGAAGCTGTCGAAGGTGAAGCGCTCCTGGAGGCCGGCGGTGCGCGTCGGACGGGCCGGCGGCATCGGGGCGACGGCCGGGGCGTCTGTGGCGACCGGATCCATGACCTCGATCGCCTCGGCGATGATCTCCATGCCACCGGTGTCGGACTCGAACTCCATGCGGGACTTCAGGTCGAGGATACGCCCCTCCGGATCATGCTGCGCCCAAAGCTCGCCGATACGGCGCCAGGCGTTGCGGCGGATCCAGTCCCGGGCGACTCCGGTCGGGGTGACGAGGTACAGCTGGCCGCCAGCCTCGCGCAGCGCGGCCTGCGCCAGCCACGAGCCGAACGCCGCATCACCGAGCTCATGGCGAAGCGCAAGACAGGCCTTGGTCCAAACGGCGCCGGCCGGAGTCTGCGAAGGCATCTGTTGGCCACCCACGGAAGTCATATTCAGCCCACCCGTCTGTTGTCTGTCTCTGTACCCGCGAAGCCCCGAACGCCCCCACGACGGCGAAGCAATCTCGACGCACAGGGGCTTGATCGGCGGACGCACTGCGCCCGCCGCCGCCTTACTCATGACCAAGAATGGAGATGAACCAGAGCGTCGAGAACTTCACACTAGCGACCTCGAAAACGACCGGTCAAACCGGAAATTAGAGTCCCGACACGGATATTTCTGTTGACTCGGGGACGTCCCGAACAGGGCAAGGGAATCCGTTAACCAGCCCGTCAGAGATGAGTAAATTCGCCGCACGGGCGAAAAGCGGGCGTGAAAAAACCGGCCGGCGCGAAGGCGCCTGCCGGTTGATCAAACTGCTTGATTATAAGGCGTTGCGCCGAAAAAGGCGCTCCGTCCCCGGCCTGTATCAGGCGGCCGACAGCTTCTTCAGCTGGGCGTTCAGGCGCGAGACCTTCCGCGAACCGGTGTTCTTGTGAACCACGCCCTTGGAGACGGCGCGCATCAGTTCCGATTGCGCGACGATGAAGGCTTCCTTGGCCACGGCGGCGTCGCCGGCGGCGAGGGCTTCCTCGAACTTGCGCAGGAAGGTGCGGACGCGCGAACGGCGGGCCTTGTTCACTTCGGTGCGGCGCTCGATCTTGCGGATCGCCTTCTTGGCGCCGGGATTATTGGCCATGTGCCTGTAGACCTCAAACGGACGGGGCGCGCGCGGACGTCGCGTACGCCGGATAAATCGAAGGGCGGGCAAATACAGGAAGGACCGGGGGCGGTCAACGTGACTCTGGCGGATCGGCGTCGCTTCTGTACAACCGGTCCATGGACAGAAGACTGTTTCTGCTGGCGCTCGGCGCTGTCGCGGGGTGCTCCCGCCGCGGCCCCGGCCCTGTCGTCGTCTGCGACCCCGACCTGGTCAAGCCGCTGAACGCCGCGCTGGCGGCCTGGGCGCGCCAGGGCGGGGCGAGCGACTTCAGCCCCGCGCCGGCCGATCCGAAGGCGCTGCTGACCGCGGGCGAGGGCGGCGCGGGCGTGGTGATCGCCACGCGCGAACCGAAGCTGGCCGACCGGCTGCAACGCTATGGCCATGCGCGGCTGCAGAACCGCTTCAAGCCGAAGGTCGGCGGGGGCGAGATCCAGGTGGTCGTCACCCGCGGTCCGGGCGAGGCGGCGGGGGTGGCTTTCGCCAGGTGGCTGATGACCGACGAGGCGGCCGCCCTGCTTACCGCCCCTTGAAGTCGGGCTTCCGCTTCTCGACGAAGGCGGCCATGCCCTCCTTCTGGTCCTCGAAGGCGAACAGGCTGTGGAACAGCCGCCGCTCCAGCGCCACGCCGGTAGTCAGGGTGGTCTCGTAGGCCGCCTCGACCAGCTCCTTGTTCATCATCACCGCCAGCGGCGAGTGGCCGGCGATCTTCGCCGCCGCCTCCAGGGCCGTCTCGATGAGCCTGTCAGCGGGCACGACGCGCGAGACGAGGCCCGAACGCTCCGCCTCGGCGGCGTCCATCATCCGGGCGGTCAGGATCATGTCCATGGCCTTGGACTTGCCGATGAAGCGGGTCAGCCGCTGGGTCCCGCCGATGCCGGGCGCGACGCCCAGGTTGATCTCCGGCTGGCCGAACTTCGCCGTCTCCGAGGCGATGATGAAGTCGCACATCATCGCCAGCTCGCAGCCGCCGCCGAGGGCGAAGCCGCTGACCGCCGCGATCACGGGCTTGCGGAACTGTTCCAGCTTGCGGGCCGGGGCGGTGAAGAAGTCGAGCGCCATCATCTGGGCATAGGACTTGTCCGACATCTCCTTGATGTCGGCGCCGGCCGCGAAGGCCCGGTCCGAGCCGGTCAGGACCAGGCAGCGGACGGCGTCGTCGGCTGCGGCGGCGTCCAGCACCTGGCCGAGTTCTTCCAGCAGGGTCGAGTTCAGGGCGTTAAGGGCCTCGGGCCGGTTGAGGCGCACGAGCAGGACGCCGTCCGACGGCGTCTCGACGATAAGGGCGGTGTATTGGGTCATGGGCGTTTTGTGCCCGCCCCGCCGCGCCGGCTCAAGGGCGTTCAGGGGCCCTCGACCGCGACGCCGCGCGCGCGCAGCAGGGCCGGCACCCCGTCCGGACCGGTGAGGTGGCCGGCGCCGACGACGATCACCGTGGTTCCAGACCCGGCCAGCCGTTGCAGGATCTGCTCTGTCCAGCGGCGGTTGCGCCCGGCGATCAGGCGTTCGTAGAGCACCGGCGACAGGGTCCGCAGCGGAGCGACGCCGAGGCTGTCCAGGGCCGACTGGTCCCCGGCCAGCCAGGCCTTGACCAGCCGCCGGTAAAGCCCCGGATCCTGATCGAGCTGACGCAGGGTCTCCTCCAGCGACGCCAGCTGGTCGGCCTCCGGCGCCTCGGCCAGGAAGGCGATCTGCTCCCGGGGCGTCTCGAGGTAGCGGCGCGGGGCGCCCGGCGCGGCGTCGGACAGCATCGCCTCGACCCCGGCCTCGGCCCGGGCGCCGTCGTGGATCAGCACCGCCACGCTCAGGGTGACGTCGGCCAGCCAGGGGCGCAGGCCGTCGACCGCCGCCGGCGACAGGCCGACCGCGTCCGACACCTGCTCCAGCCGAAGCCGGCCCTCGGGAGACAGTTTCGCCGCCAGGCTGTCGCCGGGCGGCAGCCGCCCAAGCGCCCGGGTGGCCATCTGGCCTTCGCCGCTCTCGGTCAGGGTCTCGAACCAAAGGTCGTCGGCCGCCTCCAGGGCCCGATCCAGCGCCGCGGGCCGCCAGTCCAGGCCATCGGGCAGCAGGTGCACCGAGCCGAACAGCAGGATGGTCGAGTCCTGGTCGCGCAGGGTCCAGACAGCCGGCTCCGCAACGGCAAGTCCGGGCGACAGCAGCATCGCGGCCGCGGCCGCCGCCGCCAGCATGCTCCGCGTCCCGGCGATCGCGCTCATCGCCCCGCCCCTAGACCTGGCACTGACGGCAGAAGAAGGTCGAGCGGCCCGCCTGGACCTCCCGCTCGATCACGCCGCCGCAGCCCGCGGTCGGACAGCCCTCGCCCTCGCGGCCGTAGACCCGGAAGCTGTGCTGGAAGTAGCCCAGCGCCCCGTCGGTGGCGGCGAAGTCGCGCAGGGTCGAGCCGCCGGCCTCGATGGCCTCGCCCAGCACCGCGCGGATGACCTCGACCAGCAGCGGATACTTCGACGCCGCGATCGCGCCCGCCGGCCGCAGCGGCGAGATGCCCGATCTATGCAACGCCTCGCAGACATAGATGTTGCCGAGGCCCGCCACGATCCGCTGGTCGAGCAGCAGGGTCTTGGGCCCCTGCTTTCGTCCCGTGAAGGCCTGCGCCAGATGGGCCGCGGTCAGGCCCGGCCCCAGCGGCTCGGGCCCCATGCCCGCGAACCACGGGTGGGTCTCGAGCCCGTCCGCGGGCGCCAGGCCCATGAATCCGAACCGGCGCGGGTCGTAGTATGTGACGCTCGCCCCGGCCTCGGTCTCGAACAGCACATGGGCGTGCTTCGGATCGGCGGCCACGGCCTGTACGAAGTCCCCCGGTCGCCCCGCCAGCCCCGGCGCCTCGATCTCGAACCGGCCGGTCATGCCCAGATGCATCACCAGCACATCGCCCCGGTCGAGATGGCCGAGCAGATACTTGGCCCGCCGCTCCAGCCGCTCGATCCGCGCGCCGGTCAGCCGCTGGACGAAGCCGTCGGGAAACGGGAAGCGCAGGTCGGGCCGCCGCTGCTCGACACGGGTGAGGCGCGCGCCCTCCAGCACCGGCTGCAGGCCGCGACGAACGGTTTCGACTTCGGGAAGCTCGGGCATGATCAGGCTTGGGTAGCGAAGGTCGCGTCCCGGGTCTATGAGGCAAGGCATGAGCCAGAGCAGCGCCACCTTCGGCTACCGCGACGTCGATCCCTCCGAGAAGCCCGGCCTGGTCCGCGGCGTGTTCGACCGCGTCGCCGGCCGATACGACCTGATGAACGATCTGATGAGCGCGGGGGTGCACCGGCTCTGGAAGGACGCTGTCGCCGCGCGGCTGAACCCGCAGCCGGGCGAGGTCATCCTCGACGTGGCCGGCGGCACCGGCGACATGGCCCACCGCTACGCCAGGATGGCCCGCGCCGCCCAGGAACGCCGGGGGGGCGAGGACGCCACCATCCATGTCATCGACTACAACGCCGAGATGATCGCCGCCGGCCGCGAGCGCGGCTATCCGCCCGAGGTCTGCTGGGCCGTGGGCGACGCCCAGCGGCTGCCGCTGCCGGACGCCAGCGCAGACGCCTATTCGATCACCTTCGGCATTCGCAACGTCACCGATGTCAGCGCCGCCCTGCGCGAGGCGCGGCGGGTGCTGAAGCCGGGCGGGCGGTTCATCTGCCTGGAGTTCTCGCGCCCGACCAACAGCCTGGTCCGCGCGGCCTATGACGCCTGGTCCTTCAACGCCATCCCGCAGATCGGCGAATGGGTGGCGAACGACCGGGACTCCTACCAGTACCTGGTCGAGAGCATCCGCCGCTTCCCCGACCAGAAGACCTTCGCCCGCATGATCGCCGACGCGGGCTTCTCCAACGCGGGCTATGTGAACTTCACCAACGGCGTCGCGGCCATGCACACGGGACGGGCCATCTAGGCATGGACCTCGCCGCCTTCGCCCGCCTGCTGGCCGTCGGCTGGACGCTGATCCGCGCCGACGCGCTGATCCCGCGCGAGGTCGATCCGCTGCTGCCGACGGGGGTGCAGGCGCTGGGCCGGTTCCTGCGGCTGTTCGCGGGGCGGCAGGCGAAGGTCGGTCGGCCGGGCGAACGGCTGGCCACGGCGCTGGAGAGCTTTGGTCCCGTCGCCATCAAGCTTGGCCAGGTGCTGTCGACCCGCGCCGACATCTTCGGCGGCCAGTTCGCCCAGGACCTGTCGCACCTCAAGGACCGCCTGCCGCCCTTCGACACCGCCATCGCCCGGGCCGAGGTCGAGCGGGAGCTCGGTCGCCCGATCGAAAGTCTCTTCGCCAGTTTCGGCGAGCCGGTGGCCGCCGCCTCCATCGCCCAGGCCCATGAGGCGACGATGCACGACGGCCGCCGGGTGGCGGTGAAGGTCCTGCGGCCGGGGATCGAGCGCCGCGTCGACTCCGACAGCCGCGTGCTGCTGATGGTCGCCGGCCTGGTCGAGCGGCTGATCGCCCCGGCCCGCCGGCTGGAGCCGGTGCTGTTCGCGAAGATCGTCGTCCGGGCGCTGGAGCTTGAGCTCGACCTGCGTATGGAGGCCGCCGGGGCCGGCGAGGTCGGCGAGGTCATGGCCCGCGACAGCTACATGCGGGCGCCGGCCGTGGTTTGGGAGGGCGTCGGCAAGCGGGTCCTGACCCTGGAATGGGCGAGCGGCCTGCCGCTGTCGGACCCCGCCACACTGGACGCGCCGGGCCTGGACCGTCGGGCGCTGGCCGACAATGTCATCCGCGGCTTCCTGGCCCAGGCGGTGGACCACGGCGTGTTCCACGCCGACCTGCACGAGGGAAACCTGTTCGTGTCGGCCCCCTCGACGATCACCGCCGTCGACTTCGGCATCATCGGCCGGCTCGGCCCGCGCGAGCGCCGCTTCCTGGCCGAGATCCTCTACGGTTTCCTGATGCGGGACTACCGCCGGGTGGCCCAGGTGCATTTCGACGCCGGCTATGTGCCGCGCCACCACGATATCGACGCCTTCGCCCAGGCCCTGCGCGCGGTCGGCGAGCCGGTGTTCGGCCGGGCGGCGAGCGAGGTCTCCATGGGCCGGCTGCTGGCCCAGCTGTTCGAGATCACCGCCCTGTTCGAGATGCGGCTGCGGCCCGAGCTGGTGCTGCTGCAGAAGACCATGGTCACCGTCGAGGGCGTGGCCCGCCGGCTCTACCCCGATCACGACATCTGGCAGGCCGCCGACCCGGTGGTCCGCCGCTGGATCAGCCGCGAGCTGTCGCCGGTGGCCCGCGTCCGCGAGCTGGCCGACGACGCCGTCAGCGCCCTGCGCGCCATCGCCCGCATGGCCGAGGCCCAGGAGGCCGGGGTCGCCACGGCGGCCGTCGTCGAACCGCGCCCCTCACGCCTGGCCTGGTTCGCGTTCGGCGCGGCCGTGGCCGGACTGGCGGGGGTGTTGGGGTATCTGCTGGGGTAATCTCTCGAACCTCTCCCGTTTGGGAGAGGGGGACCACCCGGAGGGTGGTGGAGAGGGACGCGCAGGCGTTGGCCGTCCGGACACAGTGTTCGACCTCACTCAACTCACGCAAGGACTCCAGGCACAGGGGCATCCCTCTCCACCATGCTTCGCATGGTCCCCCTCCCCCAAGCGGGGGAGGAACCTACTCGGCGTCCGCCCTCTGCCGGCGTCGCGTGGCGCGGTCGGCCTCATCGGCCTTCACCTGTTCCCAGTAGGCCATGCCGGTGTCCGGCTTGAACATGGTGCGCGGCGCGCCGTCGGCCGAGGCGATGGCGAAGACGTTGCCGGCCGGGTCGTAGATCAGCCGGTCGCCATTGTCCCGCGACAGGAACAGCGACCCCTTCGGCGGTTTGGCCGTGAAGGCGTGGGCCTTGCGCACGAAGGCGTCGACCGTGTCGGCCCCGAAGGCCGCGCCGTTGCGCTCGAAGGCGCGGCGGGCGTTCTGCTCGGCGGTGTAGCGGCGGGTCGCCGACCACATCGGCCGGCCGTCCACCGTCGGAACCGGCGCCCGGTCAGCCTCGGAAGACCGGGACCGGTCCGGAGACGACGCCTCCGATGACGCCGCCGTCGCCGACGCGACGTCTCCGCCCTTCTGCACCGGCACGGCCGAGGCGCCGCCGTCACAGCCGCTGAGCAGCAGGCACAGGCCCGCGATGACGGCAGGGCCGCCCGACAATCTAATCATGAGAACCCTCGCTATGCCACCTTGACGAGAATAACGAACGAACTAGGAACACAGGTCGAGCCGGTTGTCCAGCGCCCGCCCGCGCCGTAAGGAGCGGGAAGGCTTTGAAGGCGAGGGCGCGGTTTGGGCGAGCGACGGGTTCTTCTGATCGTCGGCGGCGGCATCGCGGCCTACAAGGCGCTGGAGCTGACGCGGCTTCTGCGCAAGGCGGGCGTGGCCGTGCGACCGATCCTGACGGCGGCCGGCGCGCAGTTCGTCACGCCGCTGTCCCTGTCGGCCCTGGCCGAGGACAGGGTCTACAGCGAGCTGTTCTCCCTCACCGAGGAGGCGGAGATGGGCCATATCGAGCTCAGCCGCTCGGCCGACCTGGTGGTGGTGGCCCCGGCGACGGCCGACCTGATGGCCAAGGCCGCGCAGGGGCTGGCCGGCGATCTCGCCTCCACCACCCTGCTGGCCACCGACAAGCCGGTGCTCATGGCCCCGGCCATGAACGTGCGGATGTGGGAGCACGCCGCCACGCAGCGGAACTTCGCGACCCTGCAGGGCGACGGCGTCAGCTTCGTCGGCCCGGACGAGGGCGCCATGGCCTGTGGCGAGTTCGGCGCCGGCCGTATGGCCGAGCCCCAGGCGATCTTCGACGCCGCCATGGCGATGCTGGAGGGGCCCCGGGGTCGCCCCCTGGCCGGCAAACATGTGCTGGTGACCGCTGGTCCGACCGCCGAGGCGCTGGATCCCGTGCGGCTGCTGACCAACCGCTCCAGCGGCCGCCAGGGCTTCGCCATCGCCGCCGGCCTCGCCGCCCTGGGCGCCCGGGTTACGCTGGTCGCCGGGCCGGTCAGCCTGCCGACGCCGTCGGGCGTCAAGCGCGTCGACGTCGAGTCCGCCCGCGAGATGCTGGCCGCCTGCGAGGCCGCCCTGCCGGCCGACGCCGCCGTCTGCGTCGCCGCCGTGGCCGACTGGCGACCCGATGAGGCGTTCGGGATCAAGCTCAAGAAGGGCAAGGACGGTCCGCCGGCCCTGCGGCTGGTGGAGAACCCCGACATCCTGGCGACGCTCGCCACCGACAATCCGCGCCGGCCGAGGCTGGTGGTCGGGTTCGCGGCGGAGACCAACGATGTCGAGGCTCACGCCCGGGCCAAGCTGGCGCGCAAGAACTGCGACTGGATCATCGCCAACGACGTTACCGAGCCCGGTGTCATGGGCGGCGGAGAGAATGCCGTGCTGCTGATCAGCAAGGCCGGCGTCGAGCGCTGGGATCGCGACGTGAAGGAAGCCGTGGGGGCCCGTCTGGCCGCCCGTATCGCCGAGGCCCTGGCATGACCCCGACCATCCCGATCACCCGTCTGGCCCATGCCGAGGGCCTGCCGCTGCCGGCCTATGAGACGGCGCTGGCCGCCGGCATGGACCTGCGCGCCGCCGTCGCCGATGCGGCGCCGCTGACGCTGAAGCCGATGGCGCGGGCCATGGTCCCGACGGGCCTGGCCTTCGCCGTGCCGGCCGGGTTCGAGGCCCAGGTGCGGCCACGGTCGGGCCTCGCCGCCAAGGCCGGGATCACCTGCCTCAACACGCCGGGCACCATCGACGCCGACTATCGCGGCGAGGTGAAGGTGATCCTGATCAATCTGGGGGAAGAAGACTTCGTCATCCGCCGGGGCGACCGCATCGCCCAGCTGGTCATCGCGCCGGTGGCGTCGGCGACCTGGATCGAAGTCGACAGTCTGGAGGCCACGGCCCGGGGTGCGGGCGGCTTCGGCTCGACCGGGGCGGCGTGACCCTAGAAGGGCGTCCCGAACAGGGCCATGTAGCCCAGAAAGCCGGTCGCGAAGCTGAGCGCCGCGATCCACAGGAACGGCCGCGCGATGTCGTAGGGATGGTCGATCGAGGCTTTCATGACGCGGTCTGGTCCTTCAGAGGGCCGGGCATTCAACTCACTGAACACATCGGCGCCGCGTACGGTTGCAGGCGTCGTCTGAACCGAGAATGACGTGATTCGCCTCTCGATTGACAAGCTGGCCGAGACGGTCGCCTCCCGATTGAATCCGGCCGGCGGTCGCCTGTTCATTCCAGGTGGGCCGGGCGAGCCGCTCGGGCTGCGCGACGCCTTCAGGCGGCGGCCCGAACTGGCGGCCGGGATCACCTTCGTCGGCGCCCATGTGCCGGGGATCAACCGCACCGACTGGGCGGGCCTGCACGGGACCGCCCGGGCCGAGGGGACCTTCCTGTCCGGCGACTGGCGGGCCAGTTTCGAGGCCGACGCCTTCGCGCTGCGGCCCATGACCTGGTTCCAGGCCTGGGGATGGCTGGGGACCACGCCGCTCGACGCCGCCGTCGTGGTGGTCAGCCCGCCGGACGCGGAGGGACGCGTGTCGCTGGGCGTCGCCTCGGACCTGGCGCCGGCGGTGATGGCGCGGGGCGTGTTCAAGGCGGCCATCGTCAATCCGCACATGCCCCGGGTGCAGGGCCCTCTCTACGACCTGTCGGCCTTCGCCCTCGTCGCCGCGGACGAGACGCCGCTGCTGGCCTACGAGGCCGGGACCCTCGATCCGGCCTTCGATGTCATCAAGGGTCACCTTCAGTCGCTGCTGACCCCCGGCGCCAGCCTGCAGTTCGGGCTCGGCAAGGCCGGGGTGGCGGCGGTGCAGGCGCTGGAGGGCCTGAAGGGCCTGCGCATTCACTCGGGCATGGTCGCCGGCCCGCTGCAGGCGGTGCTGGACTCCGGCGCCCTGACCGAGGTGGTCACGGGCCTGGCCGCCGGCGACGCCGACCTCTACGCCCTCTGCGGTCGCGACCCGCGCATCCGCTTCGAGCCGTCGGGCTTCACCCACGACATCCGCACCCTGGCGGCGATCCCCAAGCTGGTGGCCGTCAACTCCGCCCTGGAGATCGACCTGTTCGGCCAGGCCAACGCCGAGTTCCAGAACGGTCGCCAGATCTCCGGCACGGGCGGCCTGACCGACTTTTTGCGCGGCGCGCGGCTGTCGGACGGCGGCCTGCCGATCCTGGCGCTGCCGTCTTCGGCCAAGGGCGGCGCCATCAGCCGGATCATCCCGCGCCTGCCGCAGACGGCTGTCTCCGTGCCCCGCGCCGACGTCGGGCTGGTCATCACCGAGCACGGCATCGCCGACCTGCGCGGCCTGACCCTCGACGGTCGGGCGGAGGCGCTGATCGGCGTCGCCGAGCCGGCGCACCGCGACGCCCTGGCCAACGCCTGGGCTGATATCCGCAAGACCCTGTAGCGAGGATGAGTTCTTGGACCTGCTGACCCGAAGTGACCTGCCCCTCGACCTCGTGGGCCGGGGCAAGGTGCGCGACATCTATGTCGTCGACGCCGAACGCCTGCTGCTGATCGCCACCGACCGGGTCAGCGCCTTCGACGTGGTCATGGCCGAGCCGGTGCCGTTCAAGGGCGCTGTCCTGACCCAGCTGAGCGCCTGGTGGTTCCGTCGGCTGGAGGGCGTCGTCGACCATCACCTGCTGTCGGTCGACGCGGATGAGATCATCGCCGCCGTCCCGGCCCTGGCCCCGCACCGGGCGCAGCTGCAGGGCCGGGCCACACTCTGTCGCCGGGTTTCCGTCGTTCCGATCGAATGCGTGGTGCGCGGCTACCTCTCCGGCTCGGCCTGGAAGGAGTACGCCGCGACCGGCACCCTGGCGGGCGAGGCGCTGCCGCCCGGCCTGCGCCAGAGCGAGCGCCTGGACCCGCCGGTGTTCAGCCCGGCGACCAAGGCCGAGACCGGCCATGACGAGAATATCCCCGTCTCCCGGATGGTCGAGCTGGTCGGCGCCGACCTGGCCGCCGAGCTGGAGCGCCTCAGCCGCACCGTCTACGCCGCCGGCCGCGACGCCGCCGCGGAGCGCGGCCTCGTGCTCGCCGACACCAAGTTCGAGTTCGGGCGCGACGTCGCCGGCAAGGTGGTGCTGATCGACGAGGTCATGACGCCCGACAGCTCCCGGTACTGGCCGGCGCAGGGCTGGTCGGTCGGCGAGGTTCCGCCCAGTTTCGACAAGCAGCCGCTGAGGGATCACCTCGACGCCGAACGGGCCGCCGGCCGCTGGAATGGCGAGGCGCCGCCCCCGCCGCTGCCGCAGGCGGTCATCGACGCCATGTCGGCGCGCTACCTCGACCTCTACCAGCGGATGACGGGCGAGGATCTGGCGGTCTAGCCCAGCAGCGGGCCGGTGTGTTCGCCCAGCTTCGGTGAGCGCATGCCCGGCATCCGGGCGCCGTCGATCTTCACTGGCGCGGCCAGCATCTGCAGCCCCTCAGGCCTGTCCGGATGGTCGACGACGTCGCGCATGGCGATCTCGGCCACGAACGGGTTGTCCAGGGCCTCCGACAGGCTGTTGACCGGTCCGAACGGCACCCTGCCGCCCAGCAGCTCGGTCCATTCCGCATTGGTCCGGGTGGCGAACAGGGCGTCGACCGCCTCGGTCAGCGCCGGAAGGTTGGCGCGGCGCGCGGCGAGGTCGGCGAAGCGCGGGTCGGCGGCCAGATCGGACCGCCCGGCCAGGACGCAGAGCTCGTCCCAGAACTTCTGGGTCATGCACATCAGCTGCCCGTAGCCGTCGGCGGTCTTCACCCGCTGCACGGGAGCCAGCGACGGGTGGGCCCCGTTGGGCAGCCGCGCCGTCA
>JAIYCQ010000044.1 GCA_027487945.1 Caulobacteraceae bacterium
GCTTCGGCCGCGTCGCCCCAGCGGACGATCTTGACCCACTTGCCGGGCTCCAGGTCCTTGTAGTGGGTGAAGAAGTGCTCGATCTGGTCCAGCGTGATCTTCGGCAGGTCGGTGTAGTTCTGAACGTTCTCGTAGCGCTTGGTCAGCTTGCTGGACGGCACGGCGATCAGCTTCTCGTCGCCGCCGGCCTCGTCTTCCATGATCATAACCCCGACGATCCGGCAGCTCATGATCGCGCCCGGCACGATGGCGCGGGTGTTGGCGACGATGACGTCGCAGGGATCGCCGTCGTCCGACAGGGTGTGCGGGATGAAGCCGTAGTTCCCGGGGTAGCGCATGGCCGTGTAGAGGAAGCGGTCGACCATCAGGGCCCCCGACTCCTTGTGCATCTCGTACTTGATGGGCTCGCCGCCGATCGGAACCTCGATCACGACATTGACCTCGTGCGGCGCGTTAGCACCGACGGGCACGGCTTCCAGACGCATGTGTCTACTTCCTACAGATCAGGTCTTCGGACCGGCGGTCAGGCCGGATCGGCTTCCAGGCGCTTGTCGAGGTAGTCGCCGACATGGCCTTCAACGGAGGGCAGCTTCTCGGCCCAGAAGTGGTTGGCGCCCTCGACCAGTTCGTAGTCGATGACGATGCCCTTCTGCGTGCGCAGCTTGGAGACGACCCGCTCCACCTCGACCGGCGGCACGATGGTGTCGGCCTGGCCGTGCAGGATGAGGCCCGAGGCCGGGCAGGGGGCGAGGAAGCTGAAGTCGTACATGTTGGTCGGCGGCGAGACGCTGATGAAGCCGTCGGTCTCAGGCCGGCGCATCAGAAGCTGCATGCCGATGTAGGCGCCGAAGCTGTAGCCGGCGACCCAGAACTGGCTGGCCTGCGGGTTGGTCGCCTGCAGCCAGTCGAGCGCCGTGGCCGCGTCGGCCAGCTCGCCGATGCCGGCGTCGAACTCGCCCTGGCTGCGGCCCACGCCGCGGAAGTTGAAGCGCAGCACCGAGAAGCCGCGCTTCATGAACAGGTGGTACAGTTGCACCGACACCGGATGGTTCATGTGCCCGCCCGCGCGGGGGTGAGGGTGCAGGATCAGGGCGATCGGCGCGTTCTCACGCTTGCCGGGGGAATAGCGACCTTCGATCCGTCCGGCCGCGCCGGTCAGAACAACCTCGGGCATCCCGGGCTCCTGTTCCTGTCCAAGACGGGGTCAGAATACT
Source organism: Caulobacteraceae bacterium (assembly GCA_027487945.1). Taxonomy (GTDB): domain Bacteria; phylum Pseudomonadota; class Alphaproteobacteria; order Caulobacterales; family Caulobacteraceae; genus Caulobacter. Next base: position 1,215 of record JAIYCQ010000044.1, read on the forward strand.
TGACCATTCCGCTTGGTTTTCCTAAATCCGCCTTGCGTGGCCGGGCTTCCCCGGTTCGCGCGAGGCGCGGCTTTAGCACAGGCCGCCCGCCGGATGCCAAGGAATCTCGCCATGCGCCTGTCCACAAAGGGCCGCTACGCCGTGATGGCCATGACCGACCTCGCCGGACGGCAGGACGCGGACGAGTCCGGGCGCGCCGTCTCCCTCGCCGACATCGCCGCACGCCAGCAGATTTCACTGTCCTACCTCGAGCAGCTGTTCGCCCGCCTTCGCCGGCGCGGGCTGGTCAAGAGCGTGCGTGGCCCGGGCGGCGGCTATCGCCTGGCGCTGAACGCCCACGACACCCGGATCGCCGACATTGTACTGGCCGTGGACGAGCCGCTGCGCGCCACCCGCTGCGGCAAGGTCGGCGGCAAGGGCTGCATGCTCGGCGGCGAGCGCTGCATGACCCACGACCTGTGGGAGGAGATGGGGCGCCAGCTGCACAGCTACCTGGCCTCGGTCTCGCTGGCCGACGTCCTGGCCGGCAAGCTGCGTCCCGACGTGTCGGAGGCGGCGTGATCTATCTGGACCACAACGCCACCAGCCCTGTCCGCCCCGAGGCGAAGGCCGCGGTGCTGCGCGCGCTGGACGTCGGGGGCAATCCCTCGTCGGTCCACGCCGCCGGCCGTGCGGCGCGGTCGCTGATCGAGACGGCGCGGGGACAGGTGGCGGCGCTGGTCGGCGTGGTCCCGGGCTCGGTGACCTTCACCAGCGGCGGCACCGAGTCCAACGCCCTCGCCATCGAGAGCGCCGTGGCCGCCGGCCATGACCGCATCCTCCTCGGCGCGACCGAACACGGCGCGGTCGCCGAGAATGTCCGCGCCGCCGGGGTTCCGGTCGCCGTCTGGCCGGTGGATGCGGACGGCGTCGCCGACCTGGACTGGCTGCGGAGCGAACTCGCCGGGGGCGGCAGGCCGCTGGTCTGCCTGATGCTGGCCAACAACGAGACCGGCGTGATCCAGCCGGTTGCTGAGGCCTCGGCGCTGGTCCGCGAGGCGGGCGGCTGGCTGCATGTCGACGCGGTGCAGGCGGCCGGCAAGATCGCCATCGACTTCACCGCGCTGGGCGCCGACACCCTGGCCCTGGCGGCCCACAAGATCGGCGGCCCGTTCGGCTCCGGCGCCCTGGTGGCGGGCACGCGGGCGACGCTGGTCCGCCGTCTTCACGGCGGCGGGCAGGAGCGCGGGCGTCGCGCCGGGGCGGAGAACCTCAGCGGCATCGCCGGCTTCGGCGCCGCCGCGGTCGCCGCCCTCCGGGACCTGCCCGCCATCGCCGCCCAGGCACCGTGGCGCGATGCGCTGCAGGCGCGGGTCGAAGGGGCCGGCGCCGTGATCCTCGGCAAGGCCGCCGCCCGCCTGCCGCAGACGCTCGGTTTCGCCGCTCAGAGCTTCGACGCCCAGATGCAGGTCATGGGCATGGACCTGGCCGGGGTCGCGATCAGCGCCGGCCCGGCCTGCTCGTCGGGCAAGATGAAGCCCAGCGATGTCGTCGCCGCCATGGGCCGCGCCGATCTGGCGCCCTTCGCCGTGCGTATCAGCGGGGGCTGGAACACAACTGAAGAGGACTGGGTCCGCGCCGGCGACGCCTGGCTGGACCTGTACGCGCGGCATATCTCGCGCAGGAAGGAAGTGGCCTGATGGCTGCGGTCAAGGAAACGGTCGCTGCGGTCGCCGAGCTGGAAAAGTACCAGCACGGCTTCGTCACCGACATCGAGCAGGATTTCGCCCCCAAGGGCCTGAACGCAGACATCGTGCGCTTCATCTCGGCCAAGAAGGACGAGCCGGAGTGGATGCTGCAGTGGCGGCTGGACGCCTTCGAGCGCTGGCTGGCGCTGGAGGAGCCCGAGTGGGCCAAGGTCCACTACCCGAAGATCGACTACCAGGACTCCTACTACTACGCCGCCCCCTCCCAGAAGGCCGGGCCGATGAGCCTGGACGAGGTCGATCCGGACATCCTGGAGACCTACAAGAAGCTGGGCATCCCCCTGCGCGAGCAGGAGGTTCTGGCCGGCGTCCAGGGCGCGCCGAAGTACGCCGTGGACGCGGTGTTCGACAGTGTCAGCGTCGTCACCACCTTCAAGAAGGAGCTGGCCGCCGTCGGGGTCATCTTCTGCTCGATGAGCGAGGCGGTGCGCGAGCACCCCGAGCTGGTCAAGAAATACCTCGGCTCGGTCGTGCCGGTGAGCGACAACTACTTCGCCTGCCTCAACAGCGCCGTCTTCAGCGACGGCAGCTTCGTCTACATCCCGCCGGGCGTCCGCTGCCCGATGGAGCTCAGCACCTATTTCCGCATCAACGCCAAGGATTCCGGCCAGTTCGAGCGGACGCTGATCATCGCCGACAAGGGCGCCTACTGCTCCTACCTCGAGGGCTGCACCGCCCCGATGCGGGACGAGAACCAGCTGCACGCCGCCGTGGTCGAGCTGGTCATCCTGGAAGACGCGGAGATCAAATACTCGACCGTCCAGAACTGGTACCCGGGCGATCCGGTGACCGGGAAGGGCGGCATCTACAACTTCGTCACCAAGCGGGCCGACTGCCGCGAGGCCCGGGCCAAGGTCAGCTGGACCCAGGTCGAGACCGGCTCGGCGATCACCTGGAAGTACCCGTCCTGCATCCTGCGCGGGGAGGGCAGCTCGGGCGAGTTCTACTCGATCGCCGTCACCAACGGCCACCAGCAGGCCGACACCGGCACCAAGATGATCCACCTGGGCGCCAACACGAAGTCGCGGATCATTTCCAAGGGCATCAGCGCCGGCAAGTCGTCCAACACCTACCGCGGGCTGGTCAGCGCCCACCCCAAGGCCGTCGGATCGCGCAACTTCACCCAGTGCGACAGCCTGCTGATCGGCAAGGACTGCGCCGCCCACACCGTGCCCTACATCGAGGCCCGCAACGGCCAGAGCGTGTTCGAGCACGAGGCGACGACGACGCGGCTCTCCGACGACCAGCTGTTCTATTGCCAGCAGCGGGGCCTGGACACCGAGTCCGCCGTCGCCCTGCTGGTCAACGGCTTCGTCCGCGAAGTGCTGCAGGAACTGCCGATGGAGTTCGCCGTCGAGGCGCAGAAGCTGGTGGCGATCAGCCTTGAGGGCTCGGTCGGCTGATGGGCGAGACCGTCACCCTCTACCGGCCTGTCGGCACGCAGGAACTGGCGCTCATCGAGGCGGCGGACTGGCGTGGATTCCCGCCGCGCCTGCCTGATCAGCCGATCTTCTATCCGGTGACCAACGAGGCCTATGCCGCTCAGATCGCGCGCGACTGGAACGCGGTGCACAACGATGACCGGCGCGGCTACGTGACCCGCTTCGAAGTCGATGCCGCCTTCCTCGCCGGCTACCGGCGCGAGGTCGTCGGCGGTCGTGAGCACGAGGAATACTGGATCCCGGCCGAAGAGCTGGAAGCGTTCAACGCCGCCGTCGTCGGCACGATCGAGGTCATCGTCGAATTCGTGGGCGAACCGGCATGACCCTCCGCGCCATAGACCACGTCCAGTTCGCCATCCCCGTCGGCGGTGAGGCGCAGGCGCGCCCGTTCTACGGCGACCTTCTGGGCCTGACCGAGGTGCCCAAGCCGGCCGAGCTGGCCAGGCGCGGCGGCTGCTGGTTCGAGCTTGGCGCGGTGAAGGTTCACCTCGGCGTCGAGCAGGACTTCCGCGCCAATGTGAAGGCGCATGTGGCGTTCGTGGTGGATGATGTCGCCGCCATCACCGCCCGCGCCGCCGCCGCCGGCTACGAGACCAGAACCAACGACGAGATCGACGGTGTCGAGCGCGTCTTCATCTTCGATCCATTCGGAAATCGGCTGGAGTTCCTGAAGCCGCTGAGCGCTCCCCAATGATCAGCGCAGCATCCCCCCTTTCGTCATCGTCGGACTTGTTCCGACGCCCCATGAACACCGGCGAACGGCCGCGTGCATGGGTCCTCGCGACAAGCGCGAGGATGACGGTGATTTTGAAAGCCCATTCGTGACCCCCATGCTCTCCATCAAGAACCTCCACGCCACGGTCGCCGACAAGCCGATCCTCAACGGGCTGACGCTCGAGGTTCCGGCGGGCGAGGTGCACGCCATCATGGGGCCGAACGGGGCCGGCAAGTCGACGCTCAGCTATGTGCTGACCGGCCGGCAGGGCTATGAGGTCACCGGCGGGACGGCGACGCTGGACGGCGAGGACATCTTCGCGCTGGAGCCTGCCGAGCGGGCCGCCAAGGGCATGTTCCTGTCGTTCCAGTATCCTCTGGAAATTCCGGGGGTTCCGGCCCTGACCTTCATCCGCACCGCGCTCAACGCCCAGCGCAAGGCGCGCGGCGAGGACGAGATCAGCGCCCCGCAGTTCCTCAAGCTGGCCCGCGAAAAGGCGGCGGCCCTGAAGATCGACTTCGACATGCTCAAGCGGGCGCTGAACGTCGGCTTCTCGGGCGGCGAGAAGAAGCGGATGGAGATCTTCCAGATGGCGATGCTGTCGCCGTGCTTTCTCATTCTCGACGAGACCGACAGCGGCCTGGACATCGACGCCCTGCGCATCGTGTCCGAAGGCGTCAACGCCATGCGCAGCCCCGACCGCGCCATGCTGGTCATCACCCACTACCAGCGCCTGCTCGACTACATCAAACCCGACCGGGTTCACGTGCTGAGCGCCGGGCGGATCGTGGCGTCCGGCGGGCCGGAGCTGGCGCTGGAGCTGGAAGCCGAGGGTTACGACAAGTACGCGCAGGTGGCGGCGTGACCCTCCTTCGCCAAGGCTTCGGAGGGCGAGCCCTCTCTGCCGGACTTGTCCTGCGAAGCTCCGCCAGGAGCGAAGCGGGATGAACAGCCTCGCCAAAGCCATCGCCACCGGCGACCTGACCCAGCTGCCGTCGCGCCGCGACGAGGACTGGCGCTGGACGGACCTGCGCGGGCTGCTGCGCACGCTGCC
>JAIYCQ010000031.1 GCA_027487945.1 Caulobacteraceae bacterium
CATCGCTCAACGGATAAAAGGTACTCTAGGGATAACAGGCTGATTTTGCCCAAGAGTCCATATCGACGGCACAGTTTGGCACCTCGATGTCGGCTCATCACATCCTGGGGCTGGAGCAGGTCCCAAGGGTTCGGCTGTTCGCCGATTAAAGTGGTACGTGAGCTGGGTTCAGAACGTCGTGAGACAGTTTGGTCCCTATCTGCCGTGGGTGTACGAAGCTTGAGAGGATCTGTCCCTAGTACGAGAGGACCGGGATGGACACACCTCTGGTGGACCTGTCGTGGCGCCAGCCGCGCAGCAGGGTAGCTAAGTGTGGAATAGATAACCGCTGAAAGCATCTAAGCGGGAAACTAACCTCAAAACAAGGCTTCGCTGAGAGCCGTAGTAGACTACTACGTTGATAGGCCAGGTGTGGAAGTGCCGCGAGGCATGCAGCTTACTGGTACTAATCGCTCGATAGGCTTGATCGTTCTTAGTTGAACTCATGAAGCGCACTCTAAATTTGTTTGCCTCTCGATGATGTCTTCACACCTGCGCCTGAAATGACGCAGGTTTCAATGTATCCCTTCCGCCGACCTGGTGGCTATGCCGGGGGTTCCCCACCCGATCCCATTCCGAACTCGGTCGTTAAGTCCCCCAGGGCCAATGGTACTTCGTCTTAAGGCGCGGGAGAGTAGGTCGCCGCCAGGTCCGCCGAAGGGATACGTTGAAAGTCTGACTGACCCTTCTTTTACGATGTCTCCCCGGTTTGCCGCGGGATGGAGCAGCCCGGTAGCTCGTCAGGCTCATAACCTGAAGGTCGCAGGTTCAAATCCTGCTCCCGCAACCAACCTTTCTACAAAACCCGTCAGGCTCAGGCTTGGCGGGTTTTGTCGTTCTGGCCGCAGTCGTCGCTCTCCGGGGCTTGATCCGGGCGTTGAATGGCGGAAGCTGCGGCCCACTAAGCCGGAGCTGCCCCGATGAAACCTCTCGTCGTCCTTGCGGTCGCCCTCATCGTGGCGGGCGCCGGCCCGGGCCCGGCCGCCGCCCGTGAGGACGCGGCAGCGGTTGACCTTGCGGATCTGCTCGGCGGCGGCCGGCTGAAAGGCGCGGCGTTGGAGGCGGCGATCAGGACGGCGTCCGGTCACCCGCTCGGCAGTCGTGAGAATCCGGTCCGCGTGAACAGGCCGGAAGGCCAATGGGCCTATCTGGGGCGTCTTCGCTGCAGCGACGGTGCGCCCCCGGCCTATGAACGGGTCGGTAACTTCGGCCCCGGAGTCTTCGGCTCCATCATCGATGGCTACCAGGTCGTCTGTGGGGGTGAGGCCGGGCCGAGGGAGGCCCTCATCTACATGGACATGTACCATCCCGACTACGTCGAGACCTCCGCGCCGCCGGGCTTCACCCTCAAGGCCCGCGCGAGGCAGCCCTGATGACGGGCGTCGTCGAGAGCGTCGGCCGGGGCGAAAGGCACCGGTTCTCCAAGGCGCCGCACCCGTCGATCCGTCTCCTGGCCGGCCTTGGCATTGAAGGGGACTGCCATGCCGGAGAGACGGTCAAACATCGCTCCCGCGTCGCCAGGGACCCGAGCCGACCAAATCTTCGGCAGGTCCACCTTATCCACGCGGAGTTGCACGATGAACTGGTCGGCAAGGGCTTCCGGGTCGCTGCCGGCGACATGGGCGAGAACATCACCACCCGCGGCGTCGATCTGCTCGGCCTGCCGACGGGCGCGCGGCTGACCGTCGGCGAGTCCGTCATCGAGGTCACAGGCCTGCGCAATCCCTGCAGCCAGCTCAACGACTTCCTGCCGGGTCTGATGAACGCCGTCCTGGACCGCGACGCTGACGGCGGCCTCATCCGCAGGGCGGGGATCATGGGCGTGGTGATCGTCGGGGGTGCGGTTCGCCCCGGAGACGCCATCGTTGTCGCGCTTCCACCGGGGCCGCACCGACCGCTGCAACCCGTCTGACCGCGCCGCGGTCGTCGGAAGCCGCAGATCGGGCAGTGGCCAGCCCGACGCGTGGGCTGTATCGGTGGAGCGGGCCGATGTGAGCGCGCCCGGCGATACGAAGGCGCTGAAAGCGGCGCACGGGAACCTGCGACGATGAGCTACATCACGGTCGGCGGCCTCAATCTCTGGGTCGAACGCAAGGGTGACGGCGAGCCCCTGCTGTTCATCTCCGGAAGCGGCGGCGACCTGCGAAACAAGCCCAACGCGCTGGATGGCCCGCTCGCACGTCAGTTCGAGATGGTCGCCTATGACCAGCGTGGCCTGGGTCGCAGCGACAAGCCGGACGGCCCCTACGCCATGGCCGACTACGCCGCTGATGCGGCGGGCCTGCTCGACGAGCTCGACTGGGCGACGGCCAATGTGGTCGGGGTCTCGTTCGGCGGCATGGTGGCCCAGGAGCTGGCCATCCGCCATCCGCATCGGATCCGCAGGCTGGTGCTGTGCTGCACCTCGCCGGGCGGGGAAGGGGGGGCATCCTGGCCCCTGCACACCTTGATCGGGATGGATCGGGAGGCAGAGGCGCGGCTGGTGATCCCGATCTCCGATACCCGCCACGACGCTGCCTGGCAGGCCGCGAACCCGGATGCCTTCAGGATCATGATGGACCTCCGCACCCGCGATCCCTGGGCGGATGAGCCGCGCCGCGCCATGGGCGCCGAGCTGCAGCTGATGGCCCGCAAGGATATGGACACCTGGGACCGCCTGGCCTCCGTCACCGCCCCGACCCTGATCTGCGGCGGTCGCTACGATGGGATCGCGCTCCCCGAAACCCAGCTGCGCCTCGCGGAGCGTATCCCGGACGCCCAGCTGCGCATGTTCGAGGGCGGCCATATGTTCCTGATCCAGGATCGCGCGGCCTTTCCCGCCATTTCCGCGTTCCTGCACAACCCATGACCGACGTCGTCATCATCGGCGCCGGGCACAACGGCCTGGTCTGCGCCTTCTATCTGGCCTCCGCCGGGCTGAAAGTACGGGTGCTGGAGACCCGCGACGTCGTCGGCGGCGCCGCGGTGACCGAGTCGTTTCATCCCGGCTTCCGCAATTCGGTGGCCAGCTACACCGTCAGCCTGCTGAACCCCAAGATCATCGCCGATCTGGAGCTGGCCCGACACGGTTTGCGGATCGTCGAGCGGCGGGCGGCGAACTTCCTGCCGCGGGAAGACGGCTACCTGCTCACCGGCGAGGGCCGCACGCGGGACGGGGTCGCAAAGTTTTCGCAGCGGGATGCAGACCGCCTCGACGCCTATGACGCGCGGCTGGAGGCGATCGCCGATGTCCTGCGCGCCGTGATCCTGGAAACGCCGCCAAACATGGTCGAGGGCGGGATCAGCGCCGCGATTCCCGAGTTGCTGAAGAGCGCGGGCCTTGGCAGGCGGCTGTCCCGGCTGGACGTCACCGCCCGCCGCGACCTGCTGGCGCTGTTCTCACAGTCCGCGGGCGACTGGCTCGACGGCTGGTTCGAGAGCGACCCGATCAAGGCTGTGCTTGGCTTCGACGGCGTGGTCGGCAACTACGCCAGCCCCTATACCCCGGGTTCGGCCTATGTCCTGCTGCACCATGTCTTCGGCGAGGTGAATGGCAGGAAGGGCGCCTGGGGCCACGCCATCGGGGGTATGGGCGCGATCACCCAGGCCATGGCCGCCGCCTGTCGGGAGAAGGGCGTCGAGATCCAGACCGGTCAGGGGGTCGCGGAAATCCTCACGACACAGGGGAAGGCCACAGGCGTGGTCACCCGCTCTGGCGAGGTGATCACCGCGCGCGCGATCGTGTCGGGCGCCCATCCGAAGATAACCTTCGAGCGGTTGCTCGATCCGGCGGTGCTGCCGGCCGACTTCAGGGAGCGGATCGGGCGGTACCGGTCGGGGTCCGGCACCTTCCGCATGAATGTCGCGCTGTCGGAGCTGCCGCGTTTCACGGCGCTGCCGGAGGCCGGAGATCATCTGACAGCCGGCATCATCATTGCCCCGGACCTCGCCTATATGGACCGGGCCTTTCTGGACGCCCGCAGGGACGGCTGGTCGCGGGAGCCGATCGTCGAGATGCTGATACCGTCCATTCTGGACGACAGTCTGGCGCCTGAAGGGCGGCATGTCGCGAGCCTCTTCTGCCAGCATGTGGCGCCGACGCTTGGCGGCGGGAGAAGCTGGGATGACTGCCGCGAGACCGTGGCCGACCTGATGATCGATACCGTCGATCGCTGGGCGCCGGGCTTCAAGGCCTCGGTCCTGGGGCGCCAGGTGAAGAGCCCCCTGGACCTGGAGCGCGACTTCGGCCTGATCGGTGGCGACATCTTCCACGGCGCCCTCAGCCTGGATCAGTTGTTTTCCGCGCGCCCGGTGCTGGGCCATGGGGCGTATCGATCTCCCGTCCCGAGCCTGTTCATGTGCGGGGCGGGGACCCACCCCGGCGGCGGCGTCACCGGAGCGCCGGGCCACAACGCCGCCCGCGCCGTCCTGAAGGATTTCCGGCGACGGTGAGTTTGGCTGCAACCTTTTTGGAATGAGCGCGCTACAGATCCGGCGGGTGGGCCAGGCCAGCAATTGAACAGTCTCGTGAATTCCGCTGATCGGCGTTGTCCGAGAGTTGTCCTTCCCCCCGTTCTGGGGGAAATTCCCCCCGCCGTCGACGGTCATGCCGTCTCGGATCCGAGGGGATGGTATGTTCGGTAGCAAGGCAAGGCGTAGCGCGTTCGATCGCGAGGTGCAGATCGAGATCCAGATCCTGCGTAAACTGCATGGTGACGCGGCTGGTCAGATCGCTCAGGAAAAGGCGCTGCGTCCGTCAAACCGCACCGCGCGTCGAAAGGTTCTTGAAGAAGCCGCCCGCCAGCTGGGCAATGCCCCACCGGCCAAGCGCACCCTGCTCGAGCGTCTGTTCCGATAGTCCAAGGCGGAGGCTGCCCTGGGACAGCCTCCGGACCGACCTACTCCGCGGCCGGCTTCTTGCCCATGCCCATGGCTTCGAGGATCTCGGGGCGGATGTTGTCTCCGCCCTTCTCCTGGATGTGCTGCGCGACGCGCGCGCCAACGGCTGCCATCGCCTCGCCGATGAAGCGCGGGCGGTTCTCGGCCGCCCATTTGAGCGAGGCCTCGCGGTTTTCGTTCAGGCCCTGGAACTTCGGGAAGACGTAGCGGGCCATCAGCTCGTACGACTTCTTCTTGCGATCCCATTCCGCCCAGTTGTGGTCCATGAACAGGAAGGCGCCGAAGCCGCCGGACTGCTTCTCCAGCCGCTCGATCTGGGCGATGGCGTCGTCGGGCGTACCGATGACCGCCATACCCGACGCGATCAGGGCGTCGACCGGATCGCTGCCGTCCTGTGGCGCCAGAGGCAGGGCAGCGACCTCCTGGAAGTAGTAGAGCCAGTTCTGCAGACCGAAGCGGACGTCCTCGCGGGCCTGCTCCCGGGTTTCGGCGATGTGCATCGGCCCGACCAGGCGCCAGCCGTTGCGATCCATCGCATGGCCGCACTCGCGGGCCTTTTCCTCGGCGATCGCCCAGTTTGACGCCAAGGCGTTGAAGCCGCCGCTCTGGGTGGCGCCGATCGACAGCAGGCCGAGGCCATGCCGGCCCGCGGCCGAGGCTCCAGTCGGCGACACCTGGCTCGCGGCGCAGATCTCGACGGACGGCCGGCTGTAGGGCGTCATCTGCAGGCGGGCTTCGTTCAGTTCGAACCAGTCGGTCTTCTTGCTGACCTGCTCGCCGCGCAGCAGCGGGACCAGAACATCGATGGCCTCATCCATGCGATCGCGCTGCGCGCTGACCGGAATGCCCATCATGAAAGCGTCGGACGGCAGCGCACCGGGCCCGACGCCGAACATGACGCGGCCGCGCGTGATGTGGTCGAGCTGGTTGATGCGGTCCGCCAGCATCAGGGGATGGTGATAGGGAAGGGAGGCGACGCCGGTGCCCAGCCGGATGTGTTTGGTGCGTTCGGCCACCGTTGCGATGAACAGCTCAGGGCTGGCGATCAGCTCATAGCCGGCGGAATGGTGCTCGCCGATCCAGGCCTCGTCGTAACCGAGCCGATCCATGTGCTGGACGAGCTCGATATCCCGCTCCAGCGCCAGGGTCGGGTTTTCGTTGAGCGGATGAAAGGGGGCGATAAACGCCCCGAAGCGAAGCTTGGTCCCGGCCACGTCGCGCCCTCCCAGACGTCATTATGTGATCTGCGATTACTCTGACGTGCGCGTAAGGCGATGACTAGGGGCGACGTCGGGTCACCGGCCTGGAAAAAACGCTCACCAGAAAAGGTAGGGCCCCCGGGCGCCGGAACGGGGCTGTGGCCCGCTCCATACCTCAAGCTCGGCCTCCCGGGCGCCGCAGACCGAGCAGCGCATCCGCCGCTCGAGCATGTGAAGCCGGTCATGGGCTCCGTAGCCTCCGGCCCACCAGGAGGCATCGAACACCGCGACCTGCTCGCACCTGGGATTGCAGCAGCGCGCCCGCAGATGCATGCCTTCGCGCAAGGCGGACGCGACCGGCCACTCCCGGACCTCCGGGGCGGGTTTCACACGTTGACTGGAAGCCTCAGCGACATTCATTCACGCACCTCTGTTCACACTATGTTCCGCCGGGCCGCGTTGAGTCAACGCGGGCTGATCCCCGGCGACAGCCGGCCCCTCCGTGTCGCGATTCGTCCTCCGGGGGGACGTGTGACGCCATTCCTCGCGCGCCGGCGTCCACCCCTCATCGCCCTCGCCGCCGACTCCTTCCGACGGATCGCGAACGTGGTAGGACAACCCTTTCTCCGTCCACGCCGAGAGCGAGCGCCTCGTGAACTACCGTCACGCCTTCCACGCCGGGAACTTCGCCGACCTGGTGAAGCACGGGACCCTCCTGCGGCTTCTGGAGGCCCTGCTGTCTGATCCGGCGCCGCTGACGATCGTCGACACCCACGCCGGGGCCGGCGGCTATGACCTTGACGGAGAACTGGCCCGTCGAACGGGGGAGGCGGCCCAGGGCGTGTTCCGGCTGATGGCGGCTTCGACCGCGCCCGCGCCGTTCGACGGGCTGAAGTCGGCGGTCCGCAGGGGCAATCCTGAGGGGGGCGTACGGTTCTATCCGGGCTCGCCGAGCCTGATCGCCACCCTGCTGCGCCAGGGCGACGTCTACACGGCCTGCGAGCTGCGCGACGACGACTCCGCGCTGCTGGCCCGGACCCTTGCCGCGCAGGCCGGGGCAAGGGCGGTGCAGGCCGACGGCTTTGCCACTGCCGAACGCGCGGCGCAGCAGGCTGGACGTCTGTTCGTGCTGATTGATCCGCCGTTCGAGCGCGCCGATGACTATGAGCGGATCGCCGCGACTCTCGACGCGGTCCTGGCCACAAACCGTCGGGCCTGCGTCGCGATCTGGTTGCCGCTCAAGGATCTGGAGACCTTCGACGGCTTCCTGCGGCGGGTCGAGCCGGCCGCTCCGTCGCTGCTCGTCGCCGAGGCCCGTTTGAAGCCTCTCGCGGACCCCATGAAGATGAACGGCTGCGCGATGGTGATCGCCAATGCGCCGGCGGGTCTGGCCGGCGACCTTGAGGCGATCTGTGGCTGGGTCGTTGAGACCCTTGGGGAAACCGGCGGCAAGGCCTCCGTATGGACGACAGACGCCTGACGAAGATTTCGCAGTTGCGAACGCGGGATCCGTGTTATGTTGCGGCGCACAAATATCGCGCTCTGCCCCACGGAGACCGCCGGCATGACCAAACTCATCACCCCTGAAACCGAAAAAGCCCTGACGCTGCCCGTCGGAATGGCGTCGCCTCTGTGGCTGATGTTCGCCGGCGCCGCCGCTGCGGGCGCGGCGATGTTCTGGGCCCGGGCCTGGTTCAAGCCGACGAACCTGGAGGCGGTTCTCGCGCCGTTGCCGCAGCCCGCGCATGAGGCCGCCGAGCCGATCGTCGAGGCGGTCGAGGATGCTGTCCTGCTGGCCGTCGAGGCCCAGGACGCGCCCCTCGAGGTCGCCGCCGATGCGATCGAAGCGACCGTCGAGACGACGGTGGCGCAGGTCGAAGTGGTCCTCGACGCGGTCGAGGCTGTCGCCGGGCCGATCGCTGAAGCCGCGCCGGAAGCCGTCGAGACCGTCGTCGAGGTCGCGGAAGCGGCGGCTGACGACCTGACGCGGCTGACCGGCATCGGTCCCAAGCTGGCGCAGGCGCTCGCGGAGCGCGGGGTGACCCGCTTTGCGGAGATCGCGGCCTGGACGGCCGACGACGTGGCCCGGTTCGACAAGGACATGAAGCTGATGGGCCGCATCGACCGCGAAGCCTGGATCGCCCAGGCCCGGCGGCTGGCGGCAGGCTGACCCGCGCGGAGGTCGCGCCAGGGCCGGGCGGGATCGCCCGGTCTCTGAAGTGCTCTTGAATCAAGCGGTTAGCGGCCGGTTCAGCCTCTAGCGCGGCTTGAGCAGATCCTCGAGCATGCGCTCGGTCTGGTCTTCCAGCTCGCGGGCCGTTGCCGGATCGCCGCAGGAATAGACGAAGCCGTTTGCGGTCTGCCTGCGACGGCAGCGTGGGCCATCGTCCGCGTTGTCGTCTCGGCTCTCTGTGGGCGTTGCGGGCGGTCGCGTCGACGCCTCGCCCAGCATCGGGATCGAATTGAAGCCCAGTTGCGGGGACGGTCGCTCGCCCGACGTTTCGCGCGTCTGCGGGGAAGGCCTCACCGGCTTGGGGAAGGCTGGAAGATCGACGCCGACCACGCCTTGCGGCGCGCCGTCCGGTGCGGGTCGTGCAGTCGCAGCAACAGGCGGCGGCGGCGTCGGGGAGGCTTCTCCCGCGACAAGCAGGGCGATCAGAGCGATGAGCATTGTCTGTCTCGAGGCGGAACGGTCAGGCCTTGTTCCAGACCCTTCCCACCCGCTCGCCCTTCACAAGGGGGGCTAGAGACCGAACGCCTTCAGCAGCCGGTCCGCCGCCGCCGAGGCCGGGAGCCGACCGCCCCGCACCGCAACCTCGAGGTCCGGTGCGAGGGCGGCGACGTCGGCCTGCAGGCGAAAGGCCTCCTGCAGGCGGTCGCTGACCATCGCCCACATCCAGCGCGCATTCTGCGAGGCGCGTCGCGCGACCCGCTCGCCGTTGGCGGTCATGATGTCGCGGTGCCGCTCGATCTGCTGCCAGAGCACATCCAGCCCGGCATTGTTCAGGCCCGAGGCGGTCAGCACCGGCGGCGTCCAGTCCGGCGAGGCGGGCGTCAGGATATGCAGCGCCGTGCGGTATTCCCGCGCCGACCGTTCCGCGCGGGGCGGGTCGGCGTCGGCCTTGTTGATCAGGATCAGGTCGGCGATCTCGATGAGGCCCTTCTTGATGCCCTGCAGCTCGTCACCGCCGCCGGGGATCAGCACGGCCATGAACAGGTCGACCATGTCGGCCACCACGGTCTCTGACTGGCCGACCCCGACGGTTTCGACGATCACCACGTCAAAGCCCGCGGCCTCGCAGAGCAGCATCGCCTCGCGGGTCTTGCGCGCCACGCCGCCGAGGGTGCCGCCGGACGGGGAGGGGCGGATATAGGCGTTCGGGTCGACAGCCAGCCGCTCCATCCGGGTCTTGTCGCCGAGGATCGAACCGCCGGTGCGGCTGGAGGAGGGGTCCACGGCCAGCACCGCCACCCGCAGTCCGGCGGCTGTCAGATTGCAGCCGAGCGCCTCAATGGTGGTGGACTTGCCGGCGCCCGGTACGCCGGTGATCCCCAGGCGCTGGGCCTTGCCCGTGTGGGGCATAAGCTGTTCGAGCAGGGCGCGGGCCGCTTCCTGGTGATCGGCGCGTCGGCTCTCGACCAGGGTGATCGCCCGCGCCAGAGCGGCGCGGTCGCCGGCCAGGATGCGGGCCTCAAGATCGGCGATGTCAGGAAGCCGGGTCACCGGAGGGGTCTAGATGACCACCGCTGTACCGGAAACAGAAACCATCAGCATCGAGGCCTGCGGGCCGACGGTATTGTAGTCGAGATCGACGGCGATCACCGCATTGGCGCCGAGCTTCTCGGCCTCCTTGATCAGGTTCTTCATCGCGTCTTCGCGCGCCCTGGCCAGCAGGCGTTCGTAGGAGCGGGAGTGACCGCCGATGAAGTCGCGAATGGCGGCCATCAGGTCGAAGACGACATTCGCGCCGAGGATCGACTGGGCGTAGATCGCGCCCTTGTACGCCTGCACAGGGCGACCTTCGATGAACGGGGTGGTCGTGACCAGCATCCGCCTGCTCCGACAACTGTCCGACCCAGTATTAAGGCTAAACGCGGCCGGGAGCGAGGGCTCTCCTGACAGGCGACCCGTTTCGGGCAGGGTGTTGCGCCGCAGGGGAAAAGCGCGCCAACGGCCTTTGAGGTTTACGGGCTCTGGGGCAGACTGGGCGTCGGCAGGGGCGCCGGGCCCCCGGGAGACGCGTCCGCCATGGTTCTCGCGCGATCGCACCTTGATCTGCACAACATCCGCAGCAGCATCGACCGGACCAAGAAGATGTCGGACGGGGTCATCAAGATCGGCCCGTTCGGGCTCGGTCTGGACGCCCTCCTCGGTTTCGTGCCGCCGCTCGGCTCGGCCTACAGCGCCGGGGCCGGACTTGTGCTGGTGTTCGACGGGGTGCGAGCCCGGGCCGCGCCGATGGTGCTGGCCGAGATGACCCTTATCCTCGCCATCGACACCCTGACCCCGTACATCCCCAAGGCGGGCGGCGTGCTCGACGCCCTGTTCACGGGCCACAAATGGGCGGCCGACCTGCTGCTGCGCCACATGGACGAGACCATCTATTTCGAGGGCAGCCGCGAACAGGCCCAGGCCTCGTCAGAGTATCGCGACCTGATGGCCCGGGTCCGCGCCGGCAAGGAGAAGCGCCGTGTGGTGTTTCTCGGCAAGAGCCAGAAGGCCTAGATTCACTCTGGTCTAACCGCCGTCGCGCGATCTAGGCTCAGGCCGATGAGCAAGGAACGCGCCCATAGCGCCTATCGATCGGCGGAGACGCTGAAGAAGCTCTCCGACCGCGTCATCGGTTTCGGCCCCTTCGGGGTCGGGCTGGACGGTCTGCTGACCTGGATCCCCGGCGCGGGCCTGATCTACAGCGCGGGGGCGTCGATGTTCCTGCTGTGGAGCGCGGTGCGCAGCGGCGCCTCGTTTACGACCCTCGCCAAGATGGCCGGCTTTCTGGGCGTCGACATGATCCTGTCCGACCTGCCGATCCCCGGCGCGTCCGAGGTCGTCGACATGCTCTGGCAGGGCCACCTGCTGGCCGCCGCGTCGCTGCAGAAGGATATCGAGGCCCGCCACGGCGTGCCCGAGGGCATGGACTCGGTGCTGCACCGGCCCCGCCGACGTCGGACAGGGCTGGGGCTTCTGGCGACGATCATCTTCGGCGGCCTGATCTACGCGGCCTGGATCTCCGACTTCCGCGACCTGTTCAAACACGGCATGGGCTACGCCATCGTCAACGCCAGCCTGCCGGTCGGCGGCTATGTGGTCGCGCTGTGGCATGTCCTCGCGGTGGGCCTTGTCCTGATCTTCCTGGTCAGCTTGCTGCGCGCGCGGCTGCAGAAGCGGTCGACCTAGTCTCCGGCAGCGCGTCAGTCCCAAGGGCGTGCGGGCGGGGGTGCTGCCCCCCGGTTCTTCGGCCGCCAGGCCACCGGCTGTGCGATCGGCTACGCCGCCCTGTTCTTCATCAGCGACGGGAGCGTCTGTGTGACGGGTCAGACGCTGGCCGTGGACAGCGGGCTGCCGGTGATCAGCTAGATCGAGCAGAGGTCAAGGCAGGGCAGGGCGGTCAGCTGGTCACGCAGCCGGGTAAGCCGTTCCCGGGCGATCGCCGATCCCGACGGCATCGTCGAGGTGATCGCATCGATCACCTTGCGACGGCCCTCCGGCGACAGA
The DNA here is from genome assembly GCA_027487945.1 of Caulobacteraceae bacterium. Taxonomy (GTDB): domain Bacteria; phylum Pseudomonadota; class Alphaproteobacteria; order Caulobacterales; family Caulobacteraceae; genus Caulobacter. The sequence goes on from JAIYCQ010000031.1 coordinate 11,833, forward strand.
CCCTGAGCGAGGCTGGCGTTGTCATCCAGGAGGGTGTCGAGCAGCAGCAGCCGGTTGGCCTCGCGGATGCCGGGATCGCCCTGGGTGATGATGATCCCGATGTAGACCATGGATATGCCGTCCCGCATTCGTCTGAGGCCCTCGAGACGGACCTGCGTCCGCTGGGCCTCCGGCAGTGCGACCCAGAAGTCGGCGGCCGGCTTGACGAGGCGAGCCATGCAGACGGCGGAGAAGCGCAGGGCAAGCGCCATCTCGTCCTGATGTTTCGCCAGGTTCTTGGTGGTCCGTTCCAGAACAAGGGCTGCTGCCTCTTCCGGGGGCGTGTTCTTGAACTCGTCCCTCCGCGATCCGATGAAGGCGAGGGCTACGTTGTACCGGTTCGAGACGTCACAACTCGCCAGCCCATCGCCCAAAGTCGCGACCGTCACCGGCCCGAGGCCGCGCGGGTCGAGCGCGACCCGCAACAGCGTCGCGTCCTCCGCGTTCGAAAGGAGCGGGGGAGGGGCGCCGAGCCCGGCCGCCTCGATACGGGCCGTCAGTCTGACCTGCGCCGCGGTCATCGCTTCCGGGGAAGTTGCGGCGGGCTCACGCGCAGCGGCGGAGCTTGCCGTGAGGCAGGCTGCCAGCGAGAAAAGGATCAGGGCGCGCGTCATCGCCCTCTCGCGTCCGAACATAATGGGAACATTACCTGCTCCGGGCCAGGATGCAAGCAAGGCCTGTATCAGGCCTGCGTGTAGCCCAGCTGCCTGTTCAGCTTCTCCAGCAGCTCAATGGCCGATTCCGCGATGACCGTGCCCGGCGGGAAGATGGCGGCGACGCCGGCGTCCTTCAGGGCCTGCCAGTCCTGCGGCGGGATCACGCCGCCGATGACCGTCATGATGTCGCCCCGGCCCTGCTTCTCGAGCTCGTCCTTGAGCTCGGGCGCCAGGGTCAGGTGGCCGGCGGCCAGCGAGCTGGCGCCGACGACATGGACGTCGTTCTCGACAGCCTGCCGCGCGGCCTCGGCCGGGGTCTGGAACAGCGGGCCGATGTCGACGTCGAAGCCGAGGTCGGCGAAGGCGGTGGCGATCACCTTCTGGCCGCGGTCGTGCCCGTCCTGGCCCATCTTGGCGATCAGGATGCGCGGGCGACGGCCGTCGGCCTGTTCGAAGGCCTCGACCATGGCCTTGGCGCGGGCGACGGTGGCGTTGGACCCGGCCTCGGACACATAGACCCCCGTGATCGATTTGATCTCAGCCCGGTGCCGGCCGAACACCTTCTCCAGAGCATAGCTGATCTCGCCGACCGTCGCCTTGGCGCGGGCGGCGTCGACGGCCAGCGCCAGCAGGTTGCCGTCGGCCCGGGCCCCGGCTTCCAGCGCGTCGAGCGCGGCGGTCGTCTCAGCTTCGTTGCGTTCAGCCTTGAGTCTTTTCAGCTTTTCGAGCTGGGCGTTACGCACCGTGGTGTTGTCGACCTTCAGCACCGGGATGTCGTCGGCGACTTCGGGCTTGTAGCGGTTGACCCCGACCAGGCTCTGCTTGCCGCTGTCGATACGGGCCTGGGTGCGGGCGGCGGCTTCCTCGATCCGCAGCTTGGGCAGGCCCTGGTTGATGGCTTTGGCCATGCCGCCCAGCGCCTCGACCTCCTCGATGTGGACCAGCGCCCGGGCGGCCAGATCGTGGGTCAGGCGTTCGACATAGTAGCTGCCGCCCCAGGGGTCGGCGACGTTGGTCGTGCCGCTTTCCATCTGCAGGAACAGCTGGGTGTTGCGGCTGATCCGGGCCGAGAAGTCGGTCGGCAGGGCCAGGGCCTCGTCCAGGCTGTTGGTGTGCAGGCTCTGGGTCTGGCCGTTGACGGCGGCCATGGCCTCCACGCAGGTGCGGGCGACGTTGTTGAACACGTCCTGGGCGGCCAGCGACCAGCCGCTGGTCTGGCTGTGGGTGCGCAGGGACAGCGAACGGTCGTCCTTCGGATCGAATTCGCGCTTCATCAGGCGGGCCCAGAGCAGGCGAGCGGCCCGCATCTTGGCCACTTCCATGAAGTAGTTCATGCCGATGGCCCAGAAGAACGACAGGCGCGGCGCGAACTGGTCGACGGTCATGCCGGCGGCGACGCCGGCGCGCACGTACTCGATCCCGTCGGCCAGGGTGTAGGCCAGCTCCAGGTCGGCCGTCGCTCCGGCCTCCTGCATGTGATAGCCGCTGATCGAGATCGAGTTGAACTTCGGCATCTTGCTCGAAGTATATGAAAAGATGTCGGAAATGATCCGCATCGAGGGCAGGGGCGGATAGATGTAGGTGTTCCGCACCATGAACTCTTTGAGGATGTCGTTCTGGATCGTGCCGGACAGCTTCTCCGGGGGCACGCCCTGTTCCTCGGCGGCGACGATGTAGAGGGCCAGGATCGGCAGCACGGCGCCGTTCATGGTCATCGACACGCTCATCTTGTCGAGCGGGATGCCGTCGAACAGGGTCCGCATGTCCAGGATGCTGTCGATGGCGACGCCCGCCATGCCGACGTCGCCCTTCACCCGTTCATGGTCGCTGTCGTAGCCGCGGTGGGTCGCCAGGTCGAAGGCCACCGACAGGCCCATCTGACCGGCCGCCAGATTGCGGCGGTAAAAGGCGTTGGAGTCCTCGGCGGTCGAGAAGCCGGCGTACTGCCGCACCGTCCAGGGGTTGGTGACGTACATCGTCGGGTACGGGCCACGGCCGAACGGCGCCAGGCCCGGGTAGCCGTCCAGGAAGTCGAGGCCCGCGACGTCGGCGGGGCCGTAGGCGGGCGCGACGGCCACGCCTTCCGGCGTCTGCCACACCGGGCCGTCCGACGGCGGGGCGGCGAGGTCGCCGGGCGCGAAGGCGAGATCCGCGAAGTTCGGGAAGGTCGTGGTCATGGCTCAGGCCTCCTCGAACGCGGCGGCGAAACGGATGGGCGGCAGGGGCGGGCAGGTCGAGTCCGGTCCGGGCAGACGCGGATCGGGACCGTCGACCGCAAAGGCGGCTGGGTCGACGACGGCGACCTCCGGAGCCTTGTCCTGGGCGTTCGGGAACACCGTGACCCCGAGAATCTTGCGTGACTTGTCGGCATAGGCGGCGGCCTGGGCGTCCCGGGTGGCGCTCACCGCAGTGGCGACCAGGCCGGCTTCGAGCGCCTTGACGATACCGCCGGCCGACTCGATGGCCTGGAAGCCGGTCCAGGCGGCGCGGGCGATCTGATCGGTGAGGGTGTCCAGGTACCAGGCCCCGCCGGCCGGATCGGCGACACGACCGAGGTGGCTCTCTTCCATCAGCACCAGCTGGGTGTTGCGGGCCTGACGACGGCCGAAGGCGGTGGGCAGGCCGATGGCGTCGGTGAAGGCGCCCAGCACGATGGCGTCGGCGCCGCCCAGGGCGCCGGCGACCCCGGCGCTGGTCAGCCGCAGCAGGTTGGTCCAGGCGTCCGCCCGGGTCAGCATGCGCTGGGAGGAGCGCGCCTCGACCACCGCCGGGACGTCGACGCCGCAGGCCTGGGTGATCCGCGACCACAGGGCGCGAGCCGCGCGCACCTTGGCGATGCCGGTGAAATACTCGCCGTCGAGGCTGACGCCCAGGGTGATGCGGCGGAAGGCCTCGTCCATCGGCAAGCCGGCGCGAACCAGCGCCCTGGCGTAGGCGACGGCCGAGGCGGCCATCAGGGCCAGCTCCTCGGTGTTCGATCCGCCGGCTTCATGCGCGGCGCGGCCGCTGGCCAGGAACAGCGAGGCCTTGGCGTAGGTCGCCGAGAGACGCGCGCCGACCGTGGCGGCCGAGACGATGTGGCTCTCGATCGGGCCGGGGCTGGCGCCGGTCGCGGCGAAGGTCGTCAGCGGGTCCATGTGGAAGGCGAGGGGTGCGTTGGGCGCGGCCTTGGCCAGGGTCCCCAGCCAGTCTGCCGCCTTCGGTCCGAGATAACCGGCGTCCAGCGCCACCGGGGCGAGGTCCAGCAGCACGCCGTCGAGCGCTTGACCGAGGTCGGCGGCCGAGCCGACCGCGACGCCGGTCAGGCCGGCGGGGTCGATCGCCAGCAGCAGTGAGGCGGCGCCGCCCTCAAGGTCCTTCAGGGCCTCGGCGCCGGTCTGTTTGCGGTCGGGATGGGCGAGCCGCATGCGCAGGTCCCAGGGCCGGTCGGCGTCGCGGGCGCGCAGGTCGCGCACCACGTCCGGCGCGCTCTCGGCTGTATAGAGCGGCTCGATGGCGAGACCGTCCGGGGTCTTGCGCACGAGGGCGTCCTCGAAGGTCTCACCCTTCAGGGTCTTCTCGACGAGGCGCAGCCAGTCCTCACGGGCGGGTGGCGCGAAGTCGTCGGCCAGCGGCAGAATCGTCCCGGACAAGCGTGGCGTCTCCCAAGTGCGATGCAGCAATCGCTGCGGGTGATGCGCCCCTGCCGTTAGGTGCGTCAAGCGTCGGCGCCGGGATTTGCCTTCCGCCGGGGGAGGCCATTTAGCGCTTGCGATCATCAAACGGCCGTTTTACTTACAGCGTATATTCATAGACGGAGCGCTTCCCGCCATGGCCCTGCCGCCGATCCTTCGTGACCGCCTTCGCCTGCCGGTCATCGCCTCGCCGCTGTTCATCATCTCCGGTCCCGACCTGGTCATCGCCCAGTGCAAGGCCGGCATCGTCGGTTCCTTCCCCTCGCTGAACGCCCGGCCGATCAGTCAGCTCGACGAATGGCTGGCCCGCATCACCGAGGAGCTGGCCGCCTGGGACCGCGCCAACCCGGATACGCCCTCGGCCCCGTTCGCGGTGAACCAGATCGTCCACAGGACCAACAACCGGCTCGAGGAAGACCTGGCCCTCTGCGAGAAGTACAAGGCCCCGATCGTCATCACCTCGCTGGGCGCCCGTGAGGAGCTGAACCAGGCCGTTCACGGCTGGGGCGGCATCACCCTGCACGACGTCATCAACGACAACCACGCCCACAAGGCGATCGAGAAGGGCGCCGATGGCCTGATTCCGGTTGCGGCCGGAGCCGGCGGGCATGCCGGGGCGCTGTCGCCGTTCGCGCTGATCCAGGAGATCCGCCAGTGGTTCGACGGCCCGGTGGCGCTGTCGGGCTCCATCGCCAGCGGCAAGGCCATCCTCGCGGCCCAGGCCATGGGCGCAGACCTGGCCTATATCGGCTCCGCGTTCATCGCCACGAAGGAAGCCAACGCCGTCCAGGGCTACAAGGACATGATCGTCGAGAGTTCGGGCGAGGATATCGTCTATTCGAACCTGTTCACCGGCGTGCACGGCAACTACCTGCGTCCGTCCATCATCCGGGCGGGCATGGACCCGGACAACCTGCCGGTCAGCGACCCCTCGAAGATGAACTTCGGCTCGGGCGGCAACCAGGAAGCCAAGGCGTGGAAGGACATCTGGGGCTGCGGCCAGGGCATCGGCGCGATCGACGCCGTCCTGAGCGCCGGCGACCTGGTCGCCAAGTTCGCCAGTGAGTACGAGGCCGCCAAGGCGGAGCTCGCCGGCAAGACCGCCCTGACCTCGGGCGCGAAGCTGGCCTTCGCGGGCTAGCCAGCGACACTAACGCACGGGCTTTCGCCGCCGGAGTTGAGCCTTTCCAGAGGCTTGGCTCCGGCGGTTTCGATTCGATCCCCCTGCGTCGCAAGGCGGCCATCCTTGGCGTGACGCACGACAGGGAGATCGACGCATGTCCGACGACGCCACACCCCGCCTCGGGCTGCCCTATCTGGCGGCCGGTCAGGCGCAGAAGCACGTGACCCTCAACGAGGCTCTGAGCCGGCTCGACGGTCTGGTCCAGACGGTGGTCGCCAGCCGCGTCGTCGCCGCCCAACCGGTCGACCCGGTCGAGGGCGCGCTCTACATCCTGCCTGATGGCGCCACCGGCGAGGCTTGGGGCGGCGAGGCCGTCGGTACGCTGATGCGCTTCGAGGCCGGCGGCTGGCGCCCCCTCGCGGTGGTTGACGGCTGCCTGGCCTGGCTGCTGGACGAAGGGCTCCTGCTGGTCCGGGTGGAGGCGGGCTGGATACCCGCCACGCCTGACGTCGATCTGCAGAACGTGCCGTTTCTCGGCCTCGGTACGACGGCCGATGCGGCCAACCCGTTGGCTGTCCGGGTGAACGGCGCCCTGCTCACCGCGCGGCCGGTGGTCGACGGCGGCGACGGGGATCTGCGGCTGACGATGAACAAGGAAGCGGCCGGCGATACAGCCACCCTGCTGTTCCAGGCGGGCTTTTCCGGCCGCGCCGAGGTCGGCCTGGCAGGCGACGAGGACTTCAGCATCAAGGTCTCGCCCGACGGCGCGGACTGGACCCGGGCGCTCGCCATCGACCGTTCGACCGGCCAGGCGACCTTCGCCCGCGCGCCGACGCGGCCGCAGGAGGTCGCCGTCTTCACCGGCGACGGCGTCTACGCCGTTCCCGACTGGGCGCGACGCCTCGTCCTCGTCGCGATCGGCGGGGGCGGGGGCGGCGGCGCGGGGGCCACCGGAACCAGCAGCGTCAACCGATCCGGCGGCGCCGGCGGCGGCGGCGGCGGGATTATCCGGGAGGTCATCGACGTCGATGAACTCGCCAGCGGCTCCCTGACCGTGGTGGTCGGGGCCGGCGGCGCAGCCGGAGCGAGCGTCACCGGCGTCAACGCTGGCGGCGCCGGCGGGGCAGGGACCGACAGCAGCGTGGCCTGCGAGGCGGTGGTCCTGGTCGTCGCGGGGGGCGGCTCCGGCGGGGCCGGCGGCACAACCAGCAACAGTAACGGCGGCGCCGGCGGCTTCGGCGCCACGCCGGGCAATGCGGGCGGCAATGGCGGCACGTCCAGCAACGCCCTGGCCGGCGGGGAGCAGACCTGCGGCCTGGGGCCGGGCGGCGGGGGCGGCGCCGGCGGGCTGAACACTGCCTCCGCCACCACATCGGGACGCGAAGGGGGCCACGGCGCCCTGGCCGGACGCCGGGCGGCCCGTGGCGCAGGCGGGACCGCCGGCGGGGCCGGATCGGCCGGGGCGCCGAAGGCGTGGCAGCGCGGATGCGGGGCCGGGGGAGGCGGGGGCGGCGGCATTGCCTCGACAAACGGCGGCGCGGGCGGCGCGGGAGGCGCGCCCGGCGGCGGGGGCGGCGGCGGCGGCGCCAGTCGGGACAGCCTCACCTCGGGCGCGGGCGGCACCGGCGCGCGCGGCGAGGTCTGGATCATCGCGGTCGGCTGAAGGACGGGCGACAAACATGGACATCATCACGAACACCGCCGGCCTGGCCGGACGCGCGCCGGCCTGGAGGTTCGGCGACCGGGCGCCCCGCCGCGAGGAGTGACTTGGCGCGCGGCGCAGCCGCACTAGCTTGCTCCCGGATAATGGAGAGACCCATGACCCGCTGGATCGCCGCCTACATCGCCGCCGGCCTCGTGTTCGCGGGCCTCGACGCCCTGTGGCTGGCGGTGCTCGCGGTGGAGATGTACCAGGCCTCGTTCGGCGACATGCTGCTCGAGACGCCCAACATGACCGCCGCGGTGATCTTCTACGGCCTTTATCTGCTGGGCATCGTGTTCTTCGTCGTGAAGCCGGGTCTGACGTCCGGATCCTGGAAGACGGTGCTGGTCCACGGCCTGCTGTTCGGCCTGATCGCCTACGCCACCTACGACCTGACCAACCTGGCCACCCTGAAGGGCTTCCCGGCCAATGTGGTGTTGCCGGACCTCGCCTGGGGCATGTTCGTGACGACCGTCGCGGGCTTTGCCGGCTGGGTGGCCGGCCGACGCTTCAGCTGAACAGGTCGGGCCGCCCGGCCGTAGTCGTCGACCTGGCGCTCGCAGGTCTCGCCGTCCGGGCCCGTCAGCCCGACCAGATGCAGGTCCATCCAGCCCGAATGGAGCGTGCGGTCGGGCATGTCCGCCGGTGGCGCCCCGCCACGCTTGCGAAGCCTTGTCATGCCGGACTCGAGGGTCCGATTCGAGGGCTGCCCCAAGTCGCCGGCGGCGGGCGGGCCCTGAAACGCAACAGCCCCGGGCGCGGTGCGCTCGGGGCTGTGTCGTGGTTCGAAGGTGGTGCCGCCGGGCAGGATTGAACTGCCGACCTCAGCCTTACCAAGGATGCGCTCTACCACTGAGCTACGGCGGCGAAAGGCGAGGCGCGCCTGATAGCGAAAGTCGGGGGACGGGGGAAGCCCTAATCCTCTTGACGGGCGACTTGTCGTCATCGCACCACGGGGATCATGGTCAGCCAGCCGCCCAAACCCCTGTCCGACAAGGCCCTGCGCGAGCAGAAGCTGGCGCAGGCGCTTCGGCTCAATCTCCGCCGCCGCAAGGCCGCGCCGCGCGAGGCGACGCCCGGAGACGACAAGGGCTGACGCCGCTGCGGGGATTCTCCTCCGAAAATCCCTTTGCCCGCGGCCCGGGCGAAGGCCATCAACGCGAACGTGACTCTTGCGCCGGGGCTTGCGCCGGATAGAAGGCGCGCCTCACATACTGTTCTGTCGCCGGTGGAGGATCCCGCCGGCGTATCGAGGGGCCTGAATGGACCGCATCGCCATCGTCGGCGGCGCGCGGCTGAACGGAGAAATCCAGATCAGCGGCGCCAAGAACTCCGCCATCAAGCTGATGGTCGCCTCGCTCCTCACGGACGAGCCCCTGCGCCTGACCAACATGCCGCGTCTGGCCGACACCCGGTTCCTGGGTCACCTGCTGACCCGGCTGGGGACCATGGTCGACGAGCGCGAGGGCGAGGGCGGGTCGGAGACCGTCCTGCATACGCCCGAGATCGTCAGTTCCTTCGCGCCCTATGACCTGGTCCGGCAGATGCGGGCCAGCTTCAACGTGCTGGGCCCTCTGATCGCCCGCACCGGCCACGCCAAGGTCTCGCTGCCCGGCGGCTGCGCCATCGGCGGCCGGCCCGTCGACCTGCACCTGCAGGCGCTGGAAGCCCTGGGCGCGAAGATCGAGCTGCACGAGGGCTACGTCTACGCCACGGCGCCCGGCGGGCTGAAGGGCGCGGAGATCGAGTTCCCGTTCGTGTCGGTCGGTGCGACCGAGCACGCCATGCTGGCCGCGGTGCTGGCCAAGGGCGTCACGGTGCTGAAGACCGCCGCCTGCGAGCCCGAGATCGTCGATCTGGCCGAATGCCTCAACAAGATGGGCGCGCAGGTCGAAGGCGCCGGCACGCCGACCATCACCATCACCGGCGTCGAGAAGCTGCACGGCACCACCCATGCGGTGATCACCGACCGGATCGAGGCCGGCACCTATGCGGTGGCGGCCGCCATGGCCGGCGGCGAGGTTCGCCTGACCAACACCCGCGCCGACCTGATCGAGGCCCTGCTGGTCAAGATCGAGGAAGCCGGCGCCGGCGTGGAGCGCACCAACGACGGCGTCATCATCCGCCGCAACGGCGCGCGGCTGAAGGCGGTGGACATCGAGACCGGCGTCTATCCGGGTTTCCCCACCGACCTCCAGGCGCAGTTCATGGCCCTGATGACCCTGGCCGAGGGTGAGAGCGTCATTCGCGAGACCATCTTCGAGAACCGCTTCATGCATGCGCCGGAACTGGCGCGGCTGGGCGCCGACATCACCGTCTCGGGTACGGAAGCCAGGGTGCGCGGCGTCGAGAAGCTGGAAGGGGCCCAGGTCATGGCCACCGATCTGCGCGCCTCGGTCGGGCTGGTCATCGCCGGCCTGGTCGCCAGCGGCGAGACCGTGGTCGGCCGGGTCTATCACCTGGATCGCGGCTTCGAGCGGCTGGAGGCCAAGCTCGGCGCATGCGGGGCCAATGTCCGCCGCATCAAGGGCGACGCCTCGGTGCCGGAGATGGACGGCTGACCATGGCTGACGCCGCGCCGCTGCGCCTGCTGGCCGAGGACGCCGACGACCTTGCCGTGGTTTCCGCCGCGCTGCAGGACGCCGTCGGCATGATCGGCGACATCAGCTTCGATCCCCGCGCCCGGCGGCTGACCCTGGCGCTGAACCGCTACCGCTGGGAGGCCGGCGGCAAGCGCGGCGAGCGCATCCGCGCCGGCCTGCAGGTCGGCGGCGTGCTGGGCGTCAGGAGCCGCAAGCTGCGCCGCGACGCGAAGGGCGCGGTGGTCGAGCTGCTGTCCATCACCTTTGAACCGGGCGAGGCTCCCGGCGGCGCCTTGGTCTTCACCTTCGCCGGCGGCGGCGACCTGCGGGCCGAGGTGGAGTGTCTGGATCTTGTGCTGGCCGATGTTTCGCCGGCCTGGCCGACGCCGAGGACTCCGAAGCACACCGACTAGACAGCCCTCCGAGGAGCGCAGCGAGGGGGAGCGCCGTGGAGCGGGCGGCGCGTGCGACTGACCTCGCTGCTCTGAGCAGCTCTGTATTCTGACACTCCGGCGTCGCCCCACCGACCCGGCTGCGCCGGGCCACCTCCCCGTGAGCGGGGAGGAATTCGTTCGGGCCTGTGCCCCCGCTTCCGGGGCGACTCTGGAGCGAGCCCAAAGAAACCTCGCCGCCGGCCGGATCAGGACGTCGTCGAACGCTTCAAGGCCGCAGCCCCGGGCTGGCAGTCACGGATGAACGACGCTCCGCGAGATGCGGTCGGGCTCTTGAGCCAGTCATTGGCGCCCCTGTTCCTCCCTTGAAAACGTCGCGCGCCCCATTCTGGACGGACAGGCGTGCGCTTGCCCGCTTCGCAAGGACTCTACCCTGAGGCAAGTTGTCTGCTATGCTCAACGCGAAACCGGGGGTTGGCAGATGTTCGATTGGTTGCCCACGCCGCTGCTTCGCCTGCTGGGCGCGGCAGCTGACAATTGGGGCTGGCTTGGCGGAAAGCTCAACGCCCTGGCGATTAACGGCATCGTCGGGCGGACCCGAAATCGGCCTCACCCGTGGAGCACCTTCTCCCCCTACATCTCATGGCAAGGTCTGACCGACAAAACCTACCAGGGTCGGCATCTTCCAGCGACCCCTCCGACCATCGAACTGCCCGACTGGACGGCGGTCGCAAAGCTCTTCGCCCGTCCTGCCGGCGCGCAGTTGCTGTCTGCCAAGTCCACCTGCCTTTTTCCCGCCTTCGCCCAGTACCTTACCGATGGCTTCATCCGTACGGACGTGCATCTGGACGATGACCCGGTTCTCAAGCGGCGGAAGACCACCACCAATCATGAGATCGACCTGTGCCCGCTCTACGGCCGCACGCCCGGCCAGGCGCGGGTGCTGCGCCGGCTGAGCGAGGTCTCCGGTCAGCGGGGGCAGTTGAAGAGCCAGATCCTGAACGGGGAAGAATACGCCCCGTATCTCTACACGCCCGATGGACTGACCATCCGTCCGGAGTTCATGCCGGGACCGCTCGGCGAGGGCCTCGACAAGCCCTTGGGGATGGACCGCGTGCCGCCGGAGCGGCTGGCCAGCCTGTTCGCCTTCGGCGGTGATCGCGCAAATGCCACGCCGATGGTTGCGATGGTGAACACTCTGCTGCTCCGCGAGCATAACCGTCTGGCGAGAGGCCTGGACGAGCAGAACCCCGGATGGGACGATGAGCGGGTCTTCCAGACCGCCCGCAATGTCCTGATCGTCATGTTCATCAAACTAGTGGTCGAGGAGTACATCAACCACATCACGCCTCTGCCCTTCCGGCTCCGCGCGGACCCTGCAGTCGCCTGGGATGCCCAGTGGAACCGCCCCAACTGGATCACCGCAGAGTTCAGCCTGCTCTATCGCTGGCACTCGCTGATGCCTGATGTGATCGACTGGCCGGGCGGCCCGATCCCGATGAACCAGTTCCCGACGGACAATCGCCCGTTGATCCGCGAGGGGGTCGCTGCGGCCTTCGTCGCCATTGCCGGCCAGGCGGCCGGCGAGTTGGGCGCGTCGAACACAAACGCTTTCCTGCTCTTCGCCGAGGAGAAGGCCGTGGAGCAGGCGCGTATCAACCAGATGGCGCCGTACAACGCCTACCGGCGCGCCTTCGGGCAGAAGCCGGCCAAGCGCTTCGACCAGATCTCCAGCGATCCCAAGATCCAGGACTTGCTGAAGAATCTCTATGGGACGCCGGACTCAGTGGAGTTTTACGCGGGTCTGTTCGCCGAGGATCGCGTGAAGAACTCGCCATTGCCCGGCCTGCTGTTGATCATGGTCGCCGTGGACGCTTTCTCACAAGCTTTGACCAATCCGTTGCTTTCAAAGCATGTCTACAACAATCCAGAGACCTTCTCGGCTTGGGGGCGGCAGCAGATTGCGGCGACCGCGACCCTGGAGGATGTCATGCGACGCAATGTTCCGGTTCCGCCTGCCGTCCAGGGTCTGCGTATGACCCAGGCGACCTGGCGACCGGCCTAGGGCATTTGCCGTTCCCGGTGGAACGGTCGAATGCTGCAGGTCCTCGTTCTGGCGCCAAGGGCGGCGGTGATCGGTGGGCCGACCAGGCTGCTCCAAAGGATGTCGACGGACGTCGGCACGCCCGAACGCTCCGGTGCAGGAAGGGAACAGGGGCCCCCTTTCCCTTCGCCCGGCGACGCTTATGTTGTAACGCCAAGCCATGCGCCGCCTTGCTTTCACCGCCCCCGACTTCGCCGCCACCTTCCGCGCGTTCCTGAACGAGCGGCGGGGTTCGCCCGCTGATGTCGACGCCGCCGCGGCCGAGGTGCTGGAGGCGGTGCGGACGAGGGGGCTCGACGCCGTCCTCGACTACAGCCGCAAGTTCGACCGCGCCGACCTGACCGCCGAGACCATCCGCGTCACCGCCGAGGAGATCGAGGCCGGGGCCGCCGCCTGCGCGCCCGAGGTCCGCGAGGCCATCGCCTTCGCCGCCGCCCGCATCCGCGCCTATCACACCCGCCAGCGGCCGGCCGACCAGGCCTGGACAGACGAGGCCGGGGTGGAACTTGGTTGGCGATGGACGCCGATCGAGGCGGTCGGGGTCTATGTGCCCGGCGGCCGGGCGGCCTATCCGTCGACCGTGCTGATGAACTGCGTGCCGGCCCAGGTGGCAGGCGTCGACCGCATCGCGATGGTCACCCCGCCGGGCAAGCTGCAGCCCGCCGTGCTGGCGGCGGCCAGGGAGGCCGGCGTCACCGAGATCTGGCGCATCGGCGGGGCCCAGGCCGTGGCCGCACTGGCGTACGGCGCGGGGCCCATCCTGCCGGTCGACAAGATCGTCGGCCCGGGCAACGCCTATGTCACCGCCGCCAAGCGCCGGCTGTACGGCGTGGTCGGCATCGACGCCCTGGCCGGACCGTCGGAGATCGTCGTGGTCGCCGACAGGGACAACAATCCCGACTGGATCGCCGCCGACCTGCTGTCCCAGGCCGAGCACGACCCGGCCGCCCAGTCGATCCTGATCACCGACGACGAGGCCTTCGCCGCCGCAGTCGAGGCCGCGGTCGAGCGGCTGCTGAAGACCCTGAGCACCGGCGAGGACGCCGCCGCCTCCTGGCGCGACCACGGGGCGGTGATCCTCGCGCCGCTTTCCGAAAGCCCGGGCCTGGTCGACCTGATCGCGCCCGAGCACGTCGAGTTCTGCACCGCCGATCCGGAGAGCCTGTCCGACCGGGTGCGGCACGCCGGGGCCATCTTCCAGGGTCGCTACACGCCCGAGGCCATCGGCGACTATGTGGCCGGCTCCAACCACGTGCTGCCGACCAGCCGTGCGGCGCGGTTCCAGTCGGGGTTGTCGATCTACGACTTCCTCAAGCGCACCTCGATCGTGAAGTGCGACGCCGCGTCGTTCGGCATCCTGGGTCCGCACACCGCGGCCCTGGCAACGGCTGAGGGCCTGCCCGCCCACGCGCTGAGCGCCGCGATCCGGTTGCCTGAATGACACGCCGTGTTTCCCGAGCGCGGCTTTCCGCCGCCCTCAGGATGACGAAGGGGGTCGGCTTGCTCTAAAGCACAGGGAGCATGACCGACGACCGCGCCGCCCACCGCCTGCAGAGCATCGAGATCGACGAGGCGTCCCTCGCCGCCGTCTCGCGCGATCAGGAGCAGGAGCGGCAGATCGCCATCTTCGATCTGGTCGAGGACAACTACTTCCAGCCCGAGGGCGCGGGGGGCGGGCCCTACGACCTCAAGATCGCGCTGGCCGAGAACCGGCTGGCGCTGCGCATCACCAAGCCGGACGGCGGGTTCGACCAGATCCACCTGTTGTCGCTGTCGCCGTTCCGGGGCGTGATCCGCGACTACTTCATGGTCTGCGAGAGCTACTACCAGGCCATCCGCAATGCGACGCCGGCCCAGATCGAGGCGCTCGATATGGGCCGGCGCGGCCTGCACAACGAAGGCTCCTCGCTGCTGCAGGCCCGGCTCGAGGGCAAGGTGAAGACCGACCTCGACACCGCCCGCCGGCTCTTCACCCTGGTCTGCGCCCTTCACTGGCGGGGCTGACGGCCGGTGGAGGGGCTTCCCGGCGCGGTTCTGTTCACCTGCAACTTCAACCGGGTCCGGTCGCCGATGGCCGAGGCGCTGATGAAGATGGCGTTCGGCACCCGGGTGTTCGTCGACAGCGTCGGCCTCAAGCGCGAGCCGGGCGAGACGGAGGTCGATCCCTTCGCCCTGGCCGTCATCGACGAGCTGGGCGGCGACCTGCACGGCTTCAGGCCGAAGATCTTCGATGATCTGGAGGACGACTCCTTCGACCTGGTCATCTCCCTGACGCCCGAGGCGCAGCACCGGGCCGTCGAGCTGTCGCGGGGCAGGGCGGTCGACATCGAGTACTGGCCGACCCACGATCCCACCCTGGCCGAGGGCAGTCGCGAGCAGCGGCTGGAGGCCTACCGCGAGGTCCGCGACCAGCTGGCCCGTCGGATTCGCGAGCGTTTCGGCAAGGCATCGACGTTCGGGGGGTAGACGCGCTATAGGGACATCTCTGGAGCCGCGGCTCGCGACCCGAATCGACTTCGGCGCGGGCCGTTTTGCTTATTTTCGCGCTCCGCGACCCTAACGAGAGGCCGTATGGCTAAAGAAGAACTTCTGGAGTTTCCGGGCACGGTCAGCGAACTGCTGCCCAACGCCACCTTCCGCGTGAAACTCGAAAACGACCACGAGATCATCGCCCACACCGCCGGCAAGATGCGCAAGAACCGCATCCGCGTGCTGGCCGGCGACAAGGTGCTGGTCGAGATGACGCCCTACGATCTGACCAAGGGCCGCATCACATACCGCTTCAAGTGAGCAGGCCGGCCGGCGCGCTGGTCCTGGCCAGCGCCAGCCCCAGGCGCCTGGAACTGCTCCGCCAGGTCGGCATCGAGCCCGACCTCGTAGATCCCGCCGACATCGACGAGACCCCGCAGCGCGATGAGACCCCGCGCCGCCTGGTCGCGCGCCTGGCTCTCGGCAAGGCGCAGGCGGTGGCCGCGCGCCATCCGGCCGCCCATGTGCTCGCCGCAGACACCATCGTCGCCGTCGGCCGCCGCATCCTGGGCAAGCCGGAGGACGAGGCAGACGCCCGGCGCATGCTGACCCTGCTGTCGGGTCGGCCGCACAAGGTTCTGACCGGCGTGGCGGTGATCGCCCCGGAGGGCCGCACGGCCTCGCGGGTCGTCGAGAGCCGCATCAGTTTCAAACGGATCACCGACCGCGAGCTCGACGCCTTCATCGCCGGCGGCGACTGGACCGACGCCTCGGGCGGTTACAAGATTCACAGGCTGGCCGGGGCCTTCGTCACCGACATCAGCGGCTCCTACACCTCGGTGGTCGGGCTGCCGCTTTACGAGACTCTCAACCTGCTGGGCGGGCTGGGCTGGCGCGGGGGGCCAGGCGCATGAGCGGACGGGCCTTCTTTATTGACCGCTGCGTCGGCGAGACGCGGGGCGTCGTGACCCTCGACGGGCGCCCCGAGCGTTTGCTGATCGCCCGCGACGGCGAGGCGGCGACCACCCTGCTGGGCGCGCGCTGCGTCGCCCGGGTGCGTACCGTCGACAAGGCCATCGGCGCGGCCTTCCTCGACCTGCCGGGCGGGGAGGAGGCGCTGCTCTCCCTGCGCCCCGATGAGGTTCCGCCGGTGCGCGGCGCGGCGGTCGAGGTCGAGATCCGCACCGAATCGCGGCGCGACAAGCTGGCGACCGTGCGGCTGATCGGCGAGGCCAAGGGCGACCCCCGCATGCTGGAGGCAGCCCCCGACATCGAAGCCGAGCTGCGCGCGCTGGCGAAGGACGGCAAGCTGGTCGAGGGCTTCGGCGCCCGCGAGGCTGCCGACGCGGCCCAGGCCGAGGCGCTGGAGACGATCCACGCCCTGCCCGGCGGCGGCAACATCGCCATCGAGCCGACCCGGGCCCTGATCTCCATCGACGTCGACCTCGGCGGGCGAGGGGGCTCCGATTCCAAACGCGCGGCGCGGCAGGCCAACCTGACGGCGCTGGGCATGGCCGCGCGCCTGCTGCGGCTGAAGGGCCTCGGCGGACTGGTGATCTTCGACCTGGTGGGCCGGGGGCATGACGGCAAGGCCATCGACGGCGCGGCGCGCGCGGCCTTCGGACCCGACAACCCCGGCGTCGCCATCGACAAGATCAGCCGGTTCGGCACCCTGACCCTGACGGTCCCGCGCCGGCGGCGGCCGGTGCTCGACACCCTGATCGGCGCGGACGGCGCCCTGACGCCCCTGTCCGGGGCGCTGGATCTGGCCCGGGCGTTCGAGCGGCAGGGCCGCGCCTCGCCGGGTGGGCGGCTGGTCGGCATGGCCTCGCCTGCGGTGCTGGCCGCCTTCGAGCCGCTCGTGCCGGCCCTCACCGATCGTCTGGGCGCCCGATTCTCCGTCGAGGCCCGCGAGGGCTGGGCGACTGACCGCAGCGACGTGGTGGCGCGATGAGCGCCGGCTGCGCGATCTGCGGCCGGCCGATGACGCCGGAGTACCGGCCTTTCTGTTCGAAACGCTGCGCCGACGTCGACCTGCAGCGCTGGCTGAGCGGCGGCTACGCCATACCGGCGGGCGAGGACGACGAGACCGACAGCCCGCCGATGACGGAAAACGACGAACCTTAGCGGTCGCCGCTGGACTTGCCCAAACGGCTCTTCTATAGACGCCACCTCCCGCGATTGGCGGGCCCCGCGTTGGCCTCGGCCTGGGTAGCTCAGTTGGTAGAGCAGCGGATTGAAAATCCGCGTGTCGCTGGTTCGATTCCGGCCCCAGGCACCACCGCCCACCCCCCTCTTCGCGTTCTGATTGCGCGTTCCGGGACGTTCACAAAAAAGACCTGCGTTTGGCGAGCCATGCTGCGCCGCAGCATCGGAATTCCCTTGAAAAGGGAAAAACTCCCGATCCTCCTCGATAATCAGATTGTGCGGTGCAACAATTCACCGCCACCCCCGGATTCGGCCGAATAAAAACCCGCGGGCAAGACCCTTGACGTTACAGAAAGGGGTTGCCAAAGGGCGGGTACGCCAAGTCTAACTTGGCCAAACGTCCTGACGGTCAAAAGCCGTCGGGCCGTCTTGCGCCTTCGGAATGCCATCCTCGACAGCGAATGATCGAGGAACGCGTTTCGGGTCGGTGCAGCGAAAGCGGTTTATCGAAGCGCGGTTTTCGCCGCGATTCACAAACAATTCAAAGTAGGGTGGAATACGCTCTCGCGTGACGACCCTCGGTCCAAACTAGCTAGACCAACCAGGAACTGGCGAAAGATGCTCGACAAACAACGACTGAACCCTCTCATCGCTATCATGGGCGCCGCGGCGCTGATGATGAGCGCTCCGGCGTTCGCGCAGGATGCAGCCGCTCCGGCCGCCGATCCTGCCGCCGCCGCCGCTGCTCCGGCCGCTGACGCGGCCGCGGCTCCCGCTGCCGCCCCGGCCCCTGAAGCGGCTCCGGAAGGCAACGCCCCGCCTGTCATCGACAGCCACGGCGGCAAGCTCACGCCCATCACGATGTTCATGGACGCCGAGCTGATCGTTAAGGTCGTCATGATCGGCCTCGTGCTCGCCTCGGTCTTCTCCTGGGTGCTGCTGATCACCAAGCTCGTCGAGTTCGGCGCGCTGAACCGCAAGTCGGACCGCTTCGTCGAAGCTTTCCGTTCGGCCAAGAACGTTCAGGACATGGGCCGTATCGCCATGTCGGACGAATTCGAAGGCAACCCGCTGGCCGACATGGCCGCCGCGGCGGCTTCCGAAGTCGAACTGTCCCGTCAGGCGGGTCTCGCCATCACCGGCGCGCACCGCGAAACCACCATCAACCGCGCCCAGATCGCCGTGTCCGCCGTGCAGTCGTCGCTGTCCAAGCGTCTGTCGAGCGGCATGCAGTTCCTGGCCTCGGTCGGTTCGTCCGGTCCGTTCATCGGTCTGTTCGGCACCGTCTACGGGATCATGAACTCGTTCATCGGCATCGCGAACACCAACACGACCAACCTCGCCGTCGTGGCCCCCGGCATCGCCGAGGCCCTGCTGGCGACGGGTATCGGTCTGTTCGCCGCCATCCCGGCCGTTATCTTCTACAACTACTTCCAGACCCGCGTTTCGGCTTACGGCACCCGCTCGGACGGCTTCAGCGCTGAACTTCTGAACGCCATCTCGCGGCAGCTCGACAAGGGGGCCTAAGCACCATGGGAGCCAAACTCGGAGGCTCCGGCGGCAGCGACAGGTACCAGGTTGAGCAGAACAGTGAAATCAATGTGACGCCCTTCGTGGACGTCATGCTGGTCCTCCTGATCATCTTCATGGTGGCGGCGCCGCTAGCAAGCGTTTCGGTCGAGTTGAAGCTGCCAGACGCGGTAGCCAAGCCCCGACCGAACCCGCCGAAGCCGGTTTACATTTCGATCCAGAAAGGTGGGGCCCTCTATATCGGGGACTTCCCCACCGACCTGGCCTCCATGGGTGACGACCTGCGCAAGCAGGTCGGCAAGCGGGACCCTTCCAAGGAACGCCTGTTCATTCGGGCCGACAAGGAAGTTCGGTACGGTGATTTCATGCAGGTTATGAACACGTTGCAGGACAATGGCTTCTACAGCGTGGCTCTGATCGGGCAGGACAGCACCGTCCAGGCGGGTGGGTGACGCATGGCAGAGCAAAGCAACGACGCTCCGCTGAAGGTGCACAACCCGTTCGATCCGCCCAAGGCGAAGATGAACCCGACGGCTGTGCTGATTGCAGCCCTCATCGTTCTCGGTGTCCACGCGGTCATCGGCTGGTACCTCTACACGATGCGCTTCACTATCAAGGAGCGGATCTTCGAGGATGAGAAGCTGGATACCCAGCTGATCAAGCCGCCGCCCCCGCCGCCGCCGCCGCCTCCGCCGCCGCCGCCGACCGACAAGCCGCCGCCGCCGCCCAGGCTGCAGCCGCGGCCGCCGATCGCGCCGCCGCCGGATGTGACGCCGCCGCCGCCGCTGGACGTGCCGCCGGTGAAGAAGGAAGAACGGGTCGACACCCCCGCGCCTCCTGTCGCCGCAGCGCCCCGTCCGCCGGAGCCGCCCCGGCCGTCGATCATCACGAACCCGGACTGGTCCCGCCGTCCGAACGCTGAGGATCTGGCGCGCTACTATCCGGAACGGGCCCAGCGCCTGGAACGGGAAGGTCGGGCGACCATCACCTGCAAGGTGAAGGCGAACGGTACTCTGGAAGGCTGTACGCTCGTCTCGGAAGACCCGCCTGACATGGGCTTCGGTGACGCCACCCTCCGCGCCTCGCGTCTGTTCAAGATGCGGCCGCAGACCAAGGATGGCCAACCTGTGGACGGCGGCACGGTCCGCATTCCGCTGGTCTGGAAGCTGCCCCAGTAGGCATCGTCCTGAAAATGCGAACGCCCCGGAGGGAAACCTCCGGGGCGTTTTGCTGTGTCGGGCTCACGAGATCGGCGGGACGGGCGGCATGGCCGCCCGCCTCCGGCGTCAGCCGGCCAATCCCTTTTCGCCGAGCCAGGCCTCCAGTCGCGCGTTGACCGCTTCCGGCGCCTCCTGCTGCACCCAGTGCGAGACGCCGGGCAGGCGGTGGAGGGTGAAGTCCTGCACATAGGGGCCGTAGCCCTCGGTCAGCTCGAGGCCGAGCGCCGCATCCTCCTCGCCCCAGACCATCAGGGTCGGGGTTTCGATCGGCGGCTGATCGGCGTCGCTCCACGGCTTCAGACCGCCGGCGAAGTTGGCCCGGTACCAGTTGATCATCGCCGTCATGGCGCCCGGCTTCAGCGCATTGGCGCGGTAGACGTCCAGCACCGCTTCGGGAAACCGGCTCTTGTCGATCGCCATGCCGCTGAAGGCCTGGGCTACGGCCTCGGCCCGGCGTGCGGTCAGCAGCTTTTCCGGCAGCCACGGAATCTGGAAGAAGAAGACGTACCAGGACTTCTTCAGCTGGCCGCCGCCCTTGCGCATCACCTGGCCGAACACGGCGGGGTGGGGCACGTTCATGATCACCAGCCCCTTCAGTGGCCGCAGCTTCCGCATGGCGAACACCCAGGCCACGATCGCGCCCCAGTCATGGGCGACCAGCAGCCGCTCCTTTGCGCCCAGGGCGTCGAATATGGCGGCCACGTCGTCGGTCAGGGCCTCGACCCTGTAGGCGGAGGTCGCTTTCGGCCGGCTCGAATCGCCGTAGCCGCGCAGGTCCGGCGCAACGGCCCGCCAGCCGAGGGCGGCCAGCAACGGCAGCTGGAACCGCCAGGAGAAGCGGCTCTCCGGAAAGCCGTGCAGAAACAGCGCCACGCGGTCGCCGGTCCCGGCCTCATCGATGGTGAAGGTCAGGCCATTGGCCTCAAGGGTGCGTGTGGTGATTTCGCTCATGGACGAACCGTGCCGCCGGCCGGGCCGCCATGCAAGGTCGAGGCTTGATCCAGAACGCGGCTGCGACTAAACCAGCCGCTCGCGAAAGCGCGCCGCCTTAGCTCAGTTGGTTAGAGCGCCGGTTTGTGGAACCGGAGGTCCTCAGTTCAAGCCTGAGAGGCGGTACCATCGCAGGAGCCAGGGCCCTCGAGTCCGAAGGACGCTCCTCATCCCCCGTTAAGCGTGATCGGCCAGACTGCCCGCGGCTTCGAACGGCAGAAGGCTTCGACGCATGAGAATCCAGACCGCTGCGCCCGGCGCGGCGACCGCTGACTACGCGCGGGAACTCCGCGCCCGGGCCGCGCTCAAACAGGCTGAGGAAGCGCGCCGCTCCGAGGTCTCGGCCGACGCCGCCAAGGTCAGGTCCAGCCCCCGTTTCAAGGCGTCGGAATCCCGCAAGGGCCAGGCGCGCGCCAAGCTGCAGCAGGTTCGCGAGTGGCTGAAGATCGTCCGCAAGCTGTACGCCGAGAACCCCAAGGCCATGGCCAAGGCGCTGGCGCAGGCCTTCAAGGAGCTGAAGGCGGCGGTCCAGGCCTTCAAGGACGCCGGCGGCCAGGAGATGGGGGCCAGCGGCGACGCGGTCGGCGCTGTGCTCACCGCCTCGGCGAAGGACAAGGCCGAGGCGGTCAAGGACGACAAGGCCGCCGCGGCCGACGCCGGGAATGACGAGGCGGTCGCCCGCGGCGACGATCCTGGCGAGGCCGGCCGGAGCCCGGGCGAGGAGGACGCCGCGCCCGACGCCGCTTCTGAGCCCGCGCCCGAGGCGGAGGCGGTCCGCGCGGCCTTCGAGGGACGGTCGCTCTATGACGCCGTGGTCGGCGAGGTGCGACGGCAGCTGGGCGAGGAGGGGCTGGAGTTCCTCAAGGAGGTCCGGGAGATGGTCAGGGACATCAGCAAGCTGCTCGAGACCGCCAGGGGGCAGGCCGCGATCCGCCGCGCCGACAAGGAGACGGAGAAGGCCTTCGAGGAGACCGGCGAGGCCCTCAAGGAACTCCATGATCTGATGGACGAGATGGAGGGCGAGATCCGGCAGGACGCGCCCACGGCGGGGATGAGGCTCTCGATCGCCGCCTGATCGGTGGTTGCGCACCGGCGGTGATCACGCTCTACTAACGGCATAACGAATGCCAATAGGGGGCGACATGGTCAGGAACATTCTTCGGGGGCTGGTCGGGCTGATCGGCGTGCTGGCGCTGCTGGTCGCGGCGCGACTGTGGCTGGGCCCGGCGGCGCCGGCGGCGGCGCTGGGACTGAAGGCGGAAGGGCTGCTCGGCCTCGCCACCCTGCGGGCCGATGTCGGGGGCTTCTTCGCGGCCGGGGGGCTGTTCGCCCTGGCCGGCGCCATCCGGGGAGAGGGACGCCTTCTGACCCCGCCGGCGCTGCTTCTCGGCCTGGCTCTGGCCGGCCGACTGCTGACCGTTGCGATCGACGGCTATACGGCGGCCATGCTGCCGCCCATGGTCATCGAGGCGGTGCTGGTGGCGATCCTGCTGCTGGCGCGTCGGCGCCTTGTCTGAGGGCGGCATGACAACCCCGTATCGTCTGCATGGCACGCCCGGGTCCCTGTACACGGCCAAGGCGCGATCCTTTCTGATCAAGCAGGGCCTGCCGTTCGAGGATGCCCCGGCCGGCGCGCCCGGCTTCCGGGAGGTCGTGGTCCCCGCGGTCGGGCGCTGGATCATCCCGGTGCTCGAGACGCCGGAGGGCGCCTTCCTGCAGGACGGCTCGGAGATCATCGACCGGTTTGACGGCGAGGGCCGTGTGCGCTGGCCGACCCTGCCGCAAGCGCCCGCCTTGCGGGTGGCGGCGCGTCTGTTCGAGCTGTTCGGCGGCGAGGGGCTGCTTCGCCCGGCGATGCACTATCGCTGGAACTTCGATGCGGTGAACCAGCCCTTCATCGGCCTGGACTTCGCCGCCGGTCTGGCCGCGCCGGGCGCGCCGGCGGCCGAGGGCGAGGCCACCTTCGCCTTCGCCGCCGAGCGCATGCGGCGCGCCATGGCCGGGTTTGGCGTCTCGCCGGACTCGATCCCGCTGATCGAGGCGGCCTACGAGGAGTTTCTCGACCTGTTCGACGCCCATCTGGCGGGCTCGCCCTATCTGCTGGGCGGGCATCCGACGGTCGGGGACTATGGTCTGATTGGTCCGCTGTACGCGCACCTGGGGCGCGATCCCTATCCCGCCCAGATGATGAAGCGGCGCGCCTACCGCGTCTGGCGCTGGGTCGAGCGCATGAACGCCGCCGGCCTCGATGCGGGTGAATACCCCGGCGGCTCGCCGGAGCTGTTCGCCGATGACGCGCCGCCGGCGACCCTGCGGGCGTTGATGGCGTTCATCGCCCGCGACTACCTGCCCGAGCTGCGGGCTATGGTCGCCTTCACGGACAGCTGGCTGGAGGCGAGACCGGACATCGCGGCCGGGACCAATGGCCTGAAGCGACCAGGCGACCGCGTGATCGGTCAGGCGGCGTTCGACTGGCGCGGCGTCCCGATCACCGTCAACGTCATGCCCTACCGCCTCTACCTGCTTCAGAAGGTCCAGGATGCGATCCCGGCGGCCGGCGAGCCGGGGCATGACGCGGTCGTGGCCATGCTGGATGAAGCCGGGCTGGCGGACATCGCCACCCTCCGCCCACGCCGCCGGGTGGAGCGACAGGATCAGGTCGAGGTCTGGGGCCCCGTCCGCGAGGACTGAGACTCGAGCTGCCTCCTGCCTGTAGTGAAGCGTGACATCCGCGGAGCCCGCCATGATCGAACGTCAGCTGGACATCGACACCCCGGACGGGGTCTGCACGACGTTCATCGTCCACCCCGAGCGGGAGGGGCCGTCTCCCGTCGTCCTGTTCCTGATGGACGCCCCCGCCATCCGGGAGGAGCTGCGCGACATGGCCCGACGACTGGCCAGCGTCGGCTACTATGTGATGCTGCCCAACCTCTACTACCGGGCGGGTGTGATGGAGCTGTGGCCGTTTCCGACCGAGACGACGGCGCTCGAGGCGGCGCGCCTCCGGATGTTCGAGCTGATGGACTCCCTGTCGCCGCCGCTGGTGATGGCCGACTGCGCGGCCATGCTGGCCTTCGCCGACGCCGATGAGGCGGCGGACGCCGGCCGGGTCGGGACCGTCGGCTACTGCATGAGCGGCCCCTACGCGGTCCAGACGGCGGGGGCCTTTCCGGATCGGGTGCGGGCGGCGGCCTCGATCCATGGCGTGTCGTTGATGACGGACGCTCCGGACAGCCCGCACCGCGTCGCCCGGGGACTCGACGCCGGCTTCTACTTCGGCTGCGCCCAGATCGACCGCTGGTTCCCGGAAGAGATGATCCCGAAACTGGCCGCTGACCTGGCGGAGCATGGCGTCGACGCCGAGGTCGAGACCTATCCCGGGGCGGAGCACGGCTTCGTCTTCCCCCAGCGCCCGGCCTACGACCGCGCCTCGGCAGAACGGCACTGGGAGCGGGTGTTCAGCCTGTTCCGCCGCAGGCTGTGGAGCTGAGCGGTCAGTCGCGGTCGAACTTGTCCAGCTTCCGGCGGCCGAGCAGCATCCGCGTCTCCAGCCGGCCCCGAACGGCGGTGTAGTAGGCCTGCAGGAACGCGCGATCCATCTCGTACTCGCCGGCCGTCCAGCTGATCTTGGCGCGGATACGGGCCGCCACCGCCGCCATGACCTTGCGGTCCGCCTTGCGCAGCACGTCCTCCAGCACATGCAGCTCCTTGACCCCATAGGCGTCGAGCTGGGCCAGGGTGAAGGCGAAGTCTGCGGCCAGCACGGGCTGGTCGTCGACCATGTCGCGCAGCAGGGTCGCCTTGGGCGCGTGCACAACCCAGGTCCCGGCGACCAGATCGCCGACCCGCAGGTGGTCGCGATTGAACAGCGGAAACAGGGCAAAGACACCTGCCCAGATCACGCCGGCCAGGTACAGCCAGCCGTCGACGCCCTCGCCGCCGCCGCCGAACACCATTGTCAGGGGCAGGAACAGTTCCAGCTCCCGCATTCCGTTGCGCGCCAGAATGGCCCCTGCCGATAGCCGCCCGCCGTTGCGGGCCGCTACCCGAAGGCCCGTCGCCCGCTTGCCCGGCGTCGCGGCATAGGGGGTCAGCTCGAAGGCGATGAACCAGGCGTTGCGCAGCAGGAAGCCGCCGATCATCACGATGACCAGCAGGAACTCGCCGTTCCGGAAGCCCATGACCCAGCCGGCGCCGAAGCACAGCAGCAGGCTGACGATCGTGATGCCGATGATCAGGGCCGCGTCGATCATCAGCGCGGACAGCCGCTCGCCCGGGCCGGCCACCCGCACCCGAAGGTCCACCCCTTCCGGTGTGATCAGGGCGCGCTCATCGCGTGCGCCTGTCCCGTTCAGGACGCTCACGCCGCCCTCCTGCGGGGCAGGTAGAAGTAAAGGCCCCAGATCACGGCAGTGGCGCCGGCGATCGCGAAGCGCGCCGCGTCCAGGGTGATCAGTTGCCTGCCGAAGCCCTCGAGCAGGCCGGCGCACATCAGCATGACCACGACCCCCGCCATGGCCAGGGCGGCGGTGCGCCCGGCCTCGGCGGCGGCCTCGACGCGCGGTCGGTCGCCGGGCGCGAGGATGGCTCGCCCGATGCGGAAGCCGGCGCCGCCGGCCAGGGTGATGGCGAAGATCTCGGTCACGCCGTGGATCATCAGCCACCCGGCCAGCTCCAGACCGAGACCCCGACTGACGAACAGCGCCATCAGCGCCCCTACGCCCAGGCCGTTGTAGATCATCAGGAGCGCCGTCGGCAGGCCGAACGCGAAGCCGAGCGCGAAGGCGAGGATGGCGACCTGGGCGTTGTTGGTGAACAGGAAGGCCGCGAAGCCGCTCAGGCCCGAGGTCCCGTCATCATGATAGAGGGTCGCGCGAAGCGCCTCGGTGCTGGTCGCCGGGTCTCGCCCCTGGGACGCGCCGGAGGGCATGACGGAATAGAACCAGTCGGGGTCCTGGCTGGTCAGCATGAAGGCCGCGACGGCCCCGAGCGTGAACAGCAGGGCGGCCAGCAGGGTCTCGCGCCAGAGCGACTGCACCGCACGAGGCCAGTCCTCCCGGAAGAACCGGGCCAGCCGCTCCAGCGGCGTCGAGCGTACGCCATAGACGAACAGATAGGCGCGCAGGCAGAGGTTCTCGAGATAGGTGGTGGCCGCCTGGTCCAGCGAGATGGTTCGCGCCACCGACAGGGACGACATCGCCGAGCGGTACAGCACCGGAATCTCGAGCAGCTGCTCGTCGGTCAGGCTGTCGACCGACTGGCGTTCGACCCTGGTCATCAGCGAGTCCAGCCGACGCCAGGACGCCTCTCGCTCGTTGCGGAACCGGTGACTCTTGAGCTGCAGTTCGGCCATCGGGGGTTCCTACAGCAGGTCGCGGCGCTTGAGGTCGAGGTAGGCGTTCAGCAGCCGGGGACCTACGCTGGCGACCGGGGCGTCGACGATCTGGGCGCCGGCCCGGCGGAGGCGGGTCAGAACCAGCTCGCGCTCGCGCAGCAGCGTGGCGGCGGCGACCGCCCGTGAGACGTCGTCGGCGGTGACGGGTTCGGACTGGGCGAAGGCCTCCAGCGCTTCGTCCCGGAAGACGACGAAAAGCACCAGATGGCGCTTGCTGATCCGGGCGGTGTTTTCGATCAGCAGCTCGGCACTGGTCGGGTCGGCGAATTCGGTGAAGACCACAATAAGGGAGCGGCGCTCGAGGTCCGAGGCCAGCTGGGTCAGGCCCAGCGTGTAGTTGGTCTCCTCCTCGCCGTAGTCGAGCGAGGCGGCGAGGTGTTCCAGCAGCGGGAAGGAGCCGACGCCGGCGGCGATGCCGGTCTTCAGACGCGGCCGGGCGTCGAAGCCGAACAGACCGACCCTGTCGCCGATCTTCAGGCTGACATAGGCCAGGGTGAGGGCGGCGTTGATCGCCCGGTCGATGCGCGGCAGGCCGGCCAGCGGCTCGGACATAGTCCGTCCGGTGTCGAGCGCCAGCAGGATCTGGTGGTTGCGCTCGGTGCGGTACTCCTTGGAGATCAGCTTGCCGTGGCGGGCGGACTGCTTCCAGTCGACCGACCGCGGGTCCATGCCTTCGGCGTAGTCGCGCAGCGCGTGGTACTCGGCGCCCTCGCCCGTGTCGATCTGGGCCTTGACCCCGAACATGGCGTCGCGGGCGAACAGGCGCATGGCCTCAGCCTTGACGCCCGCAATATCGGGCGTCAGCACGATCTTCCGCCGGAGGCCGTGGCTGTGCTGGCTCCAGACCAGTCCGAGCGGGCCGGTCCAGCGAACCCAGGCGCGCTCGATCATCGCCTCGCCCCGGCGGCGCGGGGTCAGGGTCATGGCCAGGCTCCCCGATCGGCCTTCGGTGGGCACCGTCAGCCGGTCGGGCGCGACGGCGATCCGGGCGTCGGTCTCGACCGCCAGTTCCGCGCTTGGCGGCGCGGCCCGCTGGAAGGCGACCGCCAGCCGGCCCTCGGCCTCGACGCCCAGGCCCATCCTCGCCGGCGCCGTGAAGGCGACCGACAGACCGCGACCCGTACGCCAGGCGAGGCCCGCATCGACCAGGATCGCCGCCGCCAGCAGCAGCAGCCACGCCGGGGCCGCAAGCCACAGCGCAGGCGCTGCGATGCCGATCGCCAAAGCGACCGGCGCGCCCAGCGCGGCGATGATGACCGCCCTGAGCGTCGGATAGATCACCGGGGCGCCTCGACCTGCTCGATCAGGCCGCGCAGGATCTGGTCGACCTTCCGGCCCTCGATCTCGGCGGCGGGCGACAGGATCACGCGGTGGCGCAGGGCAGGGAGGGCCAGCGCCTTCACGTCGTCAGGGATCACGTAGTCCCGCCCGTCCAGCACCGCCCTGGCCCTGGCGGCGATGGCCAGCATGGCCGCGCAGCGGGGCGAGGCGCCGGTCTCCAGGTCGCCGGTTTCACGTGTCGCCCGGACCAGCCGCACGACGTAGTCGGCGATCTCGCGGGTCAGGTGGGCGGCCGACACGGTCCGCGCCGCCTCGGCGAGGTCTGCGGCCTCGATGATCTGCCCGACGCCCAGGTCGTTGATATCCGGCAGACCGGTCTTGGCGCCGTGCAGCAGCACGATGGCCATCTCCTCCTCGGCGGAGGGGTAGGACAGGGTCTGTTTGAACAGGAAGCGGTCGAGCTGCGCCTCGGGGAGGGGGTAGGTGCCCTGCTGCTCGATGGGGTTCTGGGTGGCGACCACCATGAATCGGTCGCCGAGGGGATGGCGCTTGCCGTCCAGCGTGACGAACCGCTCCTGCATCGCCTCCAGCAGCGCGGCCTGGGTCTTGGGTGGCGTGCGGTTGATCTCGTCGGCCAGCAGCAGGTCGCAGAAGATCGGCCCCCTGGTCAGGGTGAAGCTGCTGGTCTGGAAGTTGAACAGGTTGGCGCCGATGATGTCGCCCGGCATCAGGTCGGGGGTGAACTGCACCCGTCCAAACGTAATGCCCAGCGTGCCGGCGAACGCCTGGGCCAGGAAGGTCTTGGCGGTGCCGGGCGGTCCCTCCAGCAGGACGTGCCCGCCCGCGAAGAGCGCGATCAGCAGGAGGTCGACCGTATCGGCCTGGCCGACGACGGCCTTGCCGATCTCGCCGCGGACCCGGTCGGCAAGCGCTTTGACGTCAGTGACTTGCACGCGTCATCTCCAGTCTCCAGTCATACAGTTTGCGGGTTACGGCCATGAGGTCCGGAAGGCTTCCGGCCTCACGGGCGGCGGCCATGAGGTCGGTGAAGCGCGGGGCGCCACGCTGGGTGCTGAGCCGGTCGAGGAAGGCGTCCAGCTGCGCCGGCTCCAGCTGGCGTGGCGCCCCGACCGCCCTGGCGGCGAGGTCGCGGCAGAGGCGGGCGTAGCCCTGCGCCATACGGTGCTCGCGGCGCGCCATGCGGATCAGGCCGGCGGTGTTCTCGACCAGCGCGCCCTTGCCCATGGCATAGGGCGGCGTGGCGCGGCGGATCGGTCCGAAGCGGACGGCGGCTGCGATGCCGGCCATCAGCGCAGCGGCGACCGCGCACAGAGTGCCGCCGAGGAACGGAGGCTCCAGCGCCAGGGCCAGCAGATTCCGCGACCGTTTGAAGCCGTGAAGGCTGACATCGAAGATCAGCGGCCCGTCCGCACGCGCCACGCCGACGATGGCGTCCGCCGCCCGCGCCGTCTGAAGGTTCTTCAGCCCCATGGTGTTGAGCAGGTCCGGGTCGGACAGGATGTAGACCTTGTCGCTCGGGGTCCGGGCCAGGATGACGCCGCCCCGGTCATCGGTGATCACGGGGATGAGCTTCGGCGCCTTGAGGGTCTGGAGCTGGTCGATCGGCCCCGCTGTTATCGTCCGGCCATCGGCGAACCGCAGCGTCGGGCGCGCCACGCCGGCCGCGCGCTCAAGCGAAGACTTTCGGCCATAGGCGGTCAGGGCGCCGCTCGCCCGCAGCTGTTCCAGGGGCGCTGCCTCCCCCTTCAGGACCCAGCCGGGACGGGCCGGCAGCGGGGCGACGAGCCACTTCGGCAGAACGACCAGCCGACGACCGTCGAAGGCCACCGACCTTATGGTCCGGGCGTCGTGATCCGGGGACGGGGTGATGACCATCAGGCCGGCGCGGCTGACGCCGGGCGTGTTGCCCCGGCTGACGATCACCGTATCGCCGAGCGACCGGAACAGCCGGACTGCGCCGGCGAAGCCGACCGCCGATTTCGACAGAGAATGGCCGCCGCCGTCGTTGCCGTTCCGCAGGCTGGGCGCGTAGACGCTGAGCACCGCCAGAGCGGCGAAGGCCAGCACGCCGACGGCGATCATGATCAGGACCGTGCGTCCCTTGAACAGCTGTCCTTCCGTGGCGGTGACCGTCATGCCTCGCCTCCGAGAGCGAAGCGCTCATAGGCGCCGCGGCACAGGCTCCAGTCGGTCTCGCCCAGATCGCGGCCACCGAAGAAGCTGCGTTCGACGACCCGGGCGATGGCGGCGAACGCCTCGCGCGCCTGGGCCGGCAGCGCGTCGAGACCGGCGATGTCGCGGCTGGTCAGGGCCGGGCGGACCAGGCCCGGGCGCTGGTCGCGGATATCCTGGACACCGCGCAGCAGCAGGAGGTGGGCGGCCTCGGCGAAGCGGCCCTCCGCGGCCAGGGCGTCGGCGTCGGCCAGCAGCACGCGCGCCTGTTCGGCGGTGGGGCGCCACGCCGCGTCCGGGCCCAGGTTCGGGCCCGGGCCGGGCGCACCCTCGTAGCGCGCCTTCACCAGACTGCGCGCGATGAGATAGAGCAGGGCGAGCACGACGGCCGCCACGACAACCCAGAACAGGACGGCGAGGACCGGCCCAAGCGAGGCGATCACGGCGGCCACCTCTTCCAGCCACTTCGGCGGCGGCGTGGGCTTGAATTGCGGAAATTCAAACTGGAGCGAGCGGTCCTGCAGCAGCTCGCGGTGGGCGTCGGAGATGTCCCGTACGCCCGTCCCGTCAACGCCGCCAGAAGACTGATCAGGCCCCATCGCGACCTTGCATACACGCGCGGAGGCGGCCGGCACAATCGAGGCTTGCGCCGCCGGGGCATTAATCGACGGAGGCCGCCTTCCAAACAGTTGTTCGTCTGATAGCCTCCGCGCAAACCACGGGGAGAGACACGATGATCGACAACCGCCTGACGCGCCTTCTGGGGGTGCAGTACCCCATCGTCCAGGCCCCCATGGGTTGGATCGCCCGCGCGCAGCTGGCCTCGGCGGTGTCGAACGCCGGCGGCCTCGGCATCATCGAAACCTCGTCCGGACGGCTCGACGAGGTCCGCGCCGAGGTCATCAAGATGCGCGACCTCACCGACAAGCCCTTCGGCGTCAACATCGCCCAGGCCTTCGTGCGCGACCCTGACATCGTCCAGTTTGTGATCGACCAGGGCGTCAAGTTCGTGACCACCTCGGCCGGCGATCCGCGCAAGTACTGCGAGGCGCTGAAGGGCGCCGGCCTGACGGTGTTCCACGTCGTGCCGTCGCTGTCGGCGGCGCTGAAGGCCATCGACGCGGGCGTGGACGGCCTGGTCGTCGAGGGCGGCGAGGGCGGCGGCTTCAAGAACCCGCGCGACGTGGCCCTGATGGTGCTGCTGCCGCTGATCGCCAGCAAGACCAACCTGCCGATCATCGCCGCCGGCGGCATGCTCGACGGCCGCACCATGGCCGCCGCCTTCGCGCTGGGCGCCGAAGGTATCCAGATGGGCACGCGGATGGTCAGCGCCGCCGAGTCGCCGGTGCACCAGAACTGGAAGGACGCCATCGTGAACGCCGCCGAGACCGACACGGTGTTCCTCAACCGCTTCGGCCCCGGCCCGGCGCTGCGGGCGCTGCGCACCAACAAGACCACCGAGATGGAGATCAACCCGCCGGAAGCCGGCGCGATGCCCGAGATGGCCCGGGCGCTGGACCTCTACTTCGGCGGTGACATGGAGGCCTCGATCGCCCTGTCTGGCCAGGTCGCCGGCCGTATCGACAGCGTCCGCCCTGTGGCCGACATCATTCGCGACACCGTCGAGGAGTTCCACGCCTGTTGCGCGGATCTGGGCAAGCAGTACGGCGTGAGATCGTGAGATCGGGGACGGTTTGGGGCGTTCCCTGAAGGGGCGCCTTAAACTGTCCCCTGCCGTTGCGGCCGCCCTCGCCGCATGCCACCGTCACGCCCGACCGGAACCGACAGAGTCCCGGCGAGGGAACGGGAGGACGCCCATGGGGCAGGGCATGCGCCGCATCTTCAGCGGTCTGACAGCGGCGACCGCGCTCGTGCTGGGCGCCTGTGGCGGAGGCGGCACGGCGGCCAGGCCGGATACCACCTATCAGGAAACCCTGATCCAGCAGCTGATCGACGCCAAGCCGGGCGACGTGATCAGCGTCCCGGCCGGCGTCTATGCGATTGATCGCGGGCTGAGCCTGGACGTGGACGGGGTCACCATCCGGGGCGCCGGGATGGACAAGACCATCCTGACCTTCAAGGGGCAGACGGCGGGCGCGGAAGGGCTGCTGGTCAACGCCTCCAACTTCACGATCGAGGATCTGGCTCTCGAGGACGCCAAGGGCGACGCGCTCAAGGTCAACGAGGCCGAGAATGTCATCATCCGCCGCGTCCGGGCCGAATGGACCGGCGGGCCGAAGACCAGCAACGGCGCCTATGGTCTGTATCCGGTGCAGGTGAAAAACCTGCTGATCGAGGACAGCGTCGCCATCGGCGCCTCCGACGCCGGCATCTATGTCGGGCAGTCTCAGAATGTCGTGGTCCGCCGCAACCGCGCGGAGTTCAATGTCGCCGGGATTGAGATCGAGAACACCCAGAACGCTGATGTCTATGACAACCTGGCGACCAACAACACCGGCGGCATCCTGGTGTTCAACATGCCCAACCTGAAGGTCGCGGGCTTCGGCACGCGTATCTTCCGCAACCGGGCCGTGGGCAACAACACCGCCAACTTCGGCCGCAAGGGCACGGCGGTCGCTTCGGTGCCCGCCGGCACCGGGGTGATCATCAATTCCAACGACAAGGTCGAGATCTTCGACAACGAGATCGGCGGCAACAACACCGCCAACGTCATCGTCTCCAGCTTCTTTTCCGCCGGATACAAGGCGGGCGAGGGGACGTCGGCCACCTTCGACCCCTTCCCCGAGAGTATCTTCATCCACGACAACCGCTTCTCGCCGGGCGGCGGCAAGCCGGACGGGGTGGAGCTGCAGGCGCTGCGCGTGGCGCTGTTCGGGCTGAGCGGCGCCCTGCCGGACGTCCTGTGGGACGGCTATGTCGACAGGGCCAAGTTCGTCGACGGCAAGCCGGATCCGGCCCTTGCGGTCTGCGTCGACAACGGCGCGGCCCAGGTCCTGAACGCCGACATGCCGAACAAGGCGAAGGCCCCGAAGGTGGTCGAGCTGCGCTGCGCCCTGCCGCGCCTGCCGGCCGCCGACGTCGACTTCGCGGGACCGATCCCGGCGGAGTCGAAGATCCCGGCGCCCGGCAAGTCGTGATCCGCCTCGCCGTCGCTCTGCTGGCCCTGGCGCTCGCGGCCTGTTCGCCGCGCGCGCTGGAGCCGCGCTTCATCGCCGAGGGTCTGCCGGAAGACCTCGCGGACTGGGGCATGCTGGGCGTGCGCGACGGCCGGCTGGTGCTGGCCGGCGGCGCGCAACCCTACGAGCTGAACACCCCGTTGTTCACCGACTACGCCGGCAAGCTGCGCACCGTCTGGATGCCGGAGGGGCAGGGCGCGACCTGGTCCGACAGCGGACCATTCGACTTCCCGGTCGGGACAGTGATCACCAAGACCTTCTTCTACGTCAGGGGCGCCGACGGCCCGGTCGCGCCGGGCGATAGCCTGGGCCTGGCGGAGACCGGCGAAGGGCTGGACCTCGAGAAGGTGCGGCTGATCGAGACCCGCCTGCTCGTACGCCGGGCCGACGGCTGGGTCGCGCTGCCCTACGTCTGGTCTGATGATCAGAGGACCGCGACCCTGAAGCGCACCGGCCAGCCGGTCCCGCTCACCCTGGCCCGGGGCGGGCGCCGCGACCGCTTCACCTACCAGGTTCCGAACGTGAACCAGTGCGTCGGCTGCCACGGGACAAACCACGCGACCAAGGCGCTGCAGCCGATCGGACTGCAGGCCCGCCACCTGGACCGCGACGTCACGGTGGCCGGGGCGGGCTTCAACCAGCTGGCCCGGCTGGAGGCCATCGGCTATCTGCGCGGCCTGCCGGAGCAGCGCCCGGCTCCGGCGGCCGACTGGCTGGACGAGGCCCTGCCCGTGGACGCCCGCGCCCGCGCCTGGCTCGATATCAACTGCGCCCACTGCCACAGCCCGACCGGTCCGGCCGACACCTCGGGCCTCTATCTGACGCGCGAGGCGGGCGGGCCGCAGCTGGGCCTTTGCAAGCCGCCGATCGCCGCAGGGCAGGGGACCGGCGGATTCCGCTACGGGATCCATCCGGGCAGGCCCGAGGAGTCGATCCTGGTCTATCGCACGGCCTCCCTCGATCCCGGGGCGATGATGCCGGAACTGGGCCGGGCCCTGGCCCAGGACGAGGCCGTCGCGCTGTTGCGGCGCTGGGTGGCGGCCATGCCCGGCGGGTGCGGCTGATCATGGACGCGGATCGGCCATGGGTCTCGATCCAGCACCTGCGGGCCATGGCCGCCCTCTCGGTCGCCCTGTTTCATGCCTGCCAGTGGTCGCAGATCGACTTCAGCATCGGCGCGGCCGGGGTCGACCTGTTCTTCGTGATCAGCGGCTTTGTCATGTGGACGGTGACCGCCGGCCGGGACGCGGCGCCGCTCGCCTTCCTCCGGCGCCGCGTGATCCGGGTGGCGCCCCTCTACTGGGTCGTCACCCTGGGTCTGGTGGCGGGGGCGGTCGCCTTCCCCCAGCGTTTCCCCGAGGTCGACGCCCGGCCGGACCATGTGCTGCTGTCTCTGGCCTTCATCCAGCACATGAACCCGGACGGCCAGCCCTTCCCGGTGCTCGCCCCCGGCTGGACCCTGAACTACGAGGCGGTCTTCTATCTGGTCTTCGCAAGCACCCTGATCCTGCCGGTCCGCCGCCGGATCGCCGCCCTGACCATGGCGCTGGCGGTGTTGTCGCTGGCCGGTTTCGCCTGGCCGCCAGGCTATGTGATGCTGCTGAATCCGATGTTCCTGCAGTTCCTGGCCGGGGTGTGGCTGGCGCGCCTGGCGCAGGAGGGGCTGCTGCCCGAGCGCGCCATCGGCTGGCTGCTGCTGGGGCTGGGCCTCGCCCTGTTCCTGCTGCTCTGGCTGTCGGCGATCGATCCCGATCTCTGGCGGCCGATGATCTGGGGCGCGCCGGCGGCGCTGGTCGTTGCGGGCGCGGTCACTATCGAGGCGGATGGAGGATGGCCGGACTGGCCGTGGCTGGGGCTGCTGGGCGACGCCTCCTACTCCCTCTACCTGACCCACACCCTGACGATCGGCGCCCTGGCCATGACCATCGGCGCCTGGAATCCGCCGGTCTTCGTGCCCCTGGCGATGATCGTCGGGACGGCCGGGGGACTGGCGACCTACCTGTGGCTCGAGCGGCCAATGCTCGCCTGGTTGCGTCAACGCCTTGCATGACCCCACGGAGCGTTCGCATACTCATTGCGACTCTGCGCGCAAGACGCGGGGCAATGAGGAGACGACGGATGAGGCGCATCGCCCTGACGGCCGCACTAGCGGTCGCGACCCTGCTTGCCGGCTGCGGCAGCGGCACGGCTGACGTTGACGGCAAGCGGATCGCCGCAGCCGATCAGGCGCCGGGCGAATGGCTCACCCACGGCCGCACCTACGGCGAGCAGCGCTTCAGCCCCCTCACGCAGATCAGCAAGACGACGGTCAAGGACCTGGGCCTGGCCTGGAGCTATGACCTGCCGGAAAACCGCGGCATCGAGGCGACGCCGCTGGTTGCTGACGGGGTGATGTACACCACCTCGTCCTGGTCGATCGTCAGGGCCTTCGATGCGAAGACCGGCGAGCTGCTCTGGGAACATGACCCGCAGGTCCCCCGCAAGACGGGCGTCAAGGCCTGCTGCGACAGCGTCAACCGCGGCGTCGCCCTGTGGCAGGGCCGCGTCTACTTCGGGGCCCTGGACGGACGGCTGATCTCGCTGGATGCGAAGACTGGCAAGAAGGTCTGGGAGGTCGTCACCGTCGACCAGAGCAAGCCCTACACCATCACCGGCGCGCCCCGGATCGTGAAGGGCAAGGTCCTGATCGGCAACGGCGGCGCAGAGCTGGGCGTGCGCGGCTATCTCTCGGCCTATGATGCGAAGACCGGCAAGATGGCCTGGCGCTTCTACACCGTGCCCGGCAAGGACCCCACGGACGGCGCGGCCTCGGACGAGGCCATGAAGATCGCCCGCCCGACCTGGAACGGAGAGTTCTGGAAGACCGGCGCCGGCGGCACGGTCTGGGACTCGATGGCCTATGACCCGGATCTGGACCTGCTCTACATCGGCGTCGGCAACGGCTCGCCCTGGAACCGCGACATCCGCTCGCCCGGCGGCGGCGACAACCTGTTCCTGTCCTCGATCGTGGCCCTCAAGCCGGACACCGGCCAGTACGTCTGGCACTACCAGACCACCCCGGGCGAAAGCTGGGACTACACCGCCACCCAGCACATCATCCTCGCGGACCTGACCCTCGGCGGTAAGCCGGTCAAGGCCCTGATGCAGGCGCCCAAGAACGGCTTCTTCTATGTGCTCGACCGGGCGACCGGGAAGCTGATCTCGGCGAAGAACTATGTGCCCCAGACCTGGGCGACCGGCGTCGACATGACCACGGGGCGGCCGATCGAGACGCCCAACGCCCGCTACGGCAAGGGCATGAACCTCGGCATGCCGGGCCCGCTGGGCGGCCACAACTGGCAGCCCATGGCCTTCAACCCCGGCACCGGCCTCGTCTACATCCCGGCCCAGGAGATCCCGTTCCCCTACATGCAGCCGGGCGGGGCCAACGCCAACTTCCGCTACCAGCCCGGGGTCTGGAACGTCGGCGTCGATGTGCTGATCGCCGGCCTTCCGGATGACGAGGCGGCGCTCAAGGCGATCCGCTCCAGCCTGAAGGGTCGATTGATCGCCTGGGATCCGGTCACCCAGACCGAGAAGTGGTCGGTGCCCCATGGCGGGCCCTGGAACGGCGGCGTCCTCACCACGGCCGGCGGCCTGGTCTTCCAGGGCTCGGCCACCGGCGAGTTCGCGGCCTATGACGCCGCCACCGGCGGCAAGCTCTGGTCCTTCGACACCCAGACCGGCGTGGTCGCCCCCTCGATGACCTACGAGATCGACGGCGAGCAGTATGTCGCCCTGATGGCCGGCTGGGGCGGCGGCTTCGCCCTGACCGCCGGGGCCGGTGTCGATCCGCGCTCGGAAGGCCCGCGCCGCCTGCTGGTCTTCAAGCTGGGCGGGAAGAAGACTCTCCCCCCGCGGCCGGTCTCGACCCGCGAGTTCCCGGACCTGCCGCCCGTCACGGCCACCCCGCAGCAGATCGCGGCCGGCAACCTCACCTTCGCCAACTACTGCTCGGTCTGTCACGGCGCGAGCGCGGTGTCGGACTTCTCGATCCCCGACCTGCGGTTCTCGCCGGTGACGACGGATGCCGCGGTCTGGAAGGGCGTGGTCATCGACGGAGACCGGGTCGACAACGGCATGGTCTCCTTCGCGAGGTACATGACCCCGGCCCAGGCCGAGGAGGTGCGCCAGTACGTTCTTTCCCTGGCCACCACGCAGAAGGCGAGGATGGCGGCGGCGAAGCCGGCGAAGTAGAGGAGGCGTATGGTCCTCTTCTTCGCTGAACTGCCGCCCGCGCCCGCTCCGGCTGCCGAGGAGACGATCCTCGCCAATGTGCCGTGCAGCGATCGGCCGGCATTCGTGGCCGGTGGCCGGATCGTCTGCACTCCACCGGACGAGGTGGCGGCTGTCACTGTGACGGCCGCCCGGCTCGCGGCCTCGCCCATTGACGCTGCGTTCAGCGTCGTCGCCATTGACCCGGCCGCGATGGCGGCGGCCGCCCGGGTGGACGAGGCCCTGACTCTGGTCCCCGGCGTGCAGCTCTTCCGGCGGACGTCGAGCGTCGCCTCCAATCCCACCACCCAGGGCATGACCGTCCGGGCCGTGGCCGGCTCCGGCGCGGGCCGGGCGCTGGTGACCCTGGACGGCGTGCCGCAGGGCGATCCCTTCGGCGGGTGGGTGATCTGGTCCGCCTTGCCCCCGGCGTCGATCGAGGGCGCACTGGTCGTCCGTGGGGCCGGGGCTGGCCCCTATGGCGCGGGAGCGCTCACCGGAACCGTGCAACTGCTGGAGCGCTCGCGCCTGCCGGAGGGCGGCCAGTATGAGGCGTTCGCGGGTGAGGCCGGCCTTCGTGGAGGCCAGTTCGCCGTCGCCCTGCGCGACGTGGCGGTGTTTGGCGCCGCGCAGTCCACCGACGGCTGGATCCCGGTCGGCGCCGGGCGTGGCGCCGCCGATGCGCCGCTGGCCTTCGAGGCCTCATCCCTGGCGCTCCGCTGGTCGCCGGAATGGACCGGCGGGGACCTGTCGCTGCGGCTGGCGGGCTACCGAGAGGCGCGGGAGAGCGGCCTCGTCGGCGCCAGTTCCCGGGCCTCGGGCCTTTCGACCTCCGCCACCCTGACCGGCGCCTCGCCCGGCATCGGCAACGAATGGCGACTGCAGGCCTGGGCGAAGGCGAGCGACTTCGAGAACAGCTCCGTCGCCGTTGGGGCCGGCCGCGCCTTCACCACCCCGGCCAGCGTGCAGTTCGGCACGCCGGCCATTGGCCTGGGCGTCAACGCCGCCCTCCGGCACAATACGGGCGACGGCGGATGGGAGCTGGGCGCCGACGTCCGCTACGCCGACGGCGAGACCCGCGAACGCTTCCGCTACATGGCCGGGGCGTTCACGCGCGGTCGGGTGGCCGG
This sequence comes from Caulobacteraceae bacterium, assembly GCA_027487945.1. Lineage (GTDB taxonomy): Bacteria > Pseudomonadota > Alphaproteobacteria > Caulobacterales > Caulobacteraceae > Caulobacter. Next base: position 49,852 of record JAIYCQ010000031.1, read on the forward strand.
CGGCTCCCAGTATGTCGCCGGGATCTACGGCGAAGCCTGGCGGGTCAGCGGCGACTGGCTGCTGACCGGCGGTCTGCGGCTCGACCGCTGGGCCAGCTTCGACGGCGAGCGGGGCGAGCGCGACCTGGCGACCTCTGCGACGACCCTGGACCTGCGCCCAGACGACGCCGACGGCCTGCAGCCGACCGCCCGGGCCGCCGTCCGCCGCGACCTCGGCGAGGGCTTCCTGCGCGCCGCCGCCTATACCGGCTTCCGGCCGCCGACCCTGAACGAGTTGCACCGGCCGTTCCGGGTCGGCAACGACATCACCGAGGCCAACGCCGGTCTCGAACCTGAAGTGCTCTACGGCCTCGAATTTGGTGTCGGCGGGGAGGGCGCGGTCGACTGGTCGGCCACCCTGTTCGCCAACCGGCTGGAGGGCGCTGTGACCAACGTCACCATCGGGGTCGGCCCCGGCGTCTTTCCGGTCGCCGGCTTTGTCCCGGCCGGCGGCGTGCTGCGCCAGCGCCAGAACGCGGGCGACGTCGACGCCTGGGGGCTGGAGGCGGACCTTGGCTGGGCGGTGAGCGACCAGCTGCGGCTGACTCTGTCGGGTGCCTGGACCCGGGCCGAGGTCGACGGCGGCTCGGCGGCGCCGCAGCTGACCGGCCTGCGCCCGGCCCAGACGCCGGAGCTGGCGATCAGCGCCGAGGCCGTCTGGACGCCTGTCGCGCCGCTGACCCTGCGACTGGCCGTGCGGCACGAGGGCGACCGCTTCGACGACGATCTCAACAGCCGCGTCCTGTCGGCGGCGACCTCGGCCGATCTGCGTCTCGACTGGCGGGTGACCCCGACCGTCGACCTCTACGTCGCCGGCGACAACATCACCGACGCCGCCGTCGAGACCGCCCAGACCTTCGACGGTATCGAAAGCTACGACCAGCCGCGGACCGTCCGGGTGGGGGTGGTCTGGCGGCCTTAGCGCGTTTCCTTCCCCCCTCCAGGGGGAAGGGGGCGGTCATCTACCCCTTGACGCCCCCACCCCTGTCGCCGATTGCGGGGCATGGCGAAACTGACGGGCGCGAGGGTGACGGTTGCGGGCGCGGGAGCGCTGGGCCTCTGCATCGCGCTGGAGCTGGCGCGGGGCGGCGCAGAGGTCGTCGTGTGGGATCCGGCGGCGCCGGACGACAACGCATCAGGCGTCGCGGCCGGTATGCTGGCGCCGGCCTTCGAGACGGCGCTGGATGCGGCCTCCGCCGATCATTTCGACCTGCTGCTGGCGGCGCGGGACCTGTGGCCGGATCTGGCTGACCGGGCGGGGATCGCGCTCGACCGTTCCGGCGCCGCCTACTTCGGCGATCATATCGGCGCCGTGGCGGCGCGGCTGAAGGCGCTGGGGGTCGCGGCCGGGGTCTATGGCGACCGGGTCTACACCCGGGAAGACTGGCGACTCTCGCCCCGCGCAGCGCTGGCTGCCCTGCGCTCGACGGCCGGCGCGGCCGGCGTCCGTTTCGGGCAGGGGCTCGCCGAGGGGCCCGCCGACGGCGCGGTTCTCGTCCTGGCGACGGGAGCGGAGCGGCATGGCCTCGCCCCCGAACTGGCCCTGCTTGCGCCGATCAAGGGTCACATCCTGCGCCTGTCGGGCGGGCCGGACATCGGGCCGGTGATCCGCGGCGACGGCGTCTACATCTGTCCTGACCCGGCCGGGGCGTTGGTCGGGGCGACCATGGAGCGGGGCGTCGATGACCGGACGGTCGAGCCCGCCCGGGTGGCCGGCCTGCGGCGGGCCGCCGAGGCCTTGCTGCCCGAACTGGCGGACCTGGACGCGCGCGCCGAGACCGGCGTCCGGGCCGCGACGCCCGACGGCCTGCCGATGGTGGGCCCGAGCCTTGCGCCGGATGTGCTGCTGGCCGTCGGCGCGCGACGCAACGGCTGGCTGCTCGCGCCGCTTGTCGCGCACACCATCGCGGCCTATGTCGCGGGCGACGATCCGGGACCCTTCGCCGCGCGGCTCGACCCGCGACGGTTCGACAAGCGATAGGAAGAGCGCGCATGTCCAGCTTCTGGCCGACCGAGGAACAGGAAGCCATCCGCGAGGCCGTGGGCCGCATCTGCGCCGACTTCGACGACGAGTACTGGCGCAAGACCGACGAAACCGGCGACTTCCCGGAGGCCTTCGCCGCCGCCATGGCGGCCGGCGGCTGGCTGGGCGTGGCGATGCCGGAAGCCTACGGCGGCGCGGGCCTGGGCCTGACCGAAGCCTGCCACGTCATGCAGGTGGTGGCCGAGTCCGGGGCCGGCTTCTCCGGCGCCAGCGCCATTCACCTGAACATCTTCGGCCTGATGCCGGTGGTGAAGTTCGGCACCGACGAGCAGCGGCGCCGGCACCTGCCGCGGATCATCACCGGCGAGGACAAGGCCTGTTTCGCGGTCACCGAGCCGAACTCGGGCCTCGACACCTCCAGCCTCGAGACCCGGGCCGAGAAGCACGGCAACGGCTACCGGATCACCGGCCGCAAGATCTGGACGACCATGGCCCAGCGGGCCAACAAGATCCTGATCATCGCGCGCACGACGCCGAGGGATCAGGTGGCCAAGCCCATGCAGGGCCTCAGCCTGTTCTACACCGACTTCGACCGCGCCCGGATCGACGCCCGGCCGATCCCGAAGATGGGCCGCAAGGCCGTCGAATGTAACATGCTCTTCATCGAGGACCTTCAGGTCCCGGCGGAGGATCTGGTCGGCGAGGAGGGCAGGGGCTTCCAGTACCTGCTGGCCGGTCTGAACCCGGAGCGGGCGCTCTTCGGCGTCGAGGCGGTGGGTCTTGGTCGCGCGGCGCTGCGCAAGGCGGCGGCCTATGCCAATGAGCGGGTCGTGTTCGGGCGACCCATCGGCCAGAACCAGGGCGTGCAGCACCCGCTGGCCAGGGCCTGGGCCGAGCTCGAGGCCGCCAACCTGCTGGGCTTCAAGGCCGCCGCCCTGTTCGACGCCGGACGGGAATGCGGGGCCGAGGCCAACGCCGCCAAGTACCTGGGCGGCGAGGCAGGCTTTCGCGCCTGCGAGTCGGCCGTCCTCGCCCATGGCGGCATGGGCTACGCCAAGGAGTACGATGTCGAGCGCTACCTGCGCGAGGCCATGATCGCCCGCATCGCGCCGGTCAGCCGCGAGATGATCCTCAACTTCATCGGCGAGAAGGTCCTCGGCCTGCCGAAGAGCTACTGAACCGGAGGGGGACACGCACCGAAGCGGCATGTCCCCCGCACGGCCTAGCCGCGGCTGTCGGCCGCCTCGAAGCGGATGGGGATCTTCACCACCGCGCCGTCCACGGGCTTGCCGTCGACCAGCTGGGGCTTCATGCGGAAGAAGGGCGCCAGCTTGAGCGCCGCCTTGCCGAAGCCCATGTCGCCCGGCTCCTCCTTGACCACCTGGCAACTGCCCACCGTGCCGTTGGCGGCGACGAGGCAGGCCAGGGTCGCCGATCCGCTGACACCCATGCGCGCGGCGCGCTCGGGGAAGTAGCGTTCGAACTCCCGGGCGCCGGGCATCCTGATCCAGTCAGGGCGGGTGACGATCGGGATGGTCGGAATCTCGATGCCCGTGGTGGTGATCGGTCCGGGATCGATCAGCGTCGTCACCGGTCCGACAGGGCCGCTCGTGTCCGGCTCGGACGTCGTCGCGACCAGCGGGTCGACCGTGATCGCATGGGTCCGGGTCGGCGCGTGCAGATCGGGCTGGGCGCTCTTTGTGCGCACGGCCTCGGGTTTGACGTCCGCGGGCTCGGGCGGCGGCGGCGGGGTCCAGATCTCGCCCTCGATGGCGGGATCGACCTGCGGCAGTTCGAGGATCGGGCTGAACTGCTTGTAGGCAAGGTAGCCGCCGATGGCGACGTGGACGGCGACCGACAGTCCCAGCGCGAGGGCTGTGGCCGGGGAGAGCGGTCGACGACGACGCCCTCCATCGAATGGTGACGAGGCGACGTGAGCAACCATGGCGACCCTCCCTTGGGTCTTGTTATGACTGTCGCGAGCCTCCTCCCGAACCGGCCAACCGGCAACGGACATTCTGTAGTTGCGAAGCAATTACAACGAACGTTCGTTTCGTGGTCGAGCAGGGTTAATCCCGCCTTAACCATAACCGGCGACCTACAGGCATGGCGGTTGAAGGAATCCGTGGGGTCGTCGAAGCGGCCATCCAGCGCGCGTCCCAGGCGACGGGCGTTGATTTCTCGTTCCTGATGCGCACCGCCAACCGGGAGAGCGGCTACAACCCCCGCGCCAAGGCCCAAACCTCCTCGGCGGCGGGACTGTTCCAGTTCGTCGAGCAGACCTGGCTGGCCACCCTGAAGAAGCACGGGGCGAAGTACGGCTACGCCCGGTACTCCGACCTGATCGTCCAGGGCGGCGACGGCCGCTACCGCGTCAACGGCGCCGAGGCGCGCGAGGCGGTGATGAACCTGCGGTTCGATCCGCACGCCGCCTCCCTCATGGTCGGCGAGATGACGTCCGACAATGCGGCCTATCTGTCCGGCCGCATCGGCCGCCAGCCGACCGCCGGCGAGCTCTATGCCGCGCACTTTCTGGGACCGCAGGGCGCCGCGCGCCTGATCCAGGCGGTGCAGACCAATCCGGGCGCGTCCGCCGCCGCCTTCTTCCCCGAGGCCGCCTCGGCCAACCGTTCGATCTTCTACCGCGACGGCCGCAGCCTCACTGTCGCCGAGGTCTACAACAACCTGACCCGCACCACTGGCGGCGGGGGGGCCGTAACGCCGCGCCCGCCGGCCCCGGACCTCGGTTTTGTGGAGTACGCCTCGGCTCGCCGCGCCGACCAGACCGCCCGCCAGCAGCAGGACGCGCTGGTCGAGTTCATCCTGCGCGGGCCGCAGGGACTCGACTCAGGCGCGGGCTCCGGCTCGGGCGGCACGCGCGGGCTCGGCTCATCCCTGCTGACGTCCGAGATGCTGCGCGTCCTGTCCGACGCCCGCAAGGACAGTCGCTAGGCCTGCAGGATCAGCGGACCGCTCCGGCCGCCGCAAGGGCCGCAATGGCCGCCTCGTCATAGCCCAGTTCCGACAACACCTGCGCCGTATGCTGCCCGAGGTCGGGGGCAGGCCCTCGCGGCGTGTCGTCGTAGCCCTCGAAGCGGGCCGGCGAGGCGGGCGCTCGGCGGCTTCCGCCGGCGCCGTCCGGGGTCTCCACGAAACAGCCGGCCGCCTCCGCCTGCGGATCCGACACGAGGTCGCGGGGCAGCTGGTAGGGCGCCCAGGTGACGTCCTCGGCGTCGAGCCTCGCCGCCGCCTCGTCGTAGCTCATGGCAGCGAAGGCCTCGTCCATGATCGCCACCAGCGCTTCGGTGTTTTGACGGCGGGCCCGGCCGGTCGCGAAGCGCGGGTCCTCGACCATCTCGGGATGACCCACGGCGGCGGCGATCTGCGGCCAGTCGGTGTCGCCGGTGCGGACCAGCAGGCAGATCCAGCGGTCGTCGGCGGTCTTGAAGAAGTTGGCCAGCGGCTGGACGGCCTGATGGCGCGGGCGGGTCGAGGCCAGCTTTCCGAAGCGCAGCTGGATCGCCATGTCCGAGCCGATCGAATAGACGCCCGTGCGCAGCAGCGAGGTCTCGACCAGACGCCCCACGCCGGTGCTGTTGCGCTCATAGACCGCCGCCAGGATGGCCGAGACGGTCGCCAGGGAGGTGATGTGATCACCCATGGCGGTGCGGATCGGGAAGGGCTCCACCCCCTTGGGCGCGGTCAGGGCGCCGACCCCCGCCCGCGACCAGAACGCGGCCACGTCCATGCCGGCCCGGTCGGCGTCCGGCCCCTGCAGGCCGTAACCGGTCAGACTGCAGTAGACGAGACGCGGATTGGCCGCGTGCAGGGTTTCCCAGTCCAGCCCGGCCCGCTTCAGGGCGCCGGGGCGGACATTGGTCAGGAAGACGTCGGCGCCCGCGATGAGCTTGAGCGCCGCCTCGCGGCCTTCCGGCTTTGCGACATCGAAAACCACGCCCCGCTTGCCGCGGTTGTCCAGTTCGAACACCGGATTGCCGTGCTCGCCTACCGTGATGCCGTCGAAGAACCTGCGCATCGGGTCGCCGCGCGGCGGCTCGATCTTGACCACGTCCGCACCCCAGTCGGCCATGATCCCGCCCGCGCCCGGCGCGGCGATGTAGGTGGCCAGTTCGACGACTTTCAGGCCCTGCAGCACGCCCGATCCCTCCCGCTTCTTCCTGTGGCGGGCATCATGGCGGGGCGGCCGGGAGGGCGAAAGGGCCTTACGCGGCGGAACGGGCGCCGTTGGCGTCTGGACGGACCCGGGCGGCGGCGTCGGCCACGGCGCGCGCGACCCCGGCCACGGTGACGGGCTTGCGCAGGACGGTATCGGCCCCGGCGTCGAGGCACTCGCGCGCCTCGTCGGCATCCCCGCCGATCACCGCAATGATCGGCGCCCCTGCGACCGGGCCGTCCAGCGCCCGAACGGCGGCCGTGGTCTGGGGGCCATCCATATGCGGCATCCGGCCGTCGAGCATGAGCAGGTCGAAGTCCGCGAGACGCGCCAGTTCCAGCGCCCGCTTGCCGTTGTGGGCATGCACCACCTGGTGGCCCAGCTGCTCGAGGATGGCGCGCAGCATGGCTGCGTTCAGGGCGTCATCCTCGGCCACCAGCACCCGCAGCGGGCGGGCGGCGGCGCTGCCCGGGGCGACAACGGCCGCGTCCGTCGTGTCACCGGTCTCGACCTCGGCGTCCGGGGTCCAGGGCAGTTCGAGGGTGAAGCAGGTCCCCACGCCCAGGGCGCTCTGGGCGATCAGCGCGCCGTCCATCAGGGTCGCCAGACGGCGGGCGAGGGACAGGCCGAGACCCGCGCCCGGGATGCCCGCCCCGGTCCGCTCGATTCGGCGGAAGGGCTCGAAGGCCTGTTCCAGCTCATCGACCGACAGTCCCGGACCGGTGTCGGCCACCGCGATGGCGATCCGGTCGCCGTCCCGGAGCTCGATGCGCGCCTCGATCCGCCCCCGCAGCGTGTACTTCACGGCGTTCCCGATCAGGTTCGAGAGAACCTGCCGCGCCCGGCTGACGTCCGCGACGACGGCGCCGCGGTGCGATCGCTCGAGGGCGGGATCGACATGGAAGACCAGCTCCACGCCCTTCACCGCCGCATGCGGCCGGTTCAGCAGAACCAGGTCGCGGGTCAGGCGGACCGGGTCGAACGGCTCCCGCTCCAGGCTGAGGCGGCCGGCCTCGGCGGTTTCGGAGTCGAGCGTGGCGTTGAGCACCGAGACCAGGTCGTTGGCCGCGTCCAGGGCCGCCGACAGCTGCTCGCGAGACGGCGCGGCGCGGCCGCCCTGGCCGACGGCGGCGGCCAGCACGTGGGTGACGCCCGTCAGGCCGTTGCGGATCTCGTGGCTCAGGGTCGAGACGATGTCGGACTTGGATCGCGCCAGCTTCTCGGCCCGCTCCAGCGAGGCGGCCCGGTCGGCGATCATCGCCTCCCGCTCGGCGGCCATCGCGAACTGGCCGCGCAACAGGCGGTTGAGGATCAGGCACAGGGCCATGGTCAGCGCCACGGCGCCCCAGGCGAGCGCGGCTTCCGGCCGGCTTTCGGAATGGCGGAAGAGCGCGATCAGCGGCCCGGCCGCCGCCGCCGGGCCGACGATCAGCAGTGCGGGCAGGACAGGCGCGGTGAAGAAGAAGCAGGCTACGGCGCCGGCGACCGCGATCATCAGCAGGGCCTCGCGCACCGGTCCCGCCCCGTCGGCGAAGGCCGCGATCTGGGCGCAGGTCGCCGACCACAGCAGACCGCACAACACCTGAACGCGCAGGCGTCGCGCCACATCGGCGGACGCCTCGCTCCGCAGCCAGTCGAGCGCGAAGTAGAAGGCGCCCCAGTTGATCGCGAACACGGCGAAGGTTGCCGTCATCCAGACGCTGTTGGTCGCGAACGAGCCCGCCCAGACATAGATCGGCAGGCTGACCGCGAAGAAGGCCAGGGCATAGGGCAGCAAGCCCCGCTGGGCCTCCAGCGACTGGAGTGTGACGGACCCGCCGCCGCGGCTCGACTGCGCGGCGGGCGCGAGGAATGCGAACACTGTCTGGAACCCTTCGTTGGCGCGCGAAGGGTAGGGCGCCCGGGTTTGCATGCGGTTACGCGAGAGCGTTAACCGATGCTCAGTCTTCGTTAAGCCTAACGACTCATGATGGATACTGCGTCGCTGACCAAGGGGCTGTTTCGGCATGAGCGTTACGCGGGCCGCACTGACGGACGTTGATCTTCGGACCCTGCTGAAGGGTGCGACGGCGGACGAGCGCGCGGTCGCCGCGCACAAGCTCTGCCGTGTCATCGACAAGGGTTCGCTCGACGAGGCTGAACGGATCCAGGCCCAGGAAATCCTTCGGGTGATGGCCGCCGACGCCGCCGAGCTGGTGCGCCGCGCCCTGGCGGTGACCCTGAAGCACTCCGATGTCCTGCCCCACGACGTCGCCCTGCGCCTGGCGCGGGACGTCGAGTCCATTTCCCTGCCGGTGCTCAACTTCTCGCCGGTGTTCACCGATGATGACCTCGCCGAGATCGTCCGTCTGGGCGGACCCGTGCGGCAGGTGGCGATCGCCAAACGTCCGCAGCTGTCGGAGAAGGTCACGACGGCGCTTGTCGAGCTCGGCAGCGAGAGCGCCGTCGAGGCCGTCTGCGCCAACGACAACGCCGCGCTTTCCGAGCGCAGCCTGCAGAAGGCCATCGCACGGTTCGAGACCTCCGAGCGGGTTCTGGCCGCGGTCGCCTATCGCAACGTGCTGCCGCTGTCTGTTACGGAACGGCTGATCGATCTGGTCGGCGATCAGGTGCGCGAACACCTGCTCAATCACCACGCCCTGTCCCCGGAAGTCGCGCTGCAGATCGCGGTGGGGACGAAGGAGCGGGCCACCATCGACCTGGTCGATCAGGCCGGGCGCGCCGCCGACCCCAAGGCCTTCGCCGGGCACCTGAACAAGGCGGGGCGGCTGACGCCGTCGCTGCTGCTGCGCGTGCTGGCCAGCGGGCACATGACCTTCTTCGAGTGCGGCCTGGCCGAGCTGGCCGGGGTGCCGCATCATCGCACCTGGCTGATGATCCATGACGCCGGTCCGCTGGGGCTGCGCGCCATCTACGAGCGGGCCGGCCTGCCGACCCGTCTGTTCGCCGCCTTCCGGGCCGGCGTCGACACCTGGCATTCGATGGAGTTCGACGGCGGGCTGCGCGACAAGGAGCGCTTCCAGGAGCGGATGCTGCAGCGGTTCCTGACCCAGCCCCAGACCGCCGCCCGCGACGATGTAGACTACCTGCTTGAACGCATGGACCGCATCTCCCGCCAGAGCCGGCCGACCGCTGACGTAGCGTGAGCCTTGCCGAACAGGCGTTTGAGTCCGATCCTGCGGCCATGACCTCCGACGCCGTCCAGATCCGCCCCGCCGCCACCATCCTGCTTGTCCGGGATGACCCGACCTTCGAGGTCCTGATGGTCAAGCGCCACCATCAGGTCGACTTCGCCTCCGGCGCCCTGGTGTTCCCGGGCGGCAAGACCCACGCCGGGGACCATGACGCGGCCTGGGCCGACCATGTCACCGGCTGGGAGGGCGTCCATCCCGACGAGCGACCGCTGCGCATCGCGGCGATCCGTGAGGCGTATGAGGAAGCGGCGATCATCATCGCGGCGGATCATCAGGGAAATCCTTTCTGCGGCGACGACCGCGCCGCCGCCGCCCGCGATGCGGTCGCAAGGGACGAACGCCCGTTCCTCGACCTCGTCCGCGAGCTGGAGGTCAAGCTGGACCTCGGCGCGCTGGAGACCTTCGCGCGCTGGATCACGCCGGACATGATGCCCAAGCGGTTCGATACCTGGTTCTATGTCGTGCGGGCCACCGGCGAGCAGCTGGCCGTCTGTGATGGCTGGGAAACGGTCGAGGCCGAGTGGATCGCCCCGTCCGAAGCGCTTCGTCTCGAACAGGCCGGGGAGCGGACGATCATCTTCCCGACCCGCATGAACCTGAAGCTGCTGGCCGAGGCGCAGAGCGCCAGCGACGCCATCGCCCAGGCCGCGGCGCGGACCCTGGTGCCGGTGCTGCCGGTGGTCGAGCGTCGTGAGGGTGGCGCGGTGCTGGTGATCCCGCCGGACGCGGGCTACGGCGCCATCGAAGAGCCGATGAGTTCGATCAGGGGCTGACGCGAGCGATCAGGCCGCGAAGGCCCGGACCCGCTCTTCCAGCTCTTCGGCCAGCTTGCGGCCGACCGGGTGGCTGTCGTCGCGGATGTCGGCGCGGACGGCGGCCTTGATGGCGTCGATGTGGGCGTCGATCAGCAGCATCGGCGCGGTGAGGCGCTTCGCATCGTCGTCGATCAGCTTGCACAGCGAGCCAGCGATGCGGGTGACGATCGGAAACTCATAGGTCGCGCCCAGCCCCTTCAGGTCGTGGGCGCGCAGGTAGAGCAGTTCGGCGGTCGCGGTCGTCAGGCCCTCGGTATGGACCTGGGCGCGGGCCGCCTCGAGCTTGGCCAGCTCCTCGTTCAGCCACTGGGTGAAGTTGCCCGAAAGACTCTTCAGCGCGGCTTCCGCCTTGGCGATCGCGGCGGCGTCGATGCCGCCGAACCGCCCGCCGACCTTGAGTCGCAGGACGTTCGGCGTCTGGATCACCTGAACGGAAGAGTTGTCACTCACGCGCGCCTCCTGTGGCGTTTACGTCCACAGGATAAAGGTCCTGTTGTTAACAACGAATGAGGCGAAAAGGGCGCGGATCGCGACTGGAGGTCGCAGTCTGCAGCGGATTCGCCACGCCCTGACGCGATGCGTGTGGTCCGCTCAGCCACTGAACTGTTCGGTCAGGACGCGCTCGTCCAGGCTGCGGCCGGCGTCGAACATCATGGCCAGGCTGATCGAGCGATCCTCCGAGACATGGACCTCGACGACGTCGCGCACCTCGACGTTGTCGGCCACGGCGCTGACCGGGCGCTTGTCGGCCTCCAGCACCTCGAAGGTCACCCGGGCGGTGTGCGACAGTAGCGCCCCGCGCCAGCGACGCGGACGGAAGGCGCTGATCGGCGTCAGGGCCAGGACCTTGGCGGCGATCGGGATGATCGGGCCGTGGGCCGAGAGGTTGTAGGCCGTTGACCCGGCCGGGGTGGCGACCATGGCCCCGTCGCAGACCAGTTCGGCCATCCGCACCTTGCCGTCGATCGAGATGCGCAGCTTGGCGGTCTGGCGCGTCTGGCGCAGCAGCGAGACCTCATTGATGGCCAGCGCGCGATGATTGCGTCGCTTGCTGTCGACCGCGACCATGGCCAGCGGGTGGATCACGGCCCGCTCGGCGGCGGCGATCCGTTCCAGCAGCCCGTCCTCGCTGTATTCGTTCATCAGGAAGCCGAGCGAGCCGCGGTTCATGCCGTAGATCGGCTTCTGGTCGCCGAGGGTGGCGTGAAGCGTCTCCAGCATGAAGCCGTCGCCACCGAGGGCGACAATGACCTGGGCGCCGGCGCCGGCGTCGCCATAGCGCTCGATCAGCCGCTCGCGGGCCTGCTGGGCCTCGGGGCGGTCGCTGGCCGCGAAGGTCAGGCGACGGGTAAAGGGTTCTGCGTTGAACATCAGACCGATTTGACGGCCTGACGGAACGCCATGCCAGCGATATCGGCCTTGAAGTGTCCGAAAGCGCCGCCGGCGCGTCGAATTCCTTCCTCACCGCCGCCCGGGCGGCCGCTGTTGAGGTCGCGGACCGCCTGCAGGATGGTCGGGAAGGCTCCGCGGTCGACGCCGATGGCGGCGCAGGCGAGGGCGAGAAGCTCGGGGTGCTCGCTGTTGATCGCCCGGCGGATGTGGTCCGGCTCGAAGCCGCCGAGTCGGGCGATGGCGGCGATGAACAGGCTGAGGCGGCGTTCGCGGAGCGCACGGAGCAGGTAGCTGGGCTTCAACTGCCCTCCCTCGGCCAGCTTCTCGACCAGCTTGGCCTCCATGGATTCGCGCTCGGCCTGCTGGCGCGCGTGGAGGGGCGGCAGGCCGTCGACGGCGGCGTGCGCCTCGCGAATGGCCAGGGCCAGTTCGGCGTCGAGAGCGGCGGGATCGAGGCGGAACCGGCCGACGAGGGCGGTGCGCAGGGACTGGCCGACCCACAGATAGAGGCGCTGGGCCAGGTCCGAGGACAGGCGGGGGTGACGGGCCAGCGGCGAGCGCATGGCGGCCACCCTGCGCGAATGGTCGACCAGCTTCTCCATCGCGGAGCGCGAGATGTCGGCGGTGTCGTTGCCGGCCAGTGCTGTCAGCACCGCCGGCTCTTCCTGCTTGAGGATGGCCTCGATGACCGGTGAGCTCAGCCGGCCGCGACGGGCGATGGCGATCTGGTGGTCCAGCGTCGACTCGACCAGCAGCCGGATCAGGTCGTGGTCCTGCAGCACCGGGCTGACGGAGATCACCGGCGCGGCGATTTCGATGTCGTCGAGCGCCAGCACATTGATCAGCGCCTGGGGCGCCCAGGGCGCCGGGGCGATCTTGTCGGCGAGACGGCGGCGGATGTCGCGTTCGGCCTCGGCGACCAGGGTCATGAACACCGACCCGACCATCTCGCGCATGGCCGGGGCGGTCAGGGCGTTCAGCTCCGCCTGGCCGCAATAGTCCACCATGTCCTCGAGCAGCCGCTCGCGGTCCGCCGGGTGGCGGCTCTGCGCGAGCATAAGCAGGCTGTGAGGATCGATGGCGGCGGTCACGGATCGTCCCCGGCTTCCCCGGATCGGGCGCAGCATCACACTGCGCCATCCCCGTGAAAACATGCTTAAACCACACAAAAGCACAGTGGGGAGTCGAAACGCATGGGCGATCCGGTGATCGTGGCGCTTGACCAGGGGACGACCAGCACCCGGGCGATCCTGTTCGATACCAGGGGTCAGGCCCTGGCCGAGGCCGGTCGCCCTCTTCGACAGGGCTACCCGCACGACGGCTGGGTGGAGCACGACGCCGACGAGATCTGGACCGCGTCCGTGGCCGTGCTGCGCGAGGCCGTGGAGAAGAGCGGTCGCGCCGCTGACGTGGTCGCCATCGGGGTGACCAACCAGCGCGAGACGGTCGTCATCTGGGACAAGGCCACGGGCCGGCCCATCGCCCCGGCCATCGTCTGGCAGGACCGGCGGACGGCTGACGACTGCGAGCGGATGAAGAAGGCCGGCCGCGAGGAGCGGGTGACCGAGATCACCGGCCTGCTGCTCGATCCCTACTTCTCCGCCACCAAGATCGCCTGGCTGCTGCGCGAGACGCCGGGCGCCCGGGAGAAGGCCGGGCGCGGCGAGCTTCTGGCGGGCACCATGGACAGCTGGGTGATCTGGAAGCTGACCGGTGGCAAGGTTCACGCCACCGACGCCACCAATGCCTCGCGCACGCTGCTGTTCGACATCGGCCGCCAGGAATGGTCGGCCGAGATGCTGGACCTGTTCGATGTGCCGGCCGCCATGCTGCCGACGGTGCTGGACTGCGCCGCCGACTACGGTGAGACCGACCCGGGCATCCTGGGGCGCGCCGTGCCGATCCGCGGCGTGGCCGGCGACCAGCAGGCGGCGCTGATGGGGCAGGGGTGCGTGCGTCCCGGCGAGATGAAGGCCACCTATGGCACCGGCTGCTTCATGCTGCTCAACACCGGGCGGAAGAAGTCGATCAGCCGCTCGCGGCTGCTGACCACGGTCGCGGCGCGGCTGGACGGCCAGACCACCTACGCCCTGGAGGGCTCGATCTTTGTGGCCGGGGCGGCGATCCAGTGGCTGGGCGAGGAGCTGGGCCTGGCCGGCGGGCCGCAGGGCGCCGAGGCGCTGGCCCGGACGGCCAGGCCGGACCACGGCGTGGTGCTGGTGCCGGCCTTCACGGGCCTGGGGGCGCCCTGGTGGGATCCGGACGCACGGGGCGGCATCTTCGGCCTGACCCGCGACAGCGGCCGGGCCGAGATCGCGGCGGCGGCCTTCGACGCCTGCGCGCTGCAGACCCGCGACCTCATCGAGGCCATGCGCGCCGATGCGCCGCATGCCTTCCACGACGGGGCGGAACTGCGCATCGACGGGGGCATGGCCCGGAGCGGCTGGTTCAGCCAGCGGCTGGCCGACCTGACCGGCCTGCCGGTGCAGCGGGCCAGCTACCACGAGACGACGGCCCTGGGCGCGGCGCTGTTCGCCGGTCTGGGCGCGGGGATCTTCAGCACGCCCGAAGAGGCGGCCTCTGCCCGCCCCGACGCCGAATCGCTGACGCCGGTCGCGGCGAGCCACGAGCGCGAAACCGCCTACGCCCGCTGGCTGGACGCGGTGCCGAGGGTACGGGGGTAGGGGGCGAGCGACCGTCGAGTCGGTCGCCGCTGCCGCACTCAGGTCAGGCGAGCCGTCTCCGGGTTGACCGCGTCGGCGTCCCGCTCGACCGCCATCGACCGCAGGGCCGGGACCACGTCTTCCGCCCGCTCGACCGACCGCCAGGCCCTGGCGAAGTCGGGCGGTGAGAGCTTTTCCCGGATGGTGTGGTCGAACATCTCGAAGAGCGCGTTCCAGAACCCGCGCGGATTGTAAAAGACCACCGGCTTGTCGTGCAGGCCCAGCCGCTGCCAGGACAGCAGCTCGACGATCTCCTCCAGCGTGCCGATGCCGCCGGGCAGCACGATGAAGCCGTCCGATTCCTCGAACAGCATCATCTTCCGCTCGTGCATCGACTGCACGACGATGGTCTCGACATCGTCGAACGGTTGCTCTCGCCCCTGGAGGAACTCGGGGATGATCCCGAGCACCCGGCCGCGGGCATCGTGGGCGCCCCGGGCCGAGGCGCCCATGAGCCCGACGCCGCCGCCGCCGTAGACGAACCTGAGGCCGGCGCGGGCGATGTCGCCGCCGATGTCATGGGCCGCCTGCAGGAACGCCGGGTCGGCGTCGTTGGACGAACCGCAATAGACGCAGACCGAATCCAGGCGTCCGGGCGGATTGGTCATGTCGGGGCGGGCTCCGGGGATGAAAAAGGCGCGCCTGGGAGCGCGCCGTGGTCATAAGGTGTAGTCATGATCGGATTTTGACAGAGGGGTTTCAAGAGTCGTGTCGTTTCGCCTGGTCGCCACGTCGGCGCTTGTCCCCGCCCTGCTGCTGGCGGCCTGCGGCGAAAGCCGCCAGCCGCCGTGGAAGGCCGAGCCCAAGGGGCCGCCGGCCGCTGAGACGCGCTACCTGCCGGCGCCGGCGGTGGTCGAGGCCGTGCACGGCGGCGACGGCGTGCGCCTGGCGGGAACCGCCGCGCCGGGCGCCAAGGTGATGCTCGGCACCCCCACCGGTGAAACCCTCTCCGCCGTCGCCGACGGCGAAGGGCGCTGGGCCGTCGTCGCGCCGGCGCGGACCGAGGTCGTGCTCTACGGGCTGTTCATGCTCGACCGTGGGCGCAAGGTGAACGCCGAGGGCTATCTGGTGCTGACGCCTGACGGTCGGGCCGCGGAGCTGCGCTCCGGCGGCGGCGTCCGGGTCCTGGCCCCGGGATCACGGCCGCCGCGGATCCTCGCCATCGACTTTGACCGCGACGGCGGCGCGGTGGTGTCGGGGGTCGGGACGCCGGGCGCGGATCTTGGCCTGCGCATCGACCGCAACGCCGCCGGTACGGCTATGGTCACCGAGGCCGGTCGCTTCGCCGTGGTGCTCACCCGGCCGCTGCCCCATGGGGAGCACGAGTTCGAGGTGTCGGGCGAGGGCGGCGAGGACACCGTCAAGATCACGACCCGGCCGTCGGATCCGCTCGGCGAGGCGGTGTTTCGCGCCACGCCGGCCGGCGGCGGCTGGCGGATCGACTGGCGAACCCCCGGCGGCGGCGTGCAGACGACCCTGCTCACTGATCGGCGCGGCTGATGCGCGCCTTCGCCGTCCGCGAGGCCCGTCCGCCTTCGCCTGAACCCACCAGCCGGGTAAAGCCCTTCACCGCCCTGGCGGATCTGATCGGCCTGGTGCTCCGCTCGAAGGCGCCGGGTCTCCGCTGGCGGCTGACCGCCTCGCTCAGCCTGACCCTGGCCGGCAAGGTGGCCGGCGTTCTGGCGCCGCTGCTGCTGGGCGCGGCCGTCAACCGCCTGACCGCCGGGCAGGACGCCGCGGTGCAGGTCGGCGGCGCCTTCGCCGGTCTGGCTCTGGGCTGGGCCGGCATCCGCCTGCTGTCGGCCGCGGCGCCGCAGCTGCGGGACGCCATCTTCACGCCGGTCGCCCAGGCCGCCCAGGCCCGCGCGGCGGCCGAGACGTTCGCCCACGCCCTGTCGCTGTCGATCGACTATCACCAGACCAAGCGGACCGGGTCGCTGTCGCGCGTCATCGATCGGGGCGCACGATCGATGGACTTCCTGCTGAGGGCCCTGGTGTTCAATCTCGGGCCGACGCTGATCGAGCTGGTCATTGCCGCCGTCGTGCTGGGGGCGGCCTACGACTGGCGCTTCGCCCTGACCGCCGTGGTGACGGTGATGGTCTATGTGGTGGTCACCTTCGTGATTTCCGACTGGCGGATCGCCCATCGGCGAGCGCTGAACGAGGCCGACTCCGAGGCTGCAGGCCGCGCCGTCGACGCCCTCCTCAACTACGAGACCGTGAAGGCGTTCGGCGCCGAGACCCGGGCGGTCGAGGACTACAGCCGGGCGCTGGCGGTCTATGGCGAGGCGCAGGTCACCGCCACCAACAGCCTGACCCTGCTCAACGTCGGCCAGTCGGCGATCATGAGCCTGGGCCTGGCGGTCATGGCGGTGATGGCCGGCTTCGAGGCCGCCGCCGGGCGTCTGGGGCCCGGCGACGTGACGGCCGCCATCCTGATCCTGATCAACCTCTACGCCCCGCTCAACATCCTGGGCTTCGCCTACCGCGAGATCCGCCAGTCGTTCATCGACATGGAGGCCATGCTCGACCTGCGCCGCCAGTCGCCGGACGTGGCAGAGAAGCCGGGCGCGGTCGCCCTGCCGCCGGCCGTCGAGGGCGCCGGCGGAGCCGTGGCCTTCGAGGGCGTCAGCTACCGCCACGACGCGCGGTCAGAGGGCCTGGTGGAGGTCAGCTTCGTCGCGGCGCCGGGAACCACGGTCGCGCTGGTCGGACCGTCCGGCGCCGGGAAGACCACCATGGTGCGGCTGGCCATGCGCATGATCGACCCGCAGCTCGGCCGGGTGACGATCGACGGCATCGATCTTCGCGACCTGCGGATGGCGGCCCTGCGGGGGGCGGTGGCCCTGGTGCCGCAGGACGTGGCGCTGTTCAACGACACGCTCGAGGCGAACATCGCCTTCGCCCGCCCGGGCGCCTCCGCCGCCGAGATCGCGGCCGCCGCCGAGTCTGCGGAGCTGTCCGCCTTCATCGGCTCCCTGCCGGAGGGACTCGCCACCCGCGTCGGCGAGCGCGGCCTGAAGCTGTCGGGCGGCGAACGCCAGCGGGTCGGTCTGGCCCGGGCCCTGCTGGCCGATCCGCGCGTCCTGATCCTCGACGAAGCGACGAGCGCGCTCGATTCCCGGACAGAGGCGGCGATCCAGCAGACCCTGCGCAAGGCGCGCCGGGGTCGCACGACCCTGGTGGTCGCCCACCGCCTGTCGACCATCGCCGACGCCGACGAGATCCTGGTGCTCAAGAAGGGCCGTATCGTCGAGCGCGGCGCTCACGCCGACCTGTTGGCCGCCGGCGGCGAGTACGCCGCCCTCTGGAAGCGCCAGACCCGCGGCAAGTAGCGTTCCACGGGGCATGGGCCGGCTTCGGCGCCTGCCCCCGTCCGCTTGAAGCGGCGAGGGGCAAGCACCGAAGGGCGTAGGCCCGTCCGGACCTACTCCGCCGCCCGCGGCAGGCTCATGTCCACATCGTCCGAGCGTCGGACCGCATCGCCGTGGCGGCGGCGGTCGCTCCACCGCTGGCCATGGCGCAGCAGGCGATAGATGTTGCCGAACCGGCGGGCGAGGGTGCCCGGGGCGGCCAGGGCGGCCGGGGTGATGAACAGGGTCAGCAGGGTCGAGAAGCTGAGGCCCCAGACCACCGAGCCCGACAGCTGGACCCACCATTCCGAGCCCGGCGCCTTGTACTCCATATGCGCGCCGCGGAAGTTCGGGTGCAGCTGGAACATCAGCGGCAGCAGGCCGATCACCGTCACCACCGTGGTCAGCATGACCGGGCGGAAGCGCTGGACGGCGGCGCGCATGGCGGCCTCGTCCGCCGCATAGCCCTGACGGCGCAGCTGGTAGAAGGTATCGACCAGCACGATGTTGTGGCCGACCACGACCCCGGCCAGGGCGACGATACCGGTCCCCAGCATCAGCACCGAGATGTACTCGAAGGTCCCGAACAGGTTGACCACCACCCCGAGCAGCACGCCGACCGTCGACAGGATCACCGCCGAGAGGGTGACGAAGATCCCGTAGAAGCTGTTGAACTGCCAGAGCAGGATCACGCCCATCATGAACAGGGCCGCCGCCATGGCGGTCATGAAGAACACCGCCGCCTCGGCCCCTTCCTCGTCGGCGCCGGTGAATTTCCAGCGGACAGAGGCGTCGAGCGGGGCCTTCTCCAGCCATTGCCGCATCTCGGTGATCTTCAGGTTGGCGGCCACGCCGGGCGCGGCGTTGGCCTGGATGATCACCAGGCGCTGGCCGTCGCGGCGCTGGATCGAGGTCACCTGCTGGCCGGGCGTCTGCTTGATCAGGTAGCTCGCCGGAACCGCCCCCATCGGGGTGCTGATCTTCAGGTTCTGGAAGGCGGCGAGGTTGCGGCTGTCCGGTGTGAAGCGAAGACGGATGTCCAGCTCGTCCTCGGCGTCGTCCGGGCGGAAGCGGCCGACCAGCACGCCGTCGGTGACGAACTGGATCGCCTGGCCGACGCTGAGGACGTCGACGCCGTAGCGGCCGGCGGCCTCGCGGTCGACGCTCACGTTCCATTCGATCCCGGGTGAGGCCCGGTTGTCTTCCTGCTCGATCAGCTCGGGGTCGCCGGCCATGCGGGCCTTGACCATGTTGGCCGCCGCCTCCAGCGCCTCTGGGTTCGAGCCGCGCAGTTCGACCTGTACGTCCTTGCCCTGCGGCGGGCCGTTCTGCGGCAGGCGGACCTCGACCAGCACGCCGGGCACATCGGCGACGCGCTTGCGGATCTCGGCCTCGATATCCTTGCCGCGCAGGCCAAGCTCCTTGCGCTCCTCGAAGTCGAGGAAGTCGACGGAGATACGGCCCACGGCGTCGTTGGGCGGAGCGCCGAAGCCGCCGCCGCCGGTGAACCGTCCGGAGCTGACGTAGATGCTGTCGATACCCTTGACGTCGCGCAGCCGCTCCTCGACCGGCCGCACCAGCTGGTCAGCCGCCGGGGCCGCAAGGTTGCCGCGCGCCTTCACCCAGACGCTGACCGACTCGGGGTCCTCGTCGAGGAAGAACTCGGTGCGGTGCTCCTTGGACGCAAAGGCCACGAAGATGCCGATGACGATGACGACGGCAGCCACAGTCACACGGATCGGGTGATGACCGGCGGCCCAGAGGGTGCGGGCGTACCAGCCCATGAAGCCGTTCATCTCGCGCGGGTCGCCGCGCTCGGACTTCTCGATCTCGGCCAGGTGTTCGGCGTCCACGCCGGCCTTGCGGCCGAACACCGAGCCCAGCGCCGGGGTGAAGATCAGGGCCACGAAGATCGATGCGCTGAGCACCATCATCAGGGTGATGGGCAGGAAGCTCATGAACTTCCCGGGGATCGAGTTCCAGAACAGGAACGGGATGAAGGCGCAGAGGGTGGTCAGGGTGCCGTTGACGACCGGCCAGAACATCCGCTTGCCGGCCAAGGCGAAGGCCTTGGCCCGGTCCATGCCCTCGGCCATCTTCCGGTCGGCGTACTCGACCACGACGATGCCGCCGTCGACGAGGATGCCGACCGCCAGCACGAGGCCGAACATCACCATCTGGTTCAGGGTCAGGCCGAACGCCTTGAGCAGCAGGAAGCCGATCATGAAGCAGATCGGGATCGACATCCCGACCATCAGGCCCTGACGGACGCCCAGGCTCGCGACGATGATGATCATGACCAGAATGGTCGCGATGATCAGCCCGCTCTCCAGGATGGTCAGGCTACGCTCGATGAACTCGCTGCGGTCGAAGGTGTAATCGACCTGGATCGTCTCCAGACCGGCCGCCTTCCAGCGCGCCTGCTCCTCGGCCGTGATCTTCCGGACCTCGGTCACCGAGTCGAGGATGTTGGCGCCCGAGCGCTTGACCACGTCGATCGAGAAGGCCGGCTGGCCGTTGAAGCGCGAGATGCGGCTGGGCTCCTTGAAGGTCCGTCGGACCTCGCCGATGTCGCCGATGGTGATCAGCCGGTCGCCGTTGCGCTTGATCGGCAGGGCGAGGATGTCCTCCGGGTTCTCCACGACGCCGGGCACCTTCACCGCGAACTTGCCCTGGTCGGTCTGCAGGTTGCCGGCCGGAACCAGCTGGTTGTTGCGGGCGATGACCTGGGCCAGCTCCGGCGCGGTGACGTTGGCCGCCTCCATCCGGGCCGGGTCGATCGTGACCTCCATGAACTCTTCACGACCGCCGCTCAGGTCGGTGCGCAGAACACCGGGCAGGGCCTCGTAGCGGTCCTGAAGCTCGCGGGCGGTCTGGTAGAGGGTGCGCTCGGGCGCCTGGCCGAACAGCATGATCCCGATGAAGGGATCGTCGCTGACGTTGGCCTCCTGGATGAAGGGCTCCTCGGCGTCGGGTGGGAACCGGCCGCGGGCCATGTCCACCTTGGCGCGGACGTCCTGCAGGACCTTGTCCTTGTTGAAGCTCACCTCGAACTCGAGATAGACCATCGCCGCGTTCTGCATCGCGACGCCGTTCATCTCCTTCAGCCCCTCGAGGGACTGCAGTTCGCGCTCCAGAGGCCGGACCAGCAGGCGCTCGGAGTCCTCCGGCGACACGCCGGGGTAGGGCACCTGGATCATCACGAACGGCACGGTGATGTCCGGCTCGGACTCCCGCGGCAGGTTCAGGTAGGTGATCAGGCCGAAGAAGGTGGCGATGGCGGCGATGCCGAGCACGACCTTCCGCCGCAGGATGGCGCCGTCGATCAGGCCGTCCATCAGGCCGCGCTTGGCGGGCCCGTCGTGAAGGTCGTCGCTCATCTGTTCGCTTCTCCCATCACGCTCCGGCTACTTCGCCGGGATGCGAACCTTCTGGCCTTCGGACACGTAGGACTGGCCGGCGGTGATCACGCGAGCGTCGCCGCTCAGGCCGTTGATCCACACGCCTTCCGGGGTTTCGTCGAGGACGGTGACCGGCGCGAACGCCACCCGGTCGCCCGCGATGACATAGCGGACTCCCTGGCGGCCGGCGGAGTCGAGCACCAGCGTCGTGGTCGGCACCAGATGGGCCGGGCCGGAGCCGGTGTTGATCTTCACCTCGGCAGAAAGACCGGCGCGGGCGCGACCGCCCGGATTGGGAGCCTCGATCTCGACGCGGTAGGTGCGGGTCGCCGGATCGGCGTCACGCGCCACCAGCCGCACGCGGCCGGTGAGGATCTCGCCCGAGACGAGGGTCGCCGTCGCGGTGGCGCCGACGCGGATGGCGCCGACGTCGCGCTCGGCCACATCGGTGACGATGACCATCGGATCGAGCTGGATCATGGTCCCGCAGGCGCCGCCCGGAGCCAGGTAGGTCCCGACCTCGGCGTCGCGGCGGTCGAAGACGCCGCTGAACGGGGCGCGGATGTTGACCTGGTCGAGGAGCACCTCGGCCTGGCGCACCTGGGCGGTGGCGCCGTCAAGGTTGGCCTGGGCCTGCAGCACCTGGGTCTGCGAGCGGTACCCCTGGGCGGCCAGGCGGTCGGACGCCTCCTTCTCCAGTTGCCGGGTGCGCAGCAGGGCGCGGGCCTGGTCCAGGCTGGCCTGGCGGGCATCGGTGGAGATGCGGCAGAGGATGGTTCCGCGGGCGACGAACGAGCCTTCGCGCGCCGGCGTCGCGGCCACGGGGCCGGCCGTCTCGGCCCGGACGATCACCGTACGGTTCGCTTCGGTGCGCCCGCGCACGGACACCACGTAGGGGCGCAGCGATGGCTGGACCATCGTCACCTGCACGAGCGGATCCTCGATCTTCTCGGCCGGCGCGGCGGCGGCCGCCGCCTTCTTGTCCTTCGCCCCGACGGAGGTGACGATCCCGCCGATGATGAAGAACAGGATGACGGCCGCGGCGATGCCGCCGGCGAACAGGTAAGATTGTTTGATCTTCATCGACGACCCCGGAGCGCAACCCGTGATCCGGCGCGCACACACGCGTCCGCGAACCCACCCCGGGAGCCTATCTGAACAGTGTCCATATGCTGAACTCGCCGGCGCTTCGCAAATGAAATTCCGGAAATGTTCCGCTTTTGCAGGCTGGTTTCGCCGCTGCGGGCGACGGATAAGGCAGACATGACCGCTCCCCCGGATCCGTTACTGCAAGACCTCCACGACCCGCTAACCCGGATACGCGACGCCTTCGTGGCGCAAGATGGCTTGATCTACCTCTGCGGCAACTCGCTGGGTCAGTTGCCTGTCGCGACGCGGGGGCGCATGGCCGACGCCGTCGAGGCCGAATGGGGCCGCAGCCTGGTGCGCGGCTGGAACAGCCACGACTGGATCGGCCTGCCGCACCGTGTCGGCGACGCCATCGCCGGTCTGGTGGGGGCGGCGCCGGGGGAGGTCATCGTCGCCGACTCGACCTCGGCCAACCTCTTCAAGCTGGCGGTCGCGGCGATGCAGGCGCGGCCCGACCGCAAGGTGGTGCTGAGCGAGCCGGGCGACTTTCCGACCGACCTTTACATGCTGGAGGGCGCGATCCGGACCCTGGGCGGCGACCGCCGACTGGTTCTGCGCGCGCCCGAAGAGATCGAGGCGGCCCTGACAGAGGAGGTCGCGGTGCTCGTCCTCTGTCACGTCCATTACAAGACCGCCGCGCTACGCGACATGGCGCGGCTGACAAAGGCCGCCCATGCCGTCGGAGCCCTGGTCATCTGGGATCTGAGCCACAGCGCCGGGGTGGTGGAGGTGGACCTGAACGGCTGCGACGCCGACATGGCCGTCGGGTGCGGGTACAAGTACCTGAACGGCGGGCCAGGCGCGCCGGGCTTCCTCTTCGTGGCGGCCCGCCACCAGGCGAGCCTGGTCTCCCCGCTGTCCGGCTGGATGGGCCATGCGGCGCCCTTCACCTTCGTCGACGACTATCAGCCGGCGCCGGGCGTGGCGCGCTTCGCGTGCGGGACGCCGCCGATCCTCAGCCTGATCGCGCTGGAGGCCGGAGTGGCGCTGTCGGCGGCCGCCGGCGCTCCGGCCATCGCCGCCAAGGCCCGGGCGCTGGGCGATCTGTTCATCGCCCGGGTCGGGGACCGCGCCGGCGATGCGCTGACGCTGATCAGTCCGGCCGACGGCGCGGCGCGAGGCGGCCATGTCGCCTTCCGTCACCCCGACGCCTACGCCATCGTCCAGGCCCTGATCGCCCGCGGCGTGGTCGGCGACTTCCGCGATCCGGACGTCATGCGCTTCGGGCTCTCGCCGCTGCCGCTCTCCTTCGCCGAGGTCGCGCGCGCCGCCGATCTGCTGGTGGAAGTCGTGGCCACGCGGGCCTATGACGACCCTGCCTACAAAGTCCGCGCCAAGGTCACCTGAAGGAGTTCCGCATGCGCTATCTGCACACCATGGTCCGGGTGAAGGACCTCGACGCCTCGCTGGACTTCTATGTGAACAAGCTGGGCCTCGCCGAGGTGTCGCGCTTCGACAATGCCGGCGGCCGGTTCACCCTGGTCTTTCTGGCCGCGCCCGACGATGTCGAGGCCGCCCGCGAGAAGCGCGCGCCGACGGTCGAGCTGACCTGGAACTGGGATACCGAGGACTATCAGGGCGGCCGCAACTTCGGCCACCTGGCCTATGCGGTCGACGACATCTACGCCGCCTGCCAGCGCCTGATGGACGGCGGGGTGACGATCAACCGGCCGCCGCGCGACGGCCACATGGCCTTCGTGCGTTCGCCGGACAACATCTCCATCGAGCTGCTGCAGAAGGGCCCGAACCTGCCGCCGGCCGAGCCCTGGGCCTCGATGCCCAACGTCGGGGCCTGGTGATGCGGCTGAAGGGCCGTCGCGCGCTGGTCACCGGCGCCGCCAACGGCATCGGCCTGGCCTGCGCCCAGGAGATGGCCCGCGAGGGCGCGGACGTGGCCTTGCTCGACCTCGACGCCGCCGGGGTGAAGCGCGCCGCCGAGGCCATCGCCGCCGAGACCGGCGTGCGGACCCTGGCCATCGCCTGCGATGTCGCTGACGCGGAAGCCGCCCGCGCGGCGGTCGCCGGGGCCGGCGAGGCGCTGGGCGTCATCGACGTGCTGGTCAACAACGCCGGCATCCTGAGGCCCGGCGACATCCTGACGACCACACTGGAGGACTTCGACGCGGTGCTGGCGGTCAACGTCCGCGCCGTCTTCGTCATCGGCCAGGCCGTGGCGCAAGCCCTTGTAGCCGCCGGCAAGCCGGGCGTGATCATCAACATGAGCTCGATCAACGCCGTTCTGGCGATCCCGGGACAGGTCCCCTACGTGACCAGCAAGGGCGCCATCAACCAGCTGACCAAGACCATGGCCCTGGGCCTCGCCGACCACGGCATCCGGGTGAACGCCATAGGCCCGGGCACCATCGCCACCGACATCCTCAAGGGCGTGCTGAAGGACGAGGCCGCCAGGAAGGGCGTGCTGGCCCGCACGCCGCTGAAGCGCTTCGGCGAACCCGGCGAGATCGGCCGCGTGGCCGTGTTCCTGGCCAGCGACGACGCCAGCTACATGACGGGGCAGACGATCTATCCCGACGGGGGCCGGCTGGCGCTGAACTATACGGTGGCGGTGGACTAAGCCGGCATCGCAACCTCGCTTGTCATCCTGGGCCTTGTGCCCAGGACCCCTCGTTCAGCCTGCTGGTGAGAGTGTGATCACCCCCCGCACCTGCGAGCCGACACAGGGAGCCTCGCCACGAGGGCGAGGATCATGGTGCGTAGCGTAGCGGCTTAGCGCGAAGGCCGCACAGCCAGCGGCAGGTCCCCGAACAGCGCCGGCGTCTCGCCGACCGTCGCGCCCTCGATCGCCAGCATCCTAAGCTTGGTCTCCACGCCGCCGGGGGCGGAGAATCCGCCGGGCTTGCCGCCGCCGCCGAGCACGCGGTGGCAGGGCATGATGATCGGGACCGGGTTACGGCCCATGGCCTCGCCGACGGCCCGCGCGGCCTCCGGTCCGGCCCCAAGCGCCCGGGCGACCTCGCCGTAGGTCCGGATCTCGCCCGGCGGGATGGCGCGCACGACGGCGTAGACGCGACGCTGGAAGTCGCTGCAGGCGCTGAAGTCGAGCGCGACGTCCGCCAGGTCGCGCTTCTCGCCCGCCAGCAGCGCGACGACTCCGGTCACGGCATCCGCCACGGAGCGCGGGGCAGGGGCCTCGACCGCCCCGGCGAAGCGCCGCGCGATCCGCGCCCGCAGCGTGCCGGGGTTCGCCTCCGGCAGGAACGCCCCGACGATCCCCGCCTCGCCCCAGACGAGGGCGCAGGCGCCGATGGCGGTGTTGAAGACGGTGAAGGACCATGCGGACATCGGCCGGAGGATATCCCGACTCGCGCGTCGACGCGCTCCGCCGGAGGGCGAGCGATCAGCATGGCGATGTCCGGAAGGGGACACCTGGCTCCGCGGGTAGGATTCGAACCTACGACCAGCCGGTTAACAGCCGGCTGCTCTACCACTGAGCTACCGCGGATCAGGTTTCTCAGGAGGGCGGGTCATAGCCGTGGTCGCCGGTGGGCGCAAGCGGGCATCACCACAAAATCGGCGAGCCCGCTGCAGCGCTCAGCCGGCCTCGAGGATCTCCAGCGCCTGGCGGGCCAGATGCGGGGTGCCGTTCTCGGCCGGGCGGTCGCTGGCGGCGTTGCCGGCCAGCACCCGGCGGTAGACGCCCTGGGAGATCGAGGCCAGGCGGAAGATCGAGAAGGCCATGTAGAAGGGCCAGCCCTCGATGGCGCCGCGGCCTGTGCGCCGGGCGTAGGCCTCGACATAGGCCGCCTCGGTCGGGATGCCGCTGGTCGCGAAATCGACACCGTCCAGGCTGCCCCAGGACGGCGAGTGCGACCGCCACAAGAAGCCGTTATAGGCCAGGTCCGCCAGCGGGTGGCCGATCGTCGACAGCTCCCAGTCCAGCACCGCGATCAGCTTCGGCTCGGTCGGGTGGAACATCACGTTCTCGAGTCGGTAGTCGCCGTGGGCGATGCTGACCGAGTCGTCTGCCGGAATCCGGGCCGGCAGCTTCTCGATCAGGGCCTCCATCTCCGGGATGTGCTCGCTCTCTGCGCCCCGGTACTGCTTGGTCCATCGGCCGATCTGACGCTCGAAGTAGCCGCCGGCCTTGCCGTAGTCGCCAAGGCCCACGGCCTCGTGGTCGACGGCGTGCAGCCGTGCCAGCACGGCGTTGAGTTCGTCATAGATCGCCGCGCGCTCGGCGGGCTGCAGACCGGGCAGGGCGGCGTCGCGGAAGATCCGCCCCTCCAGATAGTCCATCACATAGAAGCCGGTGCCGATGATGCTGTCGTCGTCACACAGAACCCGCATGCGCGGCACCGGGACGTGACCCTCCAGCGCCTTCATGACCCGGTACTCGCGATCGACCTGGTGGGCGCTGGCCAGCAGCACGCCGGGCGGCTTCTTGCGCAACACATAGCGCAGCGGCCCGTCCGGCCCGTCGGTGGTCAGCAGGAATGTTGGGTTCGACGCTCCGCCCTGGAACTGCTGCACCCGCATGGCGGTCCCGAATCCCTCGACCCGCGGAGCCAGCCAGGCTTCGAGCCTGTCGGCGTCGAACCGGTGAGCGGCGACGACGTCGCGAACGGTCGGGGCGGTGGGGTCCATGGGGCGTATCCTCGTTTTGCGGCGAAGATGGCCGCTTACGTCGCGACAGACGCAAGGGATTTGAACAGCAGGCGGATATCAGGCGGCGCTTCGCCCTGCTTCGCTGAAGCTTCGCAGGGCATCCCGCTTCGCACTGCTGTTCGGGACTTGTCCTGCGAAGCGCGTAGCGCGAAGCAGGATGGAGGCCTGGCCCGGAATCGAACCGGGGTGCAAGGATTTGCAGTCCTCTGCGTAACCACTCCGCCACCAGGCCTCACGCTCGTCGACGCGGGCGGTCGCGTCGGGAGGGCGCGATGGCTACCAGAGCGGCCCGTGCGTTTCAATGGCTTCGCACGGTCGCATTGCCTTGAAGTCGCCGGCGGACCTATAAGCCGGCTGACGAACTCCCGTCGTCCCCGGATTCTCAGAGGATCGAATGAGCGCCGACTTCGCCGCCGCCCGGCTCAACATGCTCGACAGCCAGGTGCGTCCCGCCGATGTGACGGACTGGGCGCTTCAGGACGCCATCGGCGTCGCCCCCCGTGAGTCGGTTGTCCCGGCGGGCAAGGGCTTCGCAGCCTACGCCGACGCCGAGGTCGAGTACGCGCCCGGCCGCTGGCTGCTGCGCCCGCGCGATGTCGCCAAGCTGCTCCAGGCCCTGCGCCCGGCGGCCGGTGATCGCGCCCTGGCCATCGCCGCGCCCTATGCCGCCCTCGTCCTTGAGACCATGGGCCTGACGGTCGACCGCCTCGACGGCGAGGACCTGACCGCGCTCCCCGGCGCCGACTATGATCTGATCATTGTCGAGGGCGCCGTCATGAAGGCCCCCGCGGCCTGGACCGCGGCTCTGGCGCAGGGCGGTCGACTGGGCCTGGTGGAGCGCGCCGGACCCGCCGGCAAGGCGACGATCTATCTCCGTGCGGCAGACGGCGTGGGCGCCCGCCCCATCTTCGAAGCGACGCCGCCGTGGCTGGCCGGCTTCGAACCGGTTCATGGTTTCGCCTTCTAGTTCGGCGAAACTGAAACACGCCCGCAAAGGGCGCGTGAAAAAAGCTTAACTCGCCGCCACTGGCGGTGGAGATTACAGGCGATCATATAAGGGCTCGCTGGTGTGTGAGCCTTCGGGGATAGAGCATGTCGAACAGTCGTCGGGCGGGTCTACTCGCCGCCGTTTGCAGCGTTGGGCTTCTGGCCGGTCTTGTCGCCCCGGCGCAGGCCGAGACGCTGGCGGACGCCATCGCGCTCGCCTACCAGACCAATCCCACGCTGCAGGGCCAACGGGCCAGCCAGCGGGCGCTCGACGAAAGCGTCGTCCAGGCGCGCGGCGGCCTGCGCCCGACGGTCAGCCTCTCCGGCGACGTCAGCTGGCGTGACACCGAGGTCGCCGAGGGCAACCCGGGGTCGGACACCACCCGCTCGAGCAGCGCGGGCCTGTCGGTGAGCCAGCCGATCTACACCGGCGGTCGCGTCGCCTCCGGCATCTCCGCCGCCCGCGCTGACGTCCTGACCGGCCGGGAAGGCCTGCGCGGCGTCGAGGCCCAGGTGCTGCAGAGCGTCATCACCGCCTATGTCGACGTCCGCCGCGACCAGGAGCGCGTGCGGATCGCCACCGACAACGTCGCCGTGCTGCAGCGTCAGCTGGACGAGGCCCGCGCCCGCTTCGAGGTCGGCGAGATCACCCGCACGGACGTGGCCCAGGCCGAAGCCCGCTTCGCCGGCGCCCGGGCGTCGTTCTCCAGCGCCCAGGCCCAGCTGGCCATCAGCCGCGCCTCCTACGCCGCCGTCGTCGGCCAGAACCCCGGCGATCTCGCCGCCGAGCCCTCGCTCGAAGGCCTCCTGCCGACCACGGTGGACGACGCCTTCGTCGCCGCCGAGGAGGCCAACCCGCAGGTCCTCGCCGCCGAGTACAGCGAGCGCGCCAGCGCCGCCCGCCTCGCGGCCACCCGTGCCGAGCGCCGGCCGACAGTCTCCGCCTCGGGCAGCCTCGGCTACAGCGCCTCCGACGCGGCCTTCGTGGGCACAGGCGGGCAGTTCGAGAACTATGACCAGAGCGTCTCCGGCGCGGTCACGGTCCGCATGCCGATCTTCACCGGCGGCCTCGTCAACTCCGGCATCCGCGCCGCCACCGAGCGCAACCGCGCCGACCAGCTGGCGATCGAGGAAGCGCGTCGCACCGCGCTGCGCACCGTATCCCAGGCTTGGAACAGCCTGGTTGGCGCCCGCGCCAACCTGGCGGCCAGCGAGGAACAGGTCCGCGCGACGCGGATCGCCTTCGAAGGCGTTCGCCAGGAGGCCCAGGTCGGGCTGCGCACCACCCTCGACGTGCTGAACGCCGAGCAGGAGCTGCGCAACGCCGAGCTGTCGCTCGTCAACGCCCGCCGCGACGAGTACGTCGCCTCGGCCATCCTGCTGGCCGCGATGGGCAAGCTGGAAGCGCGCTACCTGATCCCGGACGTCGAGACCTATGATCCGGTGCTCAACGCGAACCGCGTCAACGCCAGCTGGGGCTGGGTGCCGTGGGAACCGGTCCTGGAGTTCGTCGACCGTGTCGGCGGGCCCGCCGTTTCCACGCCGCCGGCCGATGCGCCGGTCGCCACCGCCCAATAGGCTGCCCTTACCGGCGATGATCGTGGCCTTAACCACGATGCGCGTTTGCAGGATCGGCGGCGCGCGCTTAGGCTAGAACTTGGAATCGCCTCGCTCAGGTACGGCTCGCCCATGTCCGATCAGACCGCCCAGGAACCGACGATGGAGGAGATTCTCGCCTCCATCCGCCGCATCATCTCCGAGGACGACGCACCGCCCGCGCCTGCGCCGGAGCCCGCACCCCAGCCTGAACCCGTCATGGCGGCGCCGGCGCCGGTCGCGCCCGTCGAGGACGAGGATGACGACGTTCTGGAACTGACCGAGACAGTCGATCCTGTCGGCTCGGTGCAGACTGT
This sequence comes from Caulobacteraceae bacterium, assembly GCA_027487945.1. Classification (GTDB taxonomy): domain Bacteria; phylum Pseudomonadota; class Alphaproteobacteria; order Caulobacterales; family Caulobacteraceae; genus Caulobacter. The sequence continues at coordinate 79,602 of JAIYCQ010000031.1, forward strand.
CGGCGATCTCGACGTCTACAGCCCCGCGCCGAAGGCCGAGCCCGAGCCGGCGTGGGAACCGGAACCCGAGCCGGAACCGGCCTTCATGGCCGATCCTGCCCCGTCCGCGGCGGCCTTCGTCCCGACCGGCGACATCCGCATCCATGGCGACATGACCATCACCGAGCTGGTGCGGGTCATCCTGGAGCCGCAGCTGAAGCAGTGGGCCGACGAGAACCTCGACGAGATCGTCCGCTCGGTCCTGCGCGAAAAGCTCGAGCGAGTATTCCGCTAAGCCATAAAGGGCGGAGGGGAAGCCTTCCGCCTTGCCGCTTCGCGATCCCGATCACCTTTGATAGAGACCGGCGGCCCGCTCTCGCGGAGCCGCCGTTTTCATTAGCGACATCCGATGCTTGAAAAGACCTTCGATCCCAAGACCGTCGAGCCGCGCCTCTACGCGGCCTGGGAAGAGTCCGGCGCCTTCGCCCCGACCGATGACCCGAACGCCGAGCCGTTCAGCATCGTCATTCCGCCGCCCAACGTCACCGGCAGCCTGCATATCGGCCATGCGCTGAACAACACCCTGCAGGATGTGCTGATCCGCTTCCAGCGCATGCGTGGCAAGGCGGCGCTGTGGCTGCCCGGCACCGACCACGCCGGCATCGCCACCCAGATGGTCGTCGAACGCCAGCTGGCCCAGGCCGGCAACGTCGGCCGACGCGAGATGGGCCGCGAGGCCTTTGTCGACAAGATCTGGGAATGGAAGGCCCAGAGCAGCGGCACGATCCAGAACCAGCTGCGGCGCCTCGGCGCCAGCTGCGACTGGTCGCGCGAGCGCTTCACCCTCGACGAGGGGCTGTCGGCCGCCGTGCGCAAGGTCTTCGTCCAGCTCTACAAGGACGGCCTGATCTACCGCGACAAGCGACTGGTGAACTGGGATCCGCACTTCCAGACGGCCATCTCGGACCTCGAGGTCGAGCAGAAGGAGGTCGACGGCGCCTACTGGCACTTCGCCTATCCGCTGGAGAACGGCGTCACCTACCCGTTCCCCGTCGCCTTCGATGACGACGGCAAGGCCACCGAATGGGAGACGCGCGACTACATCGTCGTCGCCACCACCCGGCCGGAGACGATGCTGGGCGACACCGCCGTGGCCGTTCATCCCGACGACGCGCGCTATCAGGGCCTGATCGGCAAGACGGTGAAGCTGCCGATCGTCGGCCGTTCGATCCCCATCGTCGCCGACGACTACGCCGACCCGACCAAGGGCTCCGGCGCGGTGAAGATCACCCCGGCCCACGACTTCAACGACTTCGAGGTCGGCAAACGGCACGGCCTGGAGGCGATCAACATCCTCGATGCCTGGGGGAAGATCACCGGCCCGGCGCCGGCGGACTTTATCGGCGTCGACCGCTTCGTGGCTCGGAAGATGATCATCGAGCGCTTCGAGCAGCTGGAGCTGCTCAAGGCCATCGAAAAGACCCGCCACATGGTGCCGCACGGCGACCGTTCCGGCGTGGTCATCGAGCCCTGGCTGACCGACCAGTGGTACGTCGACGCCGCCACCCTGGCCAGACCGGCCATCGCGGCGGTCGAGAACGGAGACACCGTCTTCGAGCCCAGGAACTGGGACAAGACCTACTTCGAATGGATGCGGAACATCCAGCCGTGGTGCATCAGCCGCCAGCTGTGGTGGGGTCACCGGATCCCGGCCTGGTATGACGCTGATGGCGCCGTCTATGTCGCCGAGACCGAAGCCGAGGCGGTCGCCGCCGCCGGCGGCAAGACGCTGACCCAGGACGAGGACGTCCTCGACACCTGGTTCTCCTCGGGCCTGTGGCCGTTCTCGACCATGGGCTGGCCGGAGAAGACCTCCGACCTCGAGCGCTTCTACCCGACCCATACCCTCGTCACCGGCTTCGACATCATCTTCTTCTGGGTCGCCCGGATGATGATGATGGGCCTGCACTTCACCGGCCAGGTTCCGTTCCAGCGCGTGGTCATCAACGCCCTGGTCCGGGACGCGTCCGGCGCCAAGATGAGCAAGTCCAAGGGCAACGTCATGGACCCCCTGGAGCTTATCGACCAGTACGGCTGCGACGCCCTGCGCTTCACCCTGACGGCCATGTCCGGCCAGGCGCGCGACATCAAGCTGTCGCCGCAGCGGATTGAAGGCTATCGCAATTTCGGCACCAAGCTGTGGAACGCCACCCGCTTCACCCAGATGAACGAGTGCGCCCGCGTCGAGGGCTTCGACCCGTCGACGGTTCAGCAGACGATCAACAAATGGGTCCGCGGCGAACTGGTCAGGACCGCCGCCCAGGTCACGGAAGCGCTGGAGACCTGCGGCTTCGACGGCGCCACGGCGGCCCTCTACCGCTTCATCTGGAACGTCTACTGCGACTGGTACCTGGAGCTGGCCAAGCCGATCCTCAACGGCTCGGACGAGGCGGCCAAGGCCGAGACGCGGGCCATGGTCGCCTGGACCCTCGACCAGATCCTGGTGTTGCTGCACCCGGTCATGCCCTTCATCACCGAGGAGCTCTGGGCGAAGACGGCGGAAGAGGGCGGTCCCGCCCGGGCCGGCCTGCTGATCGCCCAGCGTTGGCCTGCCTATGATCAGGCCTGGGTCGACGCGAGCGCGGAGGCCGAGATCGGCTGGCTGGTCGATCTGGTCACCGAGATCCGCTCGATCCGCGCCGAGATGAATGTGCCGCCGGGCGCCCGCGTGCCGCTGACGCTCAGCGGCGCCGGCGACGTGACCCTGGCCCGGCTGGAGCGGCACCGCGACCTGCTGATGACCCTGGCCCGGCTGGACAGCGCCGGTCCCGGCGAGGCGCCGGCCGGCTCCGTGCCGTTTGTGACCGGAGAGGCGACCGCCGCCCTGGCCATCGCCGACTTCATCGACCTGGCGGCCGAGCGCGCGCGCCTGACCAAGGAGATCGCCGGCCACGACGCCGACATCGAACGGGTCAACCGCAAGCTGGGCAACCCCGACTTCCTGGCCAAGGCCAAGGAAGAGGTCATCGAGGAGAATCGCGAGAAGCTCGCCGAAGCTCAGGCCGCGCGGGCCAAGCTGGAAGCGGCGCTGGGTCGACTGTCGGCCGTCGCGTAGGGAGATCGACCGATGGCGTTTGAGGATGTCGTGTTCACCGTGGTGGTCGAGACGGTGATCAATGGCGAGGCCGAGGTATCGGAGCCGGCCTCCTTCACCCTGGCGGGCGTACAGGTGATCGCCGAAACGGTCACCGGCCCGGACGGCGCGCCGGTGCTGAGGGTTCGCGCCGGACCGCCGATCCAGCCGGGGTTCGCCCGGTTCGAGAAGACCTTCATGGCCCCTGCGACCTTCAAGCTCTATCGCAACGGCAAGCCGCTGCAGGCGGAGGTCGTGCGCAACACGTTCGCGGCGACGATGCTGGACCTCTCCAACCAGGCTTGAGGGGCGTTCACCGGTCCCGGTGGCGACCAGGACCGGCGTCGCACGGAGGCTAGACCCTGTCCGGCGCCGGACCGTCGAAGGGCTGGAGCGTCCTGGCCAGACGTCGCAGCAGCTCGACCAGCGCTGTCCGCCGGAACAGGCCCAGCAGCAGGGCCGCAAAGGTCAGGTTGGTGCAGGCGGCGATGAACAGCCCTGCGCCGTCGCTGTTGGGATCGATCCCCAGCGGGGTGAAGAGGTGGAAGCTCACCGCCCCGGTCATGACCAGCAGCCCGGCCAGCGCGCCCCCCGCCTGCAGGTGCTTGAATCGCGGGTGCAGGCCGACCAGGAGCAGGGTCGCGGCCAGAAGCTCGATCGCGCCGATCACATACTGCGAGAACAGCCCGGTATGGCCGAACAGCCCGGCGGCGCCCAGCGTCCCGGCCCAGCCGTCGAGGCGGCCGAAGATCTCCTGGGTGTTGGGATGGTCGGTGAACTTGAACCGCAGACTGTCGAGGAAGATGACCGCCATGAACACGGCCATCAGGTCCGGGATGTATTTCAGATAGCGTTTCATCGGCCCGGCCCTACCTGCCCAGCACCGACGGCCAGTTGCCGTCGCCCTTGCGGATGAAGCCGGGGATGTCCTTGACCCACTTGCTCTGAACGTCGTCGTTGTAGTTCAGGTACAGCTTGCCGCCGACGATCTTCCAGTTCCGGGGATCGCCCTTGGCCGTGTAGCCCTGGGCCACGGCCCAGGCGCAGTATCCGCCGTACTGCGGCGCATAGGCGGCGGGGCTCGCCTTGAACTTCGCGAGATTGGCGGCGGAGCTGAACCGCCAGGTCGTGCCTTTCCAGACCGTCGAGAAGGCGGCGTCGCCCTTCACAGGGGCGCCTTGCGTAAAGTAGGCGACCACGTCGTAGCCGCCGGCGGCCACGTCCGAGAGCGGGGCGGTGTAAACAGGCGGCTTCGCGGCGAAGGCCGGCGCCGCCGGCGCGACGCAGGCGATGAGCGCCATGGCGAGGATAACGGGTTTCATGTCGGGAGCCTCTGGTCAGGCCGCGCGCCGGCCGGCCACGAAGGCGTCGGCGACGAGGGGCGGGTCGAGCGGGGTTTCGGCGATGTGGTTGACGTAGTTGCTGAGCGTCTTCAGCCCGACCGCCAGGATGATCTCCATGGCGTTGGCGCGGGTGAAGCCGGCGGCCAGGAAGGCGTCGAGGTCGGCATCGGCGACGAAGCCGCGATCCTGGATCATGCGGACGGTGAAGCCTCTGAGCGCCTCCAGCCGGTCGTCGGCAAGCGGGCGGCGCGCCCGGACGGCGGCGATGGACGCTTCGTCGAGCTCGGTGTCCCTGGCCCGGACCGTATGGGCCGGGGTGCAGTAGTGGCTGTCGTGCTCCACCGAGACGGCCAGCAGGATCAGCGCCCGCTCGGTGGCGGTGAAGTCGGCCTTGCGGAAGATGGCCGACAGGGTGGCGTAGCCTTCGAGCAGCGCCGGAGCTTCGGCCATCTGGGCGACCAGATTGGGCACATAGCCCAGGGTTCGATTGGCCTCCTCCATGATCGGTTTGGAGGCGAAGGGCGCTGTGGCGCGGGTGTGGAGTGGGAAATCAGCCATGACCGGACTATCCGCCAATGCTGCCATGGCGATAACGCTGTCATTTGACACCATATACATGCCAGAAGTGCATGAATGGATCGCCTCGACGCTTACCGTCTCTTCGTCCGCGCGGCGGACACCGGCGCTATCTCGCGGGCGGCGCGGGAGATGGGTCTCGGCCAGCCCGCCGCCAGTCGGCTGCTCGACGCGCTCGAGGCTCGGCTGGGCGCGCGCCTCTTCACCCGCACCACGCGGCGGCTGGTGCTGACCGAGGCCGGCGGCCTTGCTCTGGAGCGGGCGCGTGCTCTGCTGGCCGAGGCCGAGGGGCTGGAGGCCGCTGTAAAGGGTCTGGATCGCGCGCCGGCGGGGCTGCTGCGGATCGCGGCCTCGGTCGCCTTCGGCCGCGCCGCCCTCATCCCGCACGCCGCTGCCTTCCTCGACGCCCATCCGCAGATGCGCCTCGACTTCGTGCTGAAGGACGAGCGGGTCGATCCGGTGGCCGATGCGGTGGATCTGACCTTCCGCCTCGGACTGCTGGAGGACAGTCGCCTGACGGTCCGTCGACTGGGGGCCTACGAGCGCGTTCTGGTGGCGCGGCCGGGCGGGTGGGCCCCGCTGAAGCCCGACGACCTGCGGGCCGGGCCGACCATTGACTTCGCCGGCGTCGCCTACGGGCGGCGCTGGCCGCTGAGCGACGGCCGTCGCACGGTCGAGATCGAGGTGCGCGGCGAGACCCGCGCCAGCTCCGGCGAGGCGGTGGTCGATCTTGCGGCCCAGGGCCTCGGCGTCGCCCTGCTGCCGACCTTCGCGGTCGCCGCGCCGCTGGCCGCAGGTCGGCTGGTCCGCGTTCTGGGCGACTGGACCGGCCCTTCGGTGGAGTTGCATGCCCTTTGGGCGGCGAAAGAACTGCCCCGCAAAGCCCGCGCTTTCCTCGATTTCATTGCGCCGAGGCTGGCGAGTTCCCGCTAGGTCAAACGGATGTTTGCGCGCGAGGCCTGCCTGTGCTTTTGACGAGGCAAGGCCGCCGAAGAGCGCCGAGTCACCATTTCAGTGCCCTTAGGAGGTTCCGCGCATGACCGACGCCGCCGCGTCCAATCCGTCCTGGCCCGCCATGTCTGTGAAGCAGGCCTACGCCATTCTGACGGCGCCGGGCATGCCCACCGAGATGGAAGAGGTCGAGATCCGGGGCATCAAGACCCGGGTCTGGAAGAACGCCCCGCCGACCCTGCGCGACGTGGTCACCGTCGGCCGCGCCCACGGCGAGAAGATCTTCCTGGTCCACGAGGACGAGCGCGTCTCGTTCGAGGCCTTCCACCGCGCCGTCGCCGCCTTCGCCAAGGTGCTGGAGGCCAAGGGCGTCAAGAAGGGCGACCGGATCGCCATCGTCATGCGCAACCTGCCGGAATGGCCGGTGGCCTTCTATGCCGGCATGAGTCTCGGCGCGATCCTCACCCCGCTGAACGCCTGGTGGACCGGCCCGGAGCTGGAGTACGGCCTGACCGACTCCGGCAGCAAGATCTGCATCGTCGACGCCGAGCGGTTCGACCGCCTCGCCGAGCACTTCCCCAACTGCCCCGACCTGCAGCATGTCTTCGTCAGCCGCATGGTCGATGAGGTCGCCCACCCGTTCGTGACCAAGATCGAGGACAGCATCGGCGGCGCCAACAGCTGGGCCGACCTGCCGGACCAGCCGCTGCCCACCACCCCGATCGAACAGGACGACGACGCGACCATCTTCTACACCTCGGGCACGACCGGGAAGCCGAAGGGCGCCCTCGCCACCCACCGGAACGTCAATTCCAACATCATGTCGGCCCTGTGCGCCGGCGCGCGGGCCTTCCTGCGTCGCGGGGAGCAGCCCCCGGCGCCTGATCCCACGCTGCCGCAGAAGGGGTCGCTGCTCAGCGTGCCCTTCTTCCACGCCACCGGCTGCTTCGCGGTGCTCAACCCGACGCTGTTCGCCGGCGCGAAGCTGGCGATGATGCGCAAGTGGGACCCCGAGGAGGCGATGAAGGTCATCGAGCGCGAACGGCTGACCTCGGCCGGCGGCGTTCCGACCATCGCCTGGCAGCTGATCGAGCATCCGGCCCGCGAGAAGTATGACCTCAGCTCCATCGAGAGCATGGCCTACGGCGGCGCGCCCTCGGCGCCCGAGCTGGTCCGCAAGATCAAGGAGATCTGGCCCAAGTCCCACGCCGGCAACGGCTGGGGCATGACCGAGACCTCGGCCACCGCCACCTCCAACTCGGCCGAGGACTACCAGAACCGTCCCGACAGCTGCGGCCCGGCCGTGCCGGTCACCGACCTGAAGATCATGTCGGTCGAGGAGCCGCACGTCGAACTGCCGATCGGCGCGGTCGGCGAGCTGTGGTGCAAGGGCCCGCAGGTGGTGAAGGGCTACTGGAACAAGCCGGAGGCCACGGCCCAGACCTTCATCGACGGCTGGGTGAAGACCGGCGACCTCGCGCGCCTGGACGAGGAAGGCTTCTGCTTCATCATCGACCGGGCCAAGGACATGCTGATCCGCGGCGGTGAGAACATCTACTGCATCGAGGTCGAAAACGTCCTCTATGACCATCCGGCGGTGATGGACGCCGCCCTGGTCGGCGTCCCCCACAAGACGCTGGGCGAGGAGCCGGCCGCCGTCGTGACCCTGAAGGACGGCGCCCACGCCACCGAACAGGAGCTCCGCGCTTTCGTCGCCGACCGCCTGGCCGCCTTCAAGGTGCCGATCCGCGTCGAGTTCTGGCACGAGACCCTGCCGCGCAACGCCAACGGCAAGATCCTGAAGAACGAACTGAAGAAAATCTTCGTCGAGGGGTAGCCCCCACCGGGGACATGTACCGTGCACGGTACGTGTCCCCTGCGGCCTGCAGGCGGATCGGGACACGCACTGAAGTGCATGTCCCCGGCCAAACTACGCCCTCACCCCCGGCTTCCTCTGCGCCCAGGGCTGCGCCGCCTCCAGCTGGTAGGCCAGCGCGAACAGCAGGGCGTCGTTCCCCGCCCTGGCCGCGAAGTGGATGCCCACAGGCAGGCCGTCGGCGGTCCAGTGCAGCGGCACGCTCATGGCCGGGGCGCCGGCCACGTTGTGCAGCGGGGTGTAGCCGACGTAGTCGGTCAGCCGTGCCGACAGCTCGGCGAACGGAACGTCGCCCGACACATAGCCCAGGGGGACCGGCGGCTTGGTCAGCACCGGCGAGACGATGACGTCGAGATCCTCGAACCAGCGATCGTAGCCCGCCGAGTCGGCCGCCAGCCGCGCTATGGCCGCCTCGACGGCGCCCTCCGGAGCCTTGGCGATCATCTCGGCCATGCCCAGCGAGAAGGGCTCCGCCTCCGCCGGGGTCGGCACGCGGCCGAGCAGCCTGGCCATGGCCTGGATGTCCATGGCCGCGCCGGCCGACCACAGCGTCAGGAAGTCCTGGCCGAAGCGCGCCGAGTCGATCGGCCATTTCGTCTCGCTGACCCGGTGGCCGAGGCCCTCGAGCAGCTTTACCGCGTTGTCGAGGCCGGCCCGGACCTCGGGATCAGGCTCGCGGCCGTTGCCGCTGGCGCTCAGCACCCCGATCCGCAGCTTCTTGCGCAACGGCTTTGCGACCAGTCCGACGGGGCGGTACGGGGCGCCCGTCTCGGTGCGTTCCGTCGCCGCGAACATCGCCGCCGAGTCGCGGACCGACAGGCTGTCGACGTGGCCGACCGACAGGGCGATCACCCGCATGTCCGTGTTGCCGGTCAGCCGGCCGCGGGACGGCTTGAAGCCGAACAGGCCGCAGTTGGCTGCCGGAATGCGAATGGAGCCGCCGCCGTCGGTGGCGTGGGCCATCGGCACCACGCCGGCCGCCGTGGCCGCCGCAGAGCCGCCCGACGATCCACCGGTCGACCGGTCTGTGTTCCACGGATTGCGGGTCGGGCCATAGGCGAGAGGCTCGGTGGTCGGCAGGTAGCCGAACTCGGGCGAGGCCGACTTGCCGATCGGGATCAGCCCGGCCCGAAGCGCCGCCTCGACCCAGGGCTCGCTCGCCGCGGCCGGCGCGGTCCTGCGATAGCCGCCTGAACCGTTGCGGGTCGGCGTACCGGCGTAGTCGTTCAGGTCCTTGATCAGGAAGGGCACCCCGGCGAAGGGCCCGGTCTGGCCGCCCTTCTTCGCCGCCTCCAGCGCGCGGTCATAGTCGGAGTTGACCATGAAGTTCAGCTTCGGCTGCAGGGCCTCCGATCGCCGGATGGCGGCCTCGACCGCCTCGACGGCGCTGATCTCCCTGTTGCGGATCATGGACGCGACCGTGGTGGCGTCCGGCGTCCAGGACGCGGGCGCGGCGGGCGTCGCCGCCTTGCGCGGCCACCCCAGGGCGGCGGCCGGCGTCGCGGCGGCCGCCGTTGTCGCGGCGGAGGCGGCCAGCAGGCCGCGGCGGGTCAGTTCGGTCATGTCGGAAGCCCTCCCGTCCGGACGTCTGTCGCGTCCGTGAATGGGATGGAGCTTGGCGCGCCCGCCGCCGCTCCGCAAGCGGCGGAACGCTTGACGCCGCCGCCCCGCGGCGCGACTCTGGCGCAAAGAGAAGGTGCGGGAGGACAGACACCATGGCCGACGGTTCGATGACTGGCGTGGGCTCACTCAAGGGCAAGGTGAGCGAGGCAGAGTGGAAGGCGCGGGTCGATCTGGCCGCCCTCTATCGCCTGGTGGCCATGCACGGGTGGGACGACATGATCTTCACCCACATCTCCGCCCGCATTCCGGGGCCGGAGCATCACTTCCTGATCAATCCCTACGGCATGTTCTTCGACGAGATCACCGCCAGTTCGCTGGTCAAGATCGATCTCGACGGCAAGGTGCTGCAGGAGACGCCCTACTTCATCAATCCGGCGGGTTTCACGATCCACTCGGCCGTCCACGCCGCGCGCGAGGACGCCATGTTCGTGATGCACCTGCATACGGACCAGGGCGTGGCGGTCTCGGCGCAGAAGGAAGGCCTGCTGCCGCTGAGCCAGCACGCCCTGATCGTTCTGCCCCAGATCGCCTATCACGACTATGAGGGCATTGCCCTCAACCTTGACGAGCGCGAGCGACTTGTGGCTGATATCGGCGACAAGACGCTGATGCTGCTGCGTAATCACGGCACCTTGGCGGTTGGCGACACCGCCGCGGCCTGCTGGCTCGGCATGTTCTATCTGGAGCGGGCGTGTCTGCAGCAGACCATGGCGCTGTCGGGGGGACGCGAGAACGTGCTGTTCGCGCCCGAGGCCGCGCAGGCCGAGGTCAAGGGGCAGATGGGCCGCGGCATGGGCCCGATCGGCAATCTGGCCTGGCCCGGCTGCCTGCGTCAGCTGGACCGCAACCTGCCGGGCTACGACGCCTAGGGCTCATCGCCGCGCTTGCGGCGAGCGTCGTCGGCGGAGAGGCCCGGGCCGGCGCCTGGGCGCTCGAGCCGGGCGAGGCGGTCGCGATCCTCAAGTATGAGCGCGCCGACGCGAGTCAGGCCTGGGATCTCGACGGCCGCCGCTACGACTGGATCGAACGCACCGACCACACGGCGAGCCTCTACGTCGAGTACGGTCTGACCGGGCGGACCACGCTGCAGGGCAAGCTGGCCTGGTCGGTCGGCGAGGAGGCCGGCGCCCGGTTCCAGGGGCGCGGGCCTGTCGAACTGGGCACGCGCCAGTTGATCTACCAGGACGAGGCGACGGCGGTGAGCCTCTACCTCGGGATCATCGCACCGGGAGAGGGGCGCAACGTCGGCTATGCGCCTCCGGGCGCCGGGGGGCTGGCCCAGGAGGCGAGGCTGCTGGCGGGGCGATCATTCAGTATCGCCGGTCGCGACGGCTTTGTGGAGGGGCAGGGGGCCTGGATCGACCGGTCGGACCTCCCGGACGAGCGGCGACTGGACATCACCGTCGGCTATGCGCCTTCGGCCCGATGGTTGCTGCTCGGCCAGGCCTACGCCGGCTGGACGGCCGCCGAACCGGCCTGGACAAAGGTCGAGGCCTCGGCGGTCAGGCGTTCGGGGGACTGGAGCCTGCAGGCAGGGTGGCGGGTTTCCGTGGCGGGAAGGGCCGGTCCGGTCGAGAGTGGGCCGGTTCTGGGGCTCTGGCGTCGCTTTTGACTGTGTCGACCGTGAAACGGTGCGTCACGCCTGCGCAAACTCAATCCGGTTTACGCTCGGGTAAATGCTCCTATATGTGCCGCTATGTCGCGCCGGACTCTCCGGCCAGGAGAGTCGTTTCCAGTGATCCGTCGGCATTTCTTCCTGATCGTGGCGGCGGCCCTGCTCGGCCTTCTGGTCGTCGGCGGCGCCCTGAAGCTGGCGACGGCCGAGCCCCGGGGGCAGGGCGGCCCGGGTGGCGGGGCTGCCGGGCGGGCGGCGGCCGTCTCGCAGGCCACGGTCGCGCCCAGGGCCTTTATCGACCGGATCGAGGTTCTGGGCGTCGCCAAGGGGCGGCAGTCGGTGACCATCACCTCCAACACCACCGAGCTCGTCACCGCGGTTCGCTTCCGCGACGGCCAGCGCGTCAGTCAGGGGCAGGTGCTGGTCGAGCTCAAGGCCGGTGAGGAGGACGCCGGGCTCATCGAGGCCCAGGCCCGGGTGGCCCAGGCCGAGCGCGACTACGCCCGCTGGAAATCCCTCGCCGATCAGGGCATTGCACCCCGCGCCACCGCTGAGCAGTATCTGTCGGCGCTCGAAACCGCCCGGGCCGGCGTCAAGGCCGCGACCGCCCGCAAGCTGGACCGCGTCATCCGCGCGCCCTTCTCCGGCGTGGTCGGTCTGACCGACGTCGCGCCGGGTTCGCTGATCAGTCCAGGGGCGCCCATCGTCTCGCTCGATGATCTCGCCGTCGTCCGCGTCGACTTCGAGGTGCCCGACCGCTACCTGCCGGTTCTGCGGGAAGGCGCGCCGATCATCGCCCGGCCCGACGCCTATGCCGACGACGCCTTCCAGGGTCGTATCGCGCTGCTCGACAGCCGCATCGACGCCACCACCCGCGCCATAACCGCCCGGGCCGAGTTCCCCAACCCCTCGGGACGGATCAAGCCCGGCATGCTGATGCGGGTGACGATCTCGCACGGCGGGCGCGACGCCCTCGCCGTGCCGCAGGCGGCGGTCCAGTTCGAGGGCGATCAGGCCTATGTCTTCGTCATCGCCGCGCGGGGAGAGGGGCTGGCCGCCCGCAAGCAGGCCGTCGACACCGGCGTCACCCAGAACGGCTTCGTTGAGGTTCGCGGCGGGCTGAAGGCCGGCGACCGGGTGGTGGCCGACGGCCTCAACCGCATCCAGGACGGCCAGCCGCTGAGCATCGGCGGCGGGAAGCCGGGCGGCGCGGCGCCGGCCAGCGCCCAGCGGGCGCCCCGCTGATGTTGTCGGACCTGTCGGTAAAGCGTCCCGTCTTCGCCGCCGTCGCGGCGATCATCCTGGTCGTCATCGGCCTTGCCGCCTTCCTGAACGTCTCGATCCGCGAGCTGCCCAGCGTCGATCCCCCCGTGGTGTCGATCTCCACCACCTATCGCGGCGCCTCGGCCGAGATCGTCGAGGAACGGATCACCCAGGTGCTGGAGCGCCAGGTCTCGGGCATCCAGGGCATCGATCAGCTGTCCTCCTCGAGCCGGGACGGTCGCAGCCAGATCAACATCACCTTCACGCTGAACACCGACCTCGAAGCGGCGGCCAACGACGTACGCGACGCGGCCAGCCGCGTCGTCAACCAGCTGCCCGATCAGGCCGATCCGCCCCAGATCGCCAAGGCGAACGCCGACTCCGCGCCGATCATCATCCTCAACATGGCGTCGACGACGCTGTCCCCGTTGCAGCTCGCAGACTATGCCGACCGCTTCCTGGTCGAGCGGATGTCGACCATTCCGGGCGTGGCGACGGTCGGACTCAACGGTCCGGTCTACGCCATGCGGATCTGGCTCGACGCCGACGCCATGGCGGCGCGCGGCGTCACCGTTGAGGACGTCGAGACCGCCCTGGGCAGCCAGAATGTCGAGCTTCCGGCCGGAGCCCTCGAGGGCGCGGCCAAGGACTTCACCATCCGGGTCAACCGCGGCTACGCAAAGCCGGACGACTTCGCGCGCCTGCCGCTTCGGGCCGCGGCCAGCAGCGGCAGCGACGCCTATGTCACGCGCCTGGGCGATATCGCCCGGATCGAGGAAGGGCCCGCCGAGCCGCGCCGCGTGTTCCGCGGCAACGGCGTCGACCAGATCGGCATCGTCCTGACCCGCCAGTCCCAGGCCAACGACCTCGCCATCGCCGAGGCGGCGAGGAAGGAAGTCGAGGCGATCAACAGGACGCTGCCGGCCGGCACCGAACTGATCATCGCCGTCGACTCCTCGGTGTTCACCGCCGAGGCGATCCACGAGGTGTGGGTCACCATGGGCATTTCCATCGCCCTCGTCGCGTTGGTGAACCTGTTGTTCCTCGGCAGCTGGCGGGCGGCGATCATCCCCTCGGTGGTCGCGCCGATCTGCCTGCTGGCCACCTTCATCGTCCTGGTCCCGCTGGGCTTCACCCTGAACCTTCTGACCCTGCTGGCCCTGGTGCTGGCCGTCGGGCTGGTGGTCGACGACGCCATCGTCGTGGTCGAGAACATCCAGCGCCGCGTCGACGACGGTGAACCGCCCGCCGTGGCCGCCACACGCGGCGCGCGACAGGTGTTCTTCGCCGTCATCGCCACGACGGCCGTGCTGATCGCGGTGTTCGCGCCGCTGATGTTCCTGCCCGGCTACATCGGTCGCCTGTTCGTCGAGCTGGCCGTGGCCATCGCCTCGGCCGTGGCCTTCTCCGCCTTCCTGGCCCTGTCCCTGTCGCCGATGCTGGCCTCCAAACTGTTGAGACCCGCATCGGGCGAGGGTTGGCTGGCCCGCCGCGTCGACCGCGTCGTCGACATGGTCAAGGACAGCTATCGCCACTCTCTGGACATGCTGCTCGGCCGTCGCCTGGCCTCGATCGGGGCCGGCGTCCTGGTGGCCGCGCTGGCGGGTCTCGCCGCCTTCCTTTTCATGACCCTGCCGCAGGAACTGGTGCCGGCCGAGGACCGCGGCCGTGTCGACATCAGCATCTCCGGACCCGAGGGCGCCGGGTTCGACTACACCCGGCAGGCTGCCGCCCGGGTGGAAGCCGAGATGGAGAAGTACAAGGCCGACGGCGAGGCCGCCCGCTACATCCTGAGCATCCCGCGCTTCGGGGCCACACAGTTCAACACCGCCAACGGCGTCATCGTCATGGGCGAGTGGGGCGAGCGGACAAAGACGTCCGACGAGGTGGCGGCCGAGCTCAACCGGTCCCTGTCGGGCATCACCGGCGTGCGCGCCGTGGCCAGCGTGCGTGGCGCCTTCCAGCGCGGCGGCGGGCAGGGGGGCGGCACCAACGTCGACCTGATCGGGCTGGGCAACGACTACGAGCAGATCGCCCGCTGGCTGGAGCCGATCCGCGACGCCATGCAGGACAATCCCGGCTTCTCGCGGCCGCGCCTCGACTATGAGCCCACGGCGCCCCGGCTGTCGGTGGAGATTGACCGCGAGAAGGCGGCGGCCCTCGGCGTCACCCCCCAGGCCGTCGGCCGGTCGCTGGAGACCATGTTCGGCTCGCGGCGGGTGACCACCTACATCAAGGGCGGCCAGGAGTACGATGTCATCGTCCAGACCGATCTGGAGAAGCGCCGGACGCTGGACGATCTCAACAGCCTCTATGTGCGGACCACCTCCGGCGCGCTGGTTCCGCTGTCCTCGGTGGTGACCACCGAGCTGCGCGGCGATACCCCGGACCGCGAGCGGACCGACCGGCAGCGCTCCATCGAACTGACCGCCCAGCTGTCGCCGGGATACACGGTGGCCGACGCCGTCGCCTTCCTTCAGGCGGAGGCGGCCAGGAACCCCAATCCGGGCGTCAGCTACACCTGGGGCGGGCAGGCCAAGGACTATCTGGAAGCCTCGGGCGCGGTGTCGCTGGCCTTCGGGATGGCGCTGCTGCTGGTCTTCCTGGTGCTGGCGGCGCAGTTCGAGAGCTGGATCCACCCGGCGGTGATCATGCTGACGGTGCCGCTGGCGGCGCTGGGCGGTCTGTTCGGCCTGCTGCTGACCGACCAGTCGATCAACACCTACAGCCAGATCGGGCTGATCATCCTGATCGGCATCGCGGCCAAGAACGGCATCCTGATCGTCGAGTTCGCCAACCAGCTGCGCGACGAGGGGCGGACCATCCGCGAGGCGGTCATCGAGTCCGCGGTTCTGCGTCTGCGCCCGATCGTGATGACCTCGATCACCGCCGCCTTCGGCGCCCTGCCGCTGATGCTCTGGCAGGGGGCGGGCGCGGCGAGCCGCCAGACCATCGGCGCGACCATCTTCTTCGGCGCGATCTTCGCGACCGTGCTGACCGTGTTCGTGGTGCCGGTGTTCTACAACCTGCTGGCGCGCTTCACCAGGTCGCCGGAATGGACGGCGCGGCAGATCGAGGCCTTCGAGGACAGCGAAGCGGCCGACGCGTCCGCGCCGGCCGCCTGACCGCCCGCCTTTACAGCACCCAGCCGCCGTCGGTGTCGCCGGCGCCGGTGTAGAGGTTGCCGGTGGTTCCGCGGTGGTCGCCGGTGATGGCGATGGCGTAGTCGGCCTTGCCGTCGCCGTTGATGTCGACGCTGAGGGTGGTGACGTCCTTGGTCGCCGAGTAGGCTAGGGTGGCCTGGCCGGCCGCCTTGGTGAACTTGGCCACGAAGCTGAACGCCTGGTCGCCGTCCAGCAGGCTGTTGGCGTCGATGCCCGACAGGTCGATGACGTCGCCGTCAGCGAACACCAGATCGAGGATCCGGTCGGTGACCAGGCCCGCGCCGATGTCGCTGTCGCTGAACAGGAAGACGTCGCCGCCCAGACCGCCGGTCAGGCTGTCGGCGCCGGCGCCGCCGATCAGGGTGTTGTTCGAGCCATTGCCGGTGATGACGTTGTTCAGCGCGTTGCCGGTCCCGGTGACCGCCACGCCGGTTAGGGTCAGATTCTCGACGTGGTCGCCCAGGGTGTAGCTGACCCCGGCCTCGACCGTGTCGGTCCCGCCGCCGGCCAGTTCGGTGACCGTATCGCCGGCGTCGTCGACGACATAGGTGTCGGCCCCGGTCCCGCCGGTCATGGCGTCGGCTCCGGTCCCGCCGTCCAGCCGGTCGGCGCCCGAGCCGCCCGACAGGGTGTCAGTTCCGTCGCCGCCGTCGAGACTGTCATCGCCCGCTCCGCCGTCGAGGCTGTCGTCATCGTCGCCGCCCAGCAGGCTGTCGTCGCCCGAGCCGCCGATCAGGGTGTCATCGCCCGCCAGGCCGGTGAGAAGGTTGGCGCCGCCGTTGCCGGTGATGACGTTGTCGAGGTCGTTGCCCGTGCCGCTCAGCGGCTGGCCAAACCAGAGGATCAGGTTCTCCACCCCGGCGGCCAGGGTGTGGCTCGACATGGATCGCACCGTGTCGATGCCGTCGCCGCCGGTCTCATCGACCACGTCGCCGGCCTCGCGGACCCAGTAGGTGTCATTGCCCGTCCCCCCGGCCATGGTGTCGTCGCCCGTCCCGCCGGACAGCACATCGTCGCCGTCGCCGCCGGTCAGGTCGTCGTCGCCCTCGCCGCCCTCGAGCGTATCGTCGCCGTCACCGCCGTCGAGGATATCGTCGCCGGCGAGGCCCTGAAGCGTGTCCGCCCCGACCGTGCCGGTGAAGGTGTCCGTGCCCGTCGTCGGGCCGTCCGCCTCGGCCGTCACCGTGACGGTGATGGTCTGGCCGGTGTTCTCGAAGTAGTTGAGGAAGCCGTAACGCTCACCGACCATGGCATCGAGGTCGCCGTCGCCGTCGAGGTCTGCAAAGGTGGGGTTGCTGCGGAAGCCCACATCCACGCCGTTGAACGGATTGTTCGCGCCGGTTTGCTGGGCGAACACCGGGGCCGAAGCCGTGCCCGTGTTGCGGAAATAGTTCAGGTTGCCGTCACCCTCCCCGACCACGGCATCGAGGTCGCCGTCGCCGTCGAGGTCGGCGAAGGTGGGGGTGCTGTAGGAGCCCACATCCACGCCGTTGAACGGATTGGCCGCACCGGTTTGCTGGACGAACACCGGGGCTAGGTCCGTACCGGTGTTGCGGAAATAGAGCAGAGTGCCGTTGAGCTCCCCGACCACGGCATCAAGGTCACCATCGCCGTCCAGGTCGGCGAAGGCAGGGGTGCTATAGTAGCCGACATCGACGCCGTTGAACGGGTTGTCGCCGCCGGTGCGCTCGGTGAACACCGGGGCCAGGGCCGTACCGGTGTTCTCGAAATAGTTCAGGATGCCGTCGTACTCCCCGACCACGGCATCGAGGTCGCCGTCGCCGTCGAGGTCGACGAAGGTGGGGGTGCTGCGGAAGTCGATATCGACGCCGTCGAACGGATTGTCGCCGCCGGTCTGCTCTACGAACACCGGGGCCACGTCCGTGCCGGTGTTCTCGAAATAGTTCAGGATGCCGTCCAGCTCCCCGACCACGGCGTCGAGGTCGCCGTCGCCGTCCAGGTCGGCGAAGGTGGGGGTGCTGTAGCGACCGATATCGACGCCGTTGAACGGATTGGCCGCGCCGGTGCGATCGGTGAAGCTCGGACTTCCGGACGCGCCGAGATCATTACCCGCCGCATCGGTGATGTTGAGCAGCAGATCCCTGCTCGCCGTCGGCGTATCGCTGCTGTTGGCGTAGGTCAGGTTCTCGATCAGGGCGTCGATGGCCTCTGACGTCGCATTGGCGTTGAAGGTGATGGTCAGGGTCGCGCCGGCTCCGCCGGCCAGGGTCCCGATCACCACGCCGCCGAAGCTGACATTGGCGCCCGACAGGCCGATCTGGCCCGCGCCGTTCCCTTCGTTGCGCACCGAGATCGTGTCCTCGGCCAGCAGGCCCGACAGGGTCAGGGCGCCGCCGTCGAAGCCTTCGCCGCCGGTGAAGCTGACATCGGCGTCGAGCAGCTGCGGCGTGGCGTTGACGAGGTTCTCGCCGAAGGTGACCGTCGGTGCAAAGCCGGTCAGGCTCATCGGATCGTCGACGGCGGTGATGTCGACATTGACGACGCCGAGCGTCACCGCGCCGGAGCCGTCATTGGCGGTAACAGTCACCGTGGCGGCGTCATTGCCGCTGGCGTTGAGCGCGCCGGTGTACTGGATGGCCGAGGCGGTGTTGAGGAAGGTATCGATCGCCGAGGCTGTGCCGGTCAGGGTGATCGCGCCCGTGCCGGAGTTGGTCACGGTGACGCCGCCGCCGCTGGTGGCGGTCATGGTCCCGGCCGAGGCGGTCAGGACCACGGTGATCGAGCCGGAGGTGTCCACATCGGCGATGGTCACCGCCGACAGGTTCAGGTTGGAGGCCACATCCTCAGTCACCGTGACGTCGGTCGGCAGGCCGGTGGCGGTGGGGGCGTCGTTCTCGGTCGTCACCGTGACAGTGATTGACGGCGCGGCGACCGTGGTGTTCTCGAAATAGAGCAGGTTGCCGTAACCCTCCCCGACCACGGCGTCGAGGTCGCCGTCGCCGTCCAGGTCGGCAAAGGTGGGGGCGCTTGAGTAGCCCACGTCCACGCCGTTGAACGGATTGGCCGCGCCAGTGCGCTGGGTGAACACCGGGGCCACGTCCGTGCCGGTGTTCTCGAAGTAGTTCAGAACGCCGTCGTTCTCTCCGACCACGGCGTCCAGGTCGCCGTCGCCGTCCAGGTCGGCGAAGGTGGGGGTGCTCCAGAAGCCCACATCCACGCCGTTGAACGGATTGGCCGCGCCGGTGCGCTGGGTGAACACCGGGGCCACGTCCGTGC
>JAIYCQ010000049.1 GCA_027487945.1 Caulobacteraceae bacterium
GACAGCTCTTCCGGGGTCGGCTCGCGGCCGATCTCGTGCAGCATCTGACGGCTGGTGCGGACGATCTTGTTGATCGTCTCGATCATGTGGACCGGGATGCGGATGGTCCGCGCCTGGTCGGCGATCGACCGGGTGATGGCCTGACGGATCCACCAGGTGGCGTAGGTCGAGAACTTGTAGCCGCGGCGGTACTCGAACTTGTCGACCGCCTTCATCAGGCCGATGTTGCCCTCCTGGATCAGGTCCAGGAACTGCAGGCCGCGGTTGGTGTACTTCTTGGCGATGGAGATCACGAGGCGCAGGTTGGCCTCGACCATTTCCTTCTTGGCCTGACGGGCCTCGCGCTCGCCCTTCTGCACGGTCTGGACGATGCGGCGGTAGTCGTCGATCGGCACGCCGGTCTCGGTGGCGAGGGCAGCGACTTCCTGCCGGATGTCGCGGATCGAGGAGTCGTCGTTCTCGCTGAACTTCGTCCAGCGCACGCCCAGCGCCTTGACCTTCTCCGACCAGTTGGGGTCGAGTTCGGAGCCGAAGTAGGCCTTGAGGAACTCGGTGCGGCTGATGCCGTAGCTGTCGGCCAGACGCAGCAGCCGGCCTTCCAGCGCGATCAGGCGGCGGTTGATGGCGTAGAGCTGGTCGACCAGCGCCTCGATGCGGTTGTTGTTCAGCTTCAGCGTCTTGAGGCGGGTGACGATGGCGCTGGAGGCGGCGGTGTAGGCCTTGCGGTCCTCATCCTTCAGGTCGCCGCCCTTCAGCCGGCGCTCGACCAGCTTTTCCTGCAGGCGACGGAAGGCGTCGAACTCGGCGGCGATGGCGTCCAGCGTCTCCATGACGCTTTCGCGCAGCTCGCCTTCCATCGCGCTGACCGTGGGGCCGGCGCCGTCGTCGAAGTCGTCCTCGTCCTCTTCGCCCTCGGGCTTTTCCTCGCCTTCGACGGCCTCCTTGGGCTCGGCGCCCTCGGCGTCCTCGCTCGGCACCACGGGCGGCGCGGCGGGGAACATGACGCCGTAGGTGCCTTCCAGGTCGATGACCTCGCGCAGCAGGATGCGGCCGGTGCCCAGCTCCTCGCGCCAGACCATGATGGCCTCGAAGGTCAGGGCGCTTTCGCACAGACCCCGGATCATGGTGTCGCGGCCGGCCTCGATCCGCTTGGCGATGGCGATCTCGCCCTCGCGGCTGAGCAGTTCGACGCTGCCCATTTCGCGCAGGTACATGCGGACGGGGTCGTCGGTGCGGTCGTAGGTGGACTTGGTTTCCGCCTCGGTGACGATGGCGGTCTCTTCACGGTTGGCGACCTCGCCGCCCTCGCTCTCGGCGCCGTCTTCCTCGGCCTCGACGACGTTGACGCCCATCTCGCTGAGCATGGCCAGCGTGTCCTCGATGGCCTCGGAGGTCACTTCCTCCGACGGCAGGACCTTGTTCAGCTCGTCCATCGTCACATAGCCGCGGGCCTTGGCCTGTTTGATGAACTTCTTGACCCCGGCGTCGGTGAGGTCGAGGAGCGGGCCATCCTTCTCCGGCGCTTCCGGGGCTTCGGCCTGCTCGTTGGTCGTCGTGCTCATTGCGTTCTCCGGCGAACCGCCCCTGGGCGGGCGGAACGCTTCAAAATTCTTCTCGACGCTATCGAAAGCGTCTCAGGGAGAGGTTTCGCCGTCCGTCCACAGGCTTCCCGAGCGGATCGCGCGCTTCAGCGTGTCCCGTTCGGCCTTCAGGCGCTCCAGCGCCGCCATGTCTGATCGGCCCCCAAGGCTGGCCTTGGCGGACTTAAGGGCGGTCTCAAGCGCAGCCAATCGGTTCAGGGCCTCAAAAGCTAGCGTCCACTGGGACCTGGCGGCGGCGAGGGTGACATCCTGTTTCAGGAAGGGCG
Source organism: Caulobacteraceae bacterium (assembly GCA_027487945.1). GTDB lineage: Bacteria > Pseudomonadota > Alphaproteobacteria > Caulobacterales > Caulobacteraceae > Caulobacter. The sequence goes on from JAIYCQ010000049.1 coordinate 1,868, forward strand.
CGCCTGCCATTGCAGCGGCCCGGTCGATGTCAGTCAGCAGCCCGGCAAATCCACGATCCCGCAGATGGCGTGCGAGAGACGCAGAGTCAAGGTTGTCGGCCTCAAGTCGCAACCGAATGAACTCGCTGGCCAATTCCGACAGCGCCGTGTCGCCGAAGCCCGATCGCTCCAGCTGCTCGAAATGGTCGTCCAGCCGGTGAGGGTCTTCCAGGGCCGCCTTGGCGAGGGCGGCGGCCATCGGATCGAGCGCGACGGCCAGCTTGCGCGCCGCGGCCTTGCCCTCGGGCGTGGGGAAGGCGTCGAAATGCAGGGCCTCGCCGCGACGGCCGCGGGCCCGGGGCATGAACGGGGCGCGGGGCGCGCCCTGGCCGCCGGCGGCGGGTCGGGCGAACAGCGTGTCGAGCCGCGCCAGCATCTCCTCGCGATAGGCCTGGGCCAGATCCTTGTCGGCGATGCTGGCCGCCCGTTCGCGCAATCGCGCCTTCAGACCGGCCTTGCGCTCGGGGGTCTCCAGCGGCTCCAGGTCCCGCTCGCGCACGAACAGGGCGTCGACGAAGGGCGTGGTCTCGGCCAGCTGGGCCTTCAGCGCATTGGGCCCCTGCTCGCGCAGCACGTCGTCGGGATCCTTGCCGCCGGTGACGATGGCGAACCGGAAGCTCTTGCCCGGCTTGAGAAGCGGCAGGGCGCGATCGATCGCCCGGCTGGCGGCGCGCATGCCCGCCCCGTCGCCGTCGAAGCACAGCGTCGGCTCCGGATGCAGACGCCAGAGGACCTCCATCTGGTCCTCGGTCAGGGCGGTGCCCAGCGGGGCGACGGCGGCGATGCCGGCCCGCTGGCAGGCGATGGCGTCCATATAGCCCTCGACCACGACCAGGGCCGTGTCGTCGCCGCCGGCGTGCAGCAGCTTGCGCGCCTCGGGCAGGCCGTAGAGCAGCCGGCCCTTGGAGAACAGGCTGGTCTCGGGCCCGTTCAGGTACTTGGCGCGGGCCTCCGGATCCATGGCCCGGCCGCCGAAGCTGACGATCCGGCCCCGCGCGTCGGCGATCGGGAAGATGATACGGTCACGGAAGCGGTCATAGGGCGCGGCCCCGCCCTCCTCCGGCGCGATCAGCAGGCCGGCGTCGATCAGCTCGACGGGCCGCGCGCCCTTGGCGATGAGGTAGTCCTTCAGCGCCGTGCGGCTGGCGGGGGAAAAGCCGATGCGGAACCGCTTCCACTCGGTCTCCGGCAGGCCCCGGCGCAGCAGATAGTCCCGCGCCGCCTTGCCCGACGGCCGGTGCAGTTCGCCCTCGAACCACTGCGCGGCCAACTCGACCCAGTCGGCCAGGCCCTGGCGCTTCTTCTCCTGCTCGGCCGCCTGGGGGTCGGGCGCCGGCATCGGCATCCCGGCTTCATTGGCCAGCCGCTCGACAGCCTCCATGAAGGTCAGCCGCTCGGTCTCCTGCAGGAAGCTGATCAGGTCGCCGTGCTTGCCGCTGGAGAAGTCGTGGAAGAAGCCCTTGTCGTCGTTGACGAAGAAGCTGGGCGACCGCTCCTTGGTGAACGGCGACAGCCCGACGAACTCGCGGCCCTGGCGCTTGAGTTTCACGGTCTTGCCGATCACGTCCGACAGGCGGACGCGCGACTTGATCTCCTCCAGGAAGCGGTCGTCGAAGCGCATTCAGCACATATCGCGGATGGAGCGGGTCCGCGCCAGCATCTCCCTCATTGTCATCCCGGCCGAACCCCGGCGGAAGCCGGGGGAAGAGCCGGGACCCAGAGGCGGACGCACGGCATCGGCTGGGTCCGGGATCGCCTGCGGCGTCCGGGATGACAGTGAAGCTCACCCCCTCACATGCACCAGCTTGTCCGGATTGCGCACGATGTAGATCGCGCTCAGCAGGCCGTCGGCGTCGGCTTCGAAGGCGATGGTCTGCAGGCCGTCGGCCAGGTCCATGATAACGCCGGGGTCGCCGTTGATCATCGCCGGGCGCATGGCCATGGCCTTGGTGAAGCTGCCCCGCGAGGCGAGGCCCCGCAGCAGCAGCATGACATCGTCGCGCCCCACCATGGGCCGCAGCGCGGCGGGCCGTTTGCCGCCGCCGTCGGAGATCAGCACCGCGTCCCGGGCCAGCAGGCTGGAGAGGCCCTCCATGTCCTGCGCGGCGGCGGCCCGCATGAAGGCGGCGGCCAGCTCGAGCGTCTTCTCCGGCGACACCGAAAAGCGCGGCCGGGCGTCGCGGACGTGGGCGCGGGCGCGGCTGGCCAGCTGGCGCACCGCCGCCTCGCCCCGGCCGAGCGCGCGGCCGACCTCCGCGTAGTCCTGGTCGAAAACGTCGTGCAGCAGGAACACCGCCCGCTCCAGCGGCGACAGCCGCTCCAGCGCCAGCAGGAAGGCGACCGATACGTCTTCGGCCCGCTCGACCGGATCGCCGGCGATCTCCTCGACCAGCGGCTCGGGCAGCCAGGGGCCGACATAGGCCTCGCGGCGGGCCCGGGCCGACTTCAGCCGGTCGAGGCACAGGCGGGTGACGGTCTGGAGCAACCAGGCCCGGGGATTGTCCGCCGCCGCGCCGGCCCGGTCCCAGCGCAGCCAGGCGTCCTGCACCGCGTCCTCCGCCTCGGCCACCGAGCCCAGCATGCGATAGGCCAGCCGCCGCAGACGCGGACGCTCGGCTTCGAAGACTGCGACGGCGGCGGTCATACCGTGACGGGGTCCGGGAAACGGAAGGGAGTAGAGACGCCGGCGACGACCACCTTCGAGCAGGCGCGGCCGTGGCCCAGAGCGTACTTCACCGTGGGATACATCTGGCCGGTGGTCAGGGCGAGGGCCAGATCGACGACGGCCGCCTCGCCCCAGCGGCGGGCGATTTCGGTCCGGCACGCGTCGGCGTCCGGCAGATTGCGCTCAAGCACCGCGCGGGCAAAGTCGTAGGCCAACGCCGCCGCCTCGCCCATGGCCGGGCGATCACCGGCAAGAATGCCGCGCAGGACCTCGGGCCGTACGCCGCCGGTCGTGGCCATGTCGACGCTGATCTGGGTGCAGGGGCCGCAGTCGCCGGCCAGGGTTCCGACGATGCCGGCCGCCGCCCGCGCCTCCGCCGGCGCGGTCTTGCCGTGGCCCAGCGAGGCGACCATCCCGAAGCGGATGAAGGTCCAGGGTCCGCCCTTGTCGAGCAGGTCGCGCATATAGCCGGCGCCGTAGTTCCAGGTCTTTTCGATGCCGTCGATCTGGCGGTGGAGCAGGGCTTTCAACATGTCAGGCCTCCTTGGCCACGGCGTGAGAGGGGGCGGGGGCGGGGGCGGGACGATTGGCCCAGGCGATCCAGGCCGTGATCAGGGCGGGCAGGAAGACGCCGGGAAAGTCGCGGATCAGGTCGCGCCAGACATTGCCGCCGCAGCTGGCGTCACCGACGTGGATGGCCGCGTGCAGGCCGAGGAAGGCCGCGGCGCAGACCAGCGCCGGCCAACCCTGCGCAGGCCGCCAGGCGAACCAGCCAAGGCCCAGGGTCACGACCAGGTAGGCCATGCCGATGTCGCGCACGAAGTGGATGTTGAACGGCCCGGTCAGCGGCACGCCCGGCACGGCGTCGTACCAGCCCAGCGGCCGCGCCAGCATCACCAGCGCATTGACCGCCAGCCCTCCGCCCAGCAGCGCCGCGATCCATCGGTAGATCATGAGGATGTCTCCCTTGTTCGGACAGGAGACGAGGGAACCGGGCTGGATGTGACAGGCGACGGCGGGAAAGCGCGATGATGGGCGCCAGACCGGGACGGGATTGCTCCCCCCCCTTCTACCAGCTCCAGTCCTTCGCGCTCGCCCGGCAGCCGCCGTCGGGCCAGCCTTTCCAGGCGCGGCCCCGGACCACGCGGCCCGTCGCCTGCCCGGTCGGCTGGCCGTTCTTCAGGGCGACGCCGCCGTTGACCAGCACCCAGCTGACGCCGGTCGCGAACTGTTTGGGGGTCTGGTAGGTGGCCGGGTCGCTGACCGTCGCCGGGTCGAAGATCACCACGTCGGCGTAGTAGCCGGGCTTCAGCAGGCCCCGCTCGCGAAGGCCGAGGTTCCGGGCCGGCAGGCTGGTCATCCGGCGGACCGCCTCCGGCAGGGTGATCACCTTCTCCTCGCGCACATACTTGCCCAGCAGTCGGGCGAAGTTGCCGTAGGCGCGCGGGTGGGTGCTGGACTGCAGGAACACGCCCTCGGGCGCCTGGGCGCCGGCGTCGGAGCCGAAGCTCATCCAGGGGAGGGCGACCTGCTTGCGGACGTTGTCCTCGCTCATCAGGAAATAGACCACCTGAACACGGCTGCCGTCCTCGATGACCAGGTCGATGGCCGCGTCCTCGGGGCTGACCTTCCGTTCGGCGGCGACCTGCGCCAGCGTCTTGCCGGCCAGGGGCTTGAGTTTGGGGTTCTGGAAGCCGACCAGCAGCGTCCCCTCGGCCCCGGCGAACCGGTAGAGGTTCTCGAACACCGGGCTGTCGGTGCGCATCTCGGCAATGACCTCGCGGCGGATCTGCTTGTCCTTCAACCGCTTGATCCAGGCCTCGCGGCCGCCCGCCTGCACCCAGGGCGGCATCGCCGCGTCCAGACCGGTAGAGCCGGCGGTGTAGCTGTACATGTTGGCGGTGATGCGCAGGCCGCTCGCCCGGGCCGCCTCGATCCGGGCGATGGCGGCGTCCAGCTTGCCCCAGTTCTGGCGGCCGGCGGCCTTCAGGTGCCAGATCTCGGCCGGCGCGCCGGACTGCCGCGAGATGTCGATCAGCTCGTCGATGGCCTCCAGCAGGCGGTTGCCCTCGCTGCGCATGTGGCTGATGTAGATGCCGCCGCAGCGACCGGCTTCGGTCGCCAGCGCCGCCAGCTCTCGTGTCTCGGCATAGCTGCCCGGCGCGTAGATCAGCGATGAGCCGACGCCGAGCGCGCCCTCCTCCATGGCCTGGACCACCAGCCCCCGCATGCGCTGCAGCTGCGCCTCGCCCGGCTGGTCGTCGCCCTCACCCAGCACGTTGGTGCGGACTGTCTCGGCCCCGACGAAGGAGGCGACGTTGGGGCTGATCCCTTCCTTCTCGAGATAGGCCAGGTATTCGCCGAGCGTGGTCCAGGCGATGTCGTACTTGATGTCACCCTGGCGCTGGCGCTCCAGCCGCTTCATCTCAGGGTTCCACGGGCCCATCGAGGAGCCCTCCCCCATCACCTCCAGGGTCACCCCCTGCTTGAGGTCCGAAAGGCCCCGGCCGTCGGCGATCAGGCTGTCGGTGGCCCAGCTGAGCATGTTGATGAAGCCGGGGGCGACGGCCTGCCCCTTCGCGTCGATCTCGCTGAGGCGCGGGCCCTTCACCTTCGGCCCCATCGCGACGATCCGGTCGCCGCGGATGGCCACCTCGCCCCGATAGGGCGCGCCGCCGGTCCCGTCGTGGATCAGGCCGTTGCGGATGACGATGTCGAACGGCGCCCCCTTGGCCGCCTGGCCGGGCAGCGTCGGCAGCTCCGGCATGGCGGTGCAGGACAGGAGCAGGAAGGTCGCGGCCAGGGCGAGAAGGTTGCGCATGCGGACTCCCTGCGTGGTTCGACACGCCCTCTGACGAGCGCTGCTCACCATGACTAATCGGGTTGGCCCTTCAAGTCAGTCATCCTGAGCAGCCCGCACAGCGGGCCTGTCGAAGGACGCAGTGCAATCAGGGCAAACTTGCGACCCAGGCCGGGAGCTCGGCGATGCTCGCCAGCTCGGCATAACGATCATGCGCCTCCGGCGCCTCGGCCGCCTCGTGGGCCCAGACCAGCGGATAGGGGATCAGCGCGCCCCAGGCGCCGGCATCCAGCGCGGGCAGGATGTCAGAGCGCATGGAGTTGCCCGCCATCACCGCCTGCTCCGGGCCGGTGCCATGCCGGGCGAAGACGCGGCGATAGGTGTCGGCGTCCTTCTCGCTGACGATCTCGACGGCCGCGAACAGGTCGCCCAGGCCGCTGGCCGCCAGCTTCTGTTCCTGGTGCAGCAGGTCGCCCTTGGTGATCAACACCAGACGATAGCGCTCCGACAGCTGATGCAGCGCCAGGTCGACGCCCGGCAGCGGCTCGACCGGCTCGGTCAGCATCTCGCGACCGGCGGCGAGGATCTGTTTGATAACGCCGATCGACACCTTGTCCTGGGTCAACTCCATCGCCGTCTCGATCATCGACAGGGTGAAGCCCTTCACCCCGTAGCCGTAGAGTCGCAGGTTGCGCTTCTCGGTCTCGGCCAGCTTCGCCTCCAGCATCGCCTCGTCGGCGTAGGGGGCGAGCAGCTCCACGAACCGCTTGTGGGTCAGGCGGAAGATGGTTTCGTTGTGCCAGAGCGTGTCGTCGGCATCGAGGCCGACCGTGGTGATGGTCATCGCCCGGGATTAGCGAGGGAAGAGGCGGAAGTGAAGCGGTGCGTGCTTCGACAGGCGCCTGCGGCGCCGCTCAGCATGACCGGGGCTGGAAGCCTTCCTCTTCAGTCATCCCGGGCGGCGGCGAAGCGGCCTGTCGAAGGACGCACTCACCCGCACGCCGCATGCGCCTTCACCACCCGCTCGGCGCTGCCCGGGAACGTCGCCAGCAGCGCCGTCGGCCGCGCCGGCCGCGCCACGAGCCCCCCGCCGCAGTTAGGGCAGACGCCGCCGAAGCGCCCCTCCCCGCAGGCGGCGCAGAAGGTGCATTCGAAGGTGCAGATCAGCGCGCCGGGGGCGTCGGGCGCCAGGTCGAGGTCGCAACATTCGCAGTTGGGGCGCAGCGCCAGCATGTCGTGATCCCTTCGCGTCCGATAAACGTTTGACCCTGAGGGGCCGAGTCACTACCAACGCGCCCGTTTGTCCAGCAGGTCAGGAGCACATCAATGGCGAGCAAGGTTCTTCCTGGCGCCACGGGCGTTCTCGCGCTCGCCGACGGTACGGTGCTTCAGGGCATCGGGGTCGGGGCGGTCGGCGAGGCGGTCGGCGAGGTGTGCTTCAACACCGCCATGACGGGGTATCAGGAGATCCTGACCGACCCGTCGTACATGGCCCAGATCGTCGCCTTCACCTTTCCCCACATCGGCAATGTCGGTACGAACGTCGAGGATCTGGAGCAGATCAGCGGCGGGTCCGAGACCTCCGCGAGGGGGGCTATCTTCCGCGACGCCCCGACCGATCCGGCCAACTACCGCTCCGACAGCCCGCTCAACACCTGGATGGAACGGCGCGGCGTCATCGGCCTGGCCGGGATCGACACCCGCGCCCTGACCCGGGTGATCCGCGAGAAGGGCATGCCGCACGGCGTCATCGCCCACAGCCCGACCGGCGAGTTCGACCTCGACGCCCTGGTGGCGAAGGCGAAGGGCTGGGCCGGCCTCGTCGGCCTCGACCTTGCCCGGGACGCCACCACCCGCCAGAGCTTCGTCTGGGACGAGCAGCTGTGGGAGTGGAACGAGGGCTACGGCAAGCTCGAGACCCCGAAGTACGAGGTCGTGGTCATCGACTACGGCGTCAAGCGCAACATCCTGCGCTCGCTGGCCTCGATCGGGGCTCGCGCCACCGTGGTGCCGGCCGATACGAAGGCCGAGGACATCCTTGCCCGCAAGCCGGACGGAGTGCTGCTGTCCAACGGTCCGGGCGACCCGGCCGCGACGGGTGAGTACTCGGTGCCGGAGATCCGCAAGCTGGTCGACAGCGGTGTGCCCGTGTTCGGCATCTGCCTCGGCCACCAGATGCTGGCCCTCGCCCTCGGGGCCAGGACCGTGAAGATGGACCAGGGCCACCACGGCGCGAACCATCCGGTGAAGGACCTGACCACCGGCAAGGTCGAGATCGTGTCGATGAACCACGGTTTCACCGTCGACCGCGACAGCCTTCCCGAGCCGGTGCGCGAAACCCACGTCAGCCTGTTCGACGGCACCAACGCCGGGCTGGAGCTGGCCGGCAAGCCGGTCTTCAGCGTCCAGCATCACCCCGAGGCCTCGCCCGGCCCGACCGACAGCCTCTACATCTTCGAGCGCTTCGCCGGGCTGATGGACCGCGCGAAATAGGGGACAGTCACCGGCGATGCCGGAAGCCGTCCCCGGCGCCGTTCCACCTCCACCAGGGATCACATGCCAGCGACATGAATGTCGGCTAGGGTGCCGGGGTGACGCTTTTCCCCGGCCGCATAGCCGCTCTGTTCGCCCTCTTCCTGCTGGGGGCGTGCGGGACGCTGTCACGGGAAGCCTTCGATCCCGCAGCCGCCCGGATCGCCGCGCCCGCCGAACTGACCGAGGTCCGGTTCGCGGCCGGCGACACCGACGCCGCCATGACCTCCGCAGGGCCGATCCGGGCGCGGATCGCCGCCGACAAGGGCGACTTCACTGTCCTGGCCCTGTCGGGCGGCGGCGCCAACGGAGCCTATGGCGCGGGCGTCCTTGCGGGCTGGACCCGGACCGGCAAGCGCCCCCACTTCGACGTCGTCACCGGCGTCAGCACCGGGGCCCTGGCCGCGCCCTTCGCCTTTCTGGGACCGGACTGGGACGCCCGGATGGAGGCGGCCTACACCGATGGCGGCGCCGACCAACTGATCAGCTTCAAGGCCCTGGCGCCGCTTCGCGGTCCGTCGCTGTTCAGCGCCGCCCCCATCCGCCGGCTGGTCGAGGCCTATGTCGACGGCGCCATGCTGCAGGCCATCGCCGCGGAACATGCCCGGGGCCGCCGCCTGCTGGTCGCCACCACCAATCTCGACAGCCAGGAAACCAGCATCTGGGACATGGGGGCGATCGCCACCCGGGGCGACGCGGATGCGGTCAGGCTGTTCCAGGACATCCTGGTCGCGTCCTCCAGCATCCCGGGGGTGTTCCCCCCGGTGATCATCGGCGCTGACGGGCCGGGCGGGCGCTTCTCCGAGATGCACGCCGACGGCGGGGTGATGACGCCCTTCTTCACCGTGCCCGAGTCGATGCTGCTGTGGACCGACCCCGGCGGCGGCCTGCACCTGGGCTCGCTCTACATCCTGATCAACGGACAGGTCGGGTCCAGCTTCGGGGTCACCCGCGGCAGCCTGGTCGGGATCCTCGCCCGGTCCTGGGACGCGATGAGCAAGGCCTCGACCCGCACCACCCTGGCGGCAACCGTCGGCTTCGCCGATCGCAACGGCCTGGCCGTCCAGATCAGCGAGATCCCCGACGAGGCCCAGGCCGAGGGCCTGAACTTCAAGGCCGACAACATGCGGCGGCTCTTCCGCATGGGCTACGACCGCGCCCTCGCCGGCGAGGCCTGGCATGCGCCGGCCAAGCCCGGGCCCTGAGCCCGCGCTCCTGCCTTCACCCCCCGCTCCGCCACTGGAACACCTCACCCAGCGGCTTGCCGAACACCTCGGCGATACGGAAGGCCGCTTCCAGAGTCGGGGAGTACTTGCCCGCCTCGATCGCGGCGATGGTCTGGCGGGTGACGCCGATCTTCTGGCCCAGCTCCGCCTGCGACATCTCGCCCGCCAGAAAGCGCAGGGTGCGGATCTGGTTGGTGATCGTCCCGCCGGTCATGCCGCGCTCCGGCGATAGCTCCAGGCCGCAAGGCCGTTCTGGGTGATCTCGGCCAGCACGATGGCCAGCAGGCCGGCGTTGACGATCTGCCAGCCGCTGGTCGTGAACGGCATCACCATCCCGACCAGGATCATGCCGGTCATCATCACATAGTAGGCCACCACGATGGAGCGGCGCTCGATGTCGCGGTCGCGCTCGTCGGCCGGGGCGCGGGCGTCGTCCGGCGCGGCGATCCGCAGGCCGATGCGGCCGAGGATGTGCAGCACCCCGTTGCCGCCCGCCGCCAGCGCCAGCAGCCACAGCTGCGGCAGATTCGGCATGACCCCGGGCTCCGGCGGCGACAGCGCCACATGGACGAAATAGGGCCCGTACGTCACCGCGATCCACAGCAGCGTCATCCAGGCGATCTTCTCTTTGTGCGGCATGGCCGGCCCCTTCATGTGTATAAATCTGGACTTGATGTTATTCAAACATAACACTGAGTCAAGCATATCGAACGCGATGGCTTCGACGGCGCCCACAGGGGAACAGAGGGACTCTCGGTCGCACGGGCGGGGATAGGGGTTGCCCCGACCCGACTCCGCCTCTAAACGACCCGCTTAACCTGATGTTTGTCCGACCCGGCCGCGCAGTCGCTGCGCGACCGCCTTTGCGCGCGAAAAGACCATGCCCAAACGCACCGATATCTCCTCGATCCTGATCATCGGCGCCGGGCCCATCGTCATCGGCCAGGCCTGCGAGTTCGACTACTCCGGCGTCCAGGCCTGCAAGGCGCTGCGGGCCGAGGGCTACCGGATCATCCTGGTCAACTCGAACCCCGCCACCATCATGACCGATCCGGACGTGGCGGACGCGACCTACATCGAGCCGATCACCCCGGAGATCGTCGCCAAGATCATCGCCAAGGAGCGGCCCGACGCCCTGCTGCCGACCATGGGCGGGCAGACGGCGCTGAACACCGCCCTGGCGCTGGAAGCCAACGGCACGCTGGAAAAGTACGGCGTGGAGATGATCGGCGCGAAGGCCGACGTCATCGACAAGGCCGAGGACCGCCAGAAATTCCGCGACGCCATGGACAAGCTGGGCCTCGAAAGCCCCAGGTCCAAGGCCGCCCATTCGCTGGACGAAGCGCTCGAGGGGCTCGAGTTCGTCGGCCTGCCGGCCATCGTCCGGCCCAGCTTCACGCTCGCCGGCACCGGCGGGGGCATCGCCTACAACCGCGAGGAATTCGAGGAGATCGTCCTGCGCGGCCTGGACCTATCGCCCACCACCGAGGTGCTGATCGAGGAAAGCGTCCTGGGCTGGAAGGAGTTCGAGATGGAGGTGGTCCGCGACAAGGCGGACAACTGCATCATCGTCTGCTCGATCGAGAACATCGACCCGATGGGCGTCCATACCGGCGATTCCATCACCGTCGCCCCGGCCCTGACGCTGACCGACAAAGAGTACCAGCGCATGCGCAAGGGCAGCATCGACGTGCTGCGCGAGATCGGGGTCGAGACCGGCGGCTCCAACGTCCAGTGGGCGATCAACCCGGCCGACGGCCGCATGGTGGTGATCGAGATGAACCCGCGCGTGTCGCGGTCCTCGGCCCTGGCCTCGAAGGCCACGGGGTTCCCGATCGCAAAGGTCGCCGCCCGTCTGGCCGTCGGCTACACCCTCGACGAACTGGCCAACGACATCACCGGCGGCGCCATGCCCGCCTCGTTCGAGCCCAGCATCGACTACGTCGTCACCAAGATCCCCCGCTTCGCGTTCGAGAAGTACCCGGGCAGCGAGCCGCACCTGACCACCTCGATGAAGTCGGTTGGCGAGGTCATGGCCATCGGCCGCACCTTCGCCGAGAGCCTGCAGAAGGCTTTGCGTGGCCTCGAAACGGGCCTGACGGGCCTGGATGAGATCGAGATCGAAGGGGCCGGTGATCCGGACACCGCCACCGCCGCCGTGCTGCGCGCGCTGGCCATGCCGACGCCCGACCGGCTCCGCGTCATCGCCCAGGCCTTCCGCCACGGCCTGACGGTGGAGGAGATCAACGGCGCCTGTTCCTACGAGCCCTGGTTCCTCCGCCAGATCGCCGACATCATGCGCGAGGAGGGCCGCGTCCGCGTCGCCGGCCTGCCCGCCGACGCCGCCGGGATGCGCCGTCTGAAAGCCATGGGCTTCTCCGACGCCCGGCTGGCCAGGCTGGTCGGCGGCGGCGAGACCGCCGTGCGCGCCGCCCGTCAGGCCCTGGACGTCCGCCCGGTCTTCAAGCGCATCGACACCTGCGCCGGCGAGTTCGCGGCCACGACGCCCTACATGTACTCGACCTACGAGACCGGAGCGCTCGGCCAGGCGCCGGACTGCGAGTCCGAGCCCAGCAACCGGCGCAAGGCGATCATCCTCGGCGGCGGTCCCAACCGCATCGGCCAGGGCATCGAGTTCGACTACTGCTGCTGCCACGCGGCCTTCGCGCTCGACGCCATCGGCATCGAGTCGATCATGGTCAACTGCAACCCCGAGACCGTCTCAACCGACTACGACACCTCCGACCGCCTCTACTTCGAGCCGCTGACGGCCGAGGACGTGCTGGAGCTGATCCACGTCGAGCAGCAGAACGGGACCCTGGCCGGCGTCATCGTCCAGTTCGGCGGCCAGACCCCGCTGAAGCTGGCCCATCCGCTGGAGCAGGCCGGCATCCCGATCCTCGGCACCAGCGTCGACTCGATCGATCTGGCCGAGGACCGCGAGCGCTTCCAGCAGCTGCTGCACCGCCTGGACATCGCCCAGCCGGTCAACGCCCTGGCCCGCAGCAGCGAGGAATGCTTCACCGCCGCTCATGAGGTCGGCTATCCGATCGTCATCCGCCCCTCCTATGTGCTGGGCGGCCGCGGCATGGAGATCATCCGCGACGACGAGCAGCTGGAGCGCTACGTCCGCACCGCCGTCGAGGTCAGCGGCGACGCGCCGATCCTGATCGACCAGTACCTGTCCCGCGCCACCGAGGTGGACATCGACGCCCTGTGCGACGGCAAGGACGTCTTCGTCGCCGGGGTGCTGGAGCATATCGAGGAAGCCGGCGTGCACAGCGGCGACAGCGCCTGCTCGATGCCGCCCTTCTCGCTGCGCCCGGAGATCATCGACGAACTCAAGCGCCAGACCGTCGCCATGGCCCTGGCCCTGAACGTGCGCGGCCTGATGAATGTGCAGTTCGCCATCGAGGAGCCGCACTCGGACGCGCCGCGCATCTATGTGCTGGAAGTGAACCCCCGCGCCTCGCGCACCGTGCCCTTCGTGGCCAAGACCATTGGTCGGCCGGTCGCCGCCATCGCCGCGAAGATCATGGCCGGCGAAACGCTGGCCAGTTTCGACCTGGTCGACAAGCCCTACGACCATATCGCGGTGAAGGAGGCGGTCTTCCCGTTCGCCCGCTTCGCCGGGGTCGACACCGTGCTCGGCCCGGAGATGCGCTCGACCGGCGAGGTCATGGGCCTGGACTGGAAGCGCGACGGCGAGGCCGACATGGCGCCGGCCTTCGCCCGCGCCTTCGCCAAGAGCCAGTTGGGCGGCGGCGTCACCCTGCCGACCGCCGGGACTGCGTTCGTCTCGGTCAAGGACAGCGACAAGGTCTGGATCCTCGAGCCGGTCCGCCTGCTGCAGGCCGCCGGCTTCCGCGTCCTGACCACCGCCGGCACCGGCGCCTGGCTCAAGGAGCAGGGGGTCGAGACCGAACTCGTCCGCAAGGTGCTGGAAGGGCGGCCGCACATCGTCGACGCCATGAAGAACGGCGAGGTCCAGCTGGTCTTCAACACCACCGAGGGCAAGCAGTCGCTCAGTGACAGTTTCGAGATCCGCCGCACGGCGCTGATGATGAAGATCCCCTACTACACCACCTCGGCCGGCGCCCTGGCGGCGGCCCAGGCGATCAGCACCGCGCCGCTGGCGGCCCTCGAGGTGCGGGCGCTGCAGAGCTACTGACGCGGTCCGGGCGGCAGCGGGTGGCGGCGCCACTATGCCGCACCCGCCCCGGGCCTCCCGATTCCCGGAATTAACCTTCCGTTAGGGCCGTGCGGGTCTTCTGCACCCGCGACGGAGGGGCCGGCTCGCGCGTATCTGCAGCCCCCCTCTCCCCCCAGAGGTCCCTCCGTCGCCTCCCCCCTCCTCACGACCGGGAATCCTTGCCCCAAAAGGGTGGGAGTCTGCCGACGCCCCCTTGCGGGACAGGCGCTGCGACGTTTCAAGGCGCGTGTTGTCGTCAGAGGAGTCTCCACCCCATGTCCCGCGTCCCCGTCGCCCTCGCCGCCGCCCTGTTCGCCGCAGCGTCACTGGCGCCCGGCCAGGCCCTGGCCCTCACAAAGGCGGAAGCCGCCAGCATCTGGGTGGCCCGGTCCAACGCCATCATCGCCCCGACCAGCGACCCGAGCACCACCGGTGACAACATCCTGCAGCGGCAGCGCGCCGCCTGCTCCGGACTGCTCGGCGAGCGGATGAAGGTCGGCGGCTATGTGCCGACCTGGGCGGCCGAGGGCCAGGCCTCGATCTGCAAGGCGCTGGACGGCTTTTCGGGGTCGATCACAGTCAAGGATCCGTGCGGCGAGCTGAAGAAGGCCGCGGGCTACCTGGCCAAGGCCAAGCCGTTTGGCGACTCCGCCGAGATCGTACCCACCGCCCAGCGCCTGGTGGCGATGATCGAGACCATGCGCGCCGGCGCCCGAGCCGCGGGCTTCCGCCGCTGCTAGCCAGGACCGTCGCGCCCCCGGGCTGAACCTGGGGGCGCGACATACTGTCCCGCCCCGCGTTCGCATGGTTTATCATTCGTTTAAGACCTGCGGCTGCATGGGAGTACCATGCGGTTCCTCGGGCCAATACTGTTACTCGTTTTGAGTACAATGGTGATTCTGGCGCTCGGCGCCGGACCACTCCCGGGCGAACGCCTGCTGGCCGCCGTCTACCCCCCGTGGTGGTCGGACGCGCAGATCGCCGGGGCCGCGGCTTCGGCCGGCGAGATCGCCGCCGCCGGCGGCGTCCGCAACATCCTTGTCATTCACGGCGACCCGACCGGGCTCGCGACGCGGGTGCGCCGCTCGGGCGCCCTGCTGGTGCTGGGCGGCGAAGCCGTCCGTCTCTGCGCCGACCCCACGCCTGAGGAGGCATGACCATGTTCATGGATCTGGAACAGCAACGCACGACAGGCACAAACCTGCTGGTCGGCGCCATCTGGGCCTTTGCGGTGGTCGCGACCCTCGCCAGCCTGCTGGCGGGGGGAAGCTGGCTGGCCATCGGCGGCGGCGCTGCGGCCCTGGCCGGTGGTACAACCCTGGCCTGGCGGATCCTGCCGCAGGGCCCCCAGCTGCGTATTGCCGTCTCGATGATGCTGATGGCCCAGGTCTCGATCCTGGTGGCCGGCCTGGCCGGCCATCCCTGGCAGATCGACATGCACATGGCCTACTTCGCCGCCCTGGCGCTGCTGGCCGTCTACTGCGACTGGAAGGCCATCGTCGCCGCCGCCGCGACCGTGGCCGTCCACCATCTGCTGCTCAGCTACGTTCTGCCGGCGGCGGTGTTCCCGGGGGCCGCCAGTCTCGGCCGGGTCATCGTCCACGCCGTCATCCTGGTGCTGGAAGCCGGGGTGCTGGTCGGCATCGCCGTCAACCTCGACCGCATGTTCGTCGCCCTCGACAGCCGCAACGCCGCCGCCCGCCAGGCCCTGGCAGACGCCGAGGCCGCCACCCGGTCGGCCGAGGAAAGCCACCGGGCCCAGATCGAGGCCCGCCAGACCCATGACGCCGAACGCCGGCGGGTCGAGGCCGAACAGACCCACGTCGTCGAAAGCCTGGCGACGGCGCTGCAACGACTCGCCGCGGGCGACCTGACCTCGCGGATCGATGACGAGTTCACCGGCCGCTACGCCCAGCTGCGCAGTGACTTCAACAACGCCGTCAACCGCCTGCGCGACGCCATGTCGACCATCTCGGGCGCCACCGGCGGCATCGACCACGGCGCCGACGAGATCAGCCATGCCGCCGGCCACCTGTCGCGCCGCACCGAGCACCAGGCCGCGAGCCTTGAGGAAACCGCCGCCGCCCTCGACGAGATCACCGCCACGGTCCGCAAGACCGCCGGCGTGGCCCGCGAAGCCAGCGAGGTGGTGACCCAGACCCGGTCCCAGGCCGAGACCTCCGGCGCCGTGGTGCAGGACGCCGTCCGCGCCATGGGGGCCATCGAGACCTCGGCCGGCGAGATCGGCCAGATCATCGGGGTGATCGACGAGATCGCCTTCCAGACCAACCTCCTGGCCCTCAACGCCGGGGTCGAGGCGGCCCGGGCCGGCGACGCGGGCAAGGGCTTCGCGGTCGTCGCCTCCGAGGTGCGGGCCCTGGCCCAGCGCTCGGCCGACGCCGCCAAGGAGATCAAGGCCCTGATCGCCGCCTCGGCCACCAACGTCGGCCAGGGAGTCGACCTGGTCGGCCGCACCGGCCAGGCCCTGACCGCCATCGTCCAGCAGGTGGTCCGAATCGACCAGCTGGTCAGCGAGATCGCCTCTTCCGCGCAGGAACAGGCCCTCGGCCTTTCGGAGGTGAACACGGCCGTCAACGAGATGGACCAGGTGGTGCAGCAGAACGCCGCCATGGTCGAGGAATCGACGGCCGCGACCATCTCCCTGAAGAACGAGGCCTCGGAGCTGGCCCGCATGGTCGGCCGCTTCCGCATTGAGGGCGAGGACGACCGGTCGGCCACGTCACGCGCGCGCGAGCCGCTCCGGGCGCGGGCGGGCTGACCCTGGGTGGGTGGACAACGGGCCGGGCGGCGCTAGCTTCCCCGGAATGACCGGAGCTCGCCCATGCTGACCGTCCATCATCTGAACGACTCCCGTTCGCAGCGCGTGCTCTGGCTGCTCGAGGAGCTGGGACTGCCCTACGAGATCAAACGCTACCAGCGGGATGCGAAGACCATGCTCGCCCCGCCGGAGCTCAAGGCGGTCCATCCGCTCGGCAAGTCGCCGGTGATCACCGACGGCCCGGCGACCCTGGCCGAGACAGGGGCCATCGTCGAGACCATCTGCGAGGCCTATGCCGGCGGTCGCCTGCGCCCGGCGGCGGGCACGGAGGAGCGGCTGCGCTGGACCTACTGGCTCCACTACGCAGAGGGCTCGGCCATGCCGCCGCTGCTGATGAAGCTGGTGTTCACCGCCATGCCCCAGCGCGCGCCCGGCCTGATCCGGGGCCTGGTGAAGGCCGTGTCCAACTCGGCCCTCAAGGGGTTCGTCGATCCGCAGCTGACGAGCCACTTCGACTACTGGGAAGCGGAGCTGGGCAGGTCGAGCTGGTTCGCCGGCGACGCGTTCAGCGCCGCCGACATCATGATGAGTTTCCCGATCGAGGCCGCCGCCGACCGCGCCGGCGCGCTCGAGGGACGCCCGCGCCTGGCCGCCTTTCTCAAGGCCATCCACGCCCGCCCGGCCTACCAGGCGGCGCTGGCGAAGGGCGGGCCGTACGCCTACGCCGGCTAGGACTGACTGGCGCGCTCGCCGTGCTCGGCGAGGTCCAGCCCGTCCTCGATGGCGATCGCGCTCGCACGCAGGCCCACCAGCCGGTCAACGATCCAGAGCAGGCCCAGGCTGACGCCGCCCGACCAGACGACCACCGCCGCCAGCCCCAGCAGCTGGACGCCCAGCTGCGCGCCGATGCCATGTCCCGCCGGGAAGCCGGCCCCGCCGAAGACCGGGCTGGCCAGCACGGACACCAGAAGGATGCCGAGGATGCCGCCGACGCCGTGAACGGCGAAGACATCGAGCGAGTCATCGATCTGCAGCCGCCCCTTCACGAGGTGCACCGCATAGAAGCAGACGAGGCTGCCCACCGCACCGAGCACGAGGCCGCCGCCGGGGCCGACAAATCCTGAGGCCGGCGTGACCGTGGCGAGGCCCGCGACGACGCCGGTGACGACGCCGATCATGCTCGGCCGACCGAAGCGGATCCACTCGACGGCGCCCCAGACGATGCCGGCGACACAGGCCGAGACGTGGGTGGCGACGATCGCCATGCCGGCGTCCGACCCGGCCGACAGCGCGCTGCCGCCGTTGAAGCCGAACCAGCCGACCCACAGCAGGCCGGCGCCGATCATGGTCATGCCCGGATTGTGCGGCGGCGCCGGGTCACGCGGGAACCCCTCGCGCGGACCGACCCGCATCGCGAAGATCAGCGCCGAGACGCCGGCCGTGGCGTGGACGACCAGACCGCCGGCGTAGTCCATCACGCCCAGCTTCGCGAGCCAGCCGCCGCCCCAGATCCAGTGGGTGACCGGCGCGTAGACCGCCAGCAGCCAGAGCGCGGAAAACAGCAGCACGGCGGCGAACCGGGCCCGCTCGACCACCGCCCCGATGATCAGGGCCGGCGTGATGATGGCGAAGGTCGTCTGGAACAGGAAGAACACCGGCTCCGGCAGGGACCCGACCAGGGCGGCGCGCGGATCTGCGCCGAGGAAGACCTTGCCGAGGTCGCCGATGAAACCGGCCGTTCCCGAGAAGGCGAGGCTGTAGCCGACCGCCAGCCACAGCACGGTGCAGACGCAGGCGATGGCGACACACTGCATCAGGACCGACAGCACGTTCTTCTCGCGCACAAGTCCGCCGTAGAAGAGGGCCAGGCCCGGCAGGGTCATCAACAGGACCAGGGCGGATGCCGAGAGAATCCAGGCTGTCGCCGCCGGGTCCGCCGCCGCCGGGCTCGCCGCCAGGGCCGTCGCCGGCGCCAGGGCCAGCATCCCCAATCCGAGCGCGCAGATGCGCACGCCGCTGCTCGCGAACCACTTCATGGCCGTTTCCCCTTTTCCCCGGAGCCTTCGCTCTCGATGTTGTGGGCAGCGATAGCAGAACCGCGGCCGATCCTGCCAGCCCGGTAACGGCGGCGATTGTCACAGCGCGCTGTGGACAGCCCGGCCCGCAGGGTCCAGCTTATCGCCGATAACAAGAAAGCCACGGGAGAGGCGCATGACGGGACGCGTAGCGGGCAAGGTCGCCCTGGTCACAGGGGCCGCGAGCGGCATCGGGCGCGGCTGCGCCGAGCTGCTGGCGGCGGAGGGGGCCAAGGTCGCCCTGACCGACATCCAGGACGACAAGGGCCGCGAGCTCGCCGCCGCCATCGGCGCGAACGCCATCTACATCCCCCATGACGTGACCAGCGAGGACGCCTGGATCGCCGTGGTCGAACAGATCCGCGCCGCCTTCGGCCGGCTGGACATCCTGGTCAACAACGCCGGCATCGGCATCGGCGGTCCGGTCACCGACTTCAGCCTCGCCGACTGGCGTCGGCAGCAGGCGATCAACGTCGAGGGCGTTTTCCTGGGCGTGAAGCACAGCCTGCCGCTGATGCGCCAGGGCGGCGGCGGCAGCATCATCAACGTCTCCTCGATCGCCGGTCTGACCGGCGCGGCCAACATGACCGCCTATTGCGCCACCAAGGGCGCGGTGCGGCTGTTCACCAAGGCCGCCGCCATGGAATGCGCGACGGCGCGTGACGGGGTGCGTGTGAACTCCATTCACCCGGGCATCATCGAGACGCCGATCTGGGACACCATCTCCAGCACCGTCGCCGACGGCGGCAACGCCGGGCCCCAGCGGACGATGAACCTGGACGACATGACCGCCGTCGCCACCCCGCTGGGCCACAAGGGCTGGCCGGTCGACATCGCCCAGGGCGTGCTGTTCCTGGCGTCGGACGAGTCCCGCTACATGACCGGGTCGGAGCTGGTCATCGACGGGGGCATGACGGCGCGGTGAGGCATGGGGGACAATTCAGGTGTCCCCGACCCTTTGACCCCTATAGCGCCTTCGCCAGCACGTAGTCGTCGTAGCCGTTGTCGCCGACGTGGAAGACGCGCGTGCCGACCTGTTTGAAGCCGTTGCGGCCATAGAAGGCCAGCGCCCGGCCGTTGCGCTGGTAGGCGGCCAACAGCAGGCGCTTCGCACCGGCCGCGCGCGCGGTCTCGACGGCGGTGTCCATCATCGCCTGCCCCAGCCCGCCGCCGTGGAAACGGTGCAGGGCGTAGATCCGCGTCAGCTCCATGTCGCCGGGCTCGGCCGCCACCGGCAGGTCGCAGGGCCCCAGCAGAAGGAAGCCGATCGGCGCCCTGCCTGCGTCGATCTCGGCCAGGAACAGCTTGCGCGACGGGTCGGCGAGCAGGACCGCATAGGCCGCCGGCGCGTGGGTGGTCTGGCAGTGATGGAGAATGTCGTCCCCGTCGACGATGCCGGCGTAGGTCTCCAGGAAGGTCGCGCTGGCGACGGTGGAGAGGCGGACGGCGTCGGCGGCCGTGCAGGGTCTGATCGAGAAGGTCATGGTCGCCTGATACCGCCGCGGCCCCCGCGCGTCCCGCGCCAATGTGTCACCCCGCCAGCAGCAGCAGGGCCGCGCCGCCGGCGATGGCTGCCGTTCCGGCGATACGGCCGCCGGTCATCCGCTCCCGCAGGAAGATGACCGCGATGCCCACGGCGAACAGGATCGAGGTCTCGCGCAGCGCCGCCAGCCGGGGCGTGTCGCCGAGGCGATAGGCGTAGAGCGCCAGGCCATAGGTGACGATCGACAGCGCCCCGGCGATCAGGCCCGGCTTCCACTCGGCCCGGGCCGCCAGCAGGAACCTCGGCCCGCGCCACAGCGCGAACAGAAGGCCGATGCCGCCGCCCAGCGTCAGATAGATCCAGGCGATGTAGCTGAGGGCGCTGGGCGCCGCGCGCACCCCCTGGGCGTCGAGGACGGTGTAGCCGGCGATACAGACCCCCGTGGCCACCGCCCAGCCGAGGCCCCAACGGTCGACCTGCCGGCCCAGACCCACGACCATCACGCCCAGCGACACGCCGCCGATCCCGGCCGCCGTGATCCAGCTGACCGGCTCGGAGAAGACCAGCACCGCCACGACCGCCGCCAGCGCCGGGGCGATGCCCCGCGAGATCGGATAGGCCACGGTCATGTCCGCCCGCTCGAACGCCTTGATCAGGCAGACGAGGTAGACCAGGTGCGTCGCCCAGCTGGCCGCCAGCCAGCCCCAGGCCCCCTGCGGCAGCGGCAGGAAGAACGCGAACGGCAGCACGATCAGGGCCGAGAAGCCGTCGATCAGCGCGCGGCCGGACATCTTGTCCCGGCCCGCCTTGAGGATGGCGTTGACCACCGCGTGGGCCGCGCCCGACGCGATCATCATCAGGCCTGCGGTCTGGGCCAGGGTCATGGCCCCGTGGTGACAGGCTTACCCAGGGCCGTGCAAGCCTGCGCCTGCCCCGCGAGTCGCTGTTCATCCAGCGGGTGAAGCCGGATGCCCTCCGGACACGGCGAGTCTAGCGTCGGAGTCGGAGAAAGCGCCATGGACACCCTGGTCGTCTGCATCGCCGCCGCCTTTTCAGGCCTGCTCTTCCTGGGCGGCGCCTGGCTGACCCGCGCCGGCTATTGGCGGGTCGCCGCCGCCCTGATGAGCGGCCTGGTCGCCGCGGCCTTCGCCTTCGCCCTCGACCGCGCGGCCTTCGAGTTCGGCTGGTGGGCCTGGGGCCGGATGGAGACCCATGCCCCGATCCTCGCCTATGCCTCGACCGCCCTGTGGTTCGGCGGCGGCCTCGGCCTGGTCGGCTGGCGGATGATCCGCAACTGGGGCGGAGCCGGAGAGGCGGTCTATTTCATCGGCTTCGTGCTGCTGGGGCTCGGCCGGGACTACGCGCTGTCGGCCACCGGCATCGGCTTCACCTGGGGCGAGGGCTACCTGCCCCTCGCGATCAGCGCGGCGGGCTGGCTGGTCATCGCCTTCCTGGTCCAGCTCGGCATGCAACTGCTGGTCGGATCAGTGGACAGCGACCCGCTGGCGCCCGAGCGGCTGCCCGCGCTGGAACCCGCCGCCTGGCCGTTCGAGGCCGAGGCGCCGCGAGCGGGCTTCGTCTCGCGGGACTGATCGGACTGCCGTCAGGGCGGGCCGACGACCGCCGGGCCCGCCGCCCCGCGCTGCATCGCAGCATCTCCCTTGCTATCTCGCGGGCCAAAGACTAGTCTTGACGCCCCCGGACGTCTGCGCCCGCAGCCGGACCAACCACCTCCCCAGGGCGAACCCGAGCTAATCTCCGATATGGAAAAAGTGCCGATGACCGCCGGGGGCTACACCTCCCTCGACGAAGAACTGAAGCGTTTGAAGACGATTGAGCGGCCGAGTGTCATCGCCGCGATTTCGGAAGCGCGCGCGCACGGCGATCTCAGTGAAAACGCCGAGTACCATGCCGCCAAGGAGCGCCAGGGCTGGATCGAAGGCCGGATCGCGGAGATCGAGGACAAGATCGCCCGCGCCCAGATCATCGACGTGTCCAAGCTCTCCGGCTCGCAGGTGAAGTTCGGCGCCACGGTCACCGTGGTCGACGAGGACACCGAGGACGAGGGCCGCTACCAGATCGTCGGCGATCACGAAGCCGACGTGAAGGGTGGCCGCATCTCGCTGTCCTCGCCGCTGTCGCGCGCGATGATCGGCAAGGAAGTCGGCGACGTCGTCGAGGTGAACACGCCCGGCGGCGTCAAGGCCTACGAGATCCTCAAGGTCGAGTGGCTCTAGGCGCCTGATCGCCACAGTTGGCTGTCATCCCGGAAAGCCGCAAACGCGGCTTATCCTGGACCCAGAAGCACGGCATGCTGGGTCCGGGCGCGCCGCGCTGACCCACTCCGGCCGGGATGACCGTTGAAAGCGACGACACAAACTCCCCTGACGATCTGGGCGATGTCCGACGGACGGGCGGGCATCGAGGCCCAGGCCGTGGGGTTGGCCGAGGCCGTGGCCCGGCGCCGCGACTGTGAGATCGTCGTCAAACGCATCGGCTGGAAGGGAGACCTCGGGCGGCTGCCCTGGTGGCTGACGCCATTTCCCCGCCGCTGGCTGACGTCGGAAAGCGACATCGCCCCACCCTGGCCGGACCTGCTGATCGCCGCCGGCCGCGCGACGCTGCCGCTGGCCATGCGCATGAAGCGATGGTCGGAAGGCAGGACCTTCGTGGTCCAGATCCAGGACCCCCGCGTTCCGGCCAAGTTCTTCGACCTGGTGATCCCGCCCAACCACGACCGGCTGAAGGGCGACAATATCGTCTCGATCATCGGCGCCCCGCACCGGGTGACGGCCGAAAAGCTGGCGGGCGAGTATCCGCGTTTTGCCGGGATCATCGACCCTCTGCCCCACCCCCGCGCGGCGGTGCTGATCGGCGGCAAGTCCAAGGCCTTCGACCTGACCCCCGAACGGGCGGCGAAGATCGCCACCGACATCCAGGACGCCATCGAGGCGACCGGCGGCTCGCTGCTGATGACCTTCTCGCGGCGCACCCCGCCCCAGGCGCGGGCCTTGCTGACCGCGCGGCTGAAGAACCAGCCCGGCATCATCTGGGACGGCGAGGGTGACAACCCCTACTTCGCCTTCCTCGCCGGCGCCGACTGTGTGCTGGTCACCGAGGACTCGGCCAACATGGCCACCGAGGCGGCCGGCACCGGCAAGCCGGTCTTCATCCTGAAGATGGATGGCCAGAGCCTGAAGTTCCGCCTGTTCCACGAGGAGCTGGAGCACCATGGCGCCACCCGGCCCTTCGCCGGGGTCTTCCAGAGCTGGACCTACGAACCCCTGACCGAAACCGACCGCGCCGCCGGCGAGGTCCTCGCCCGGCGGGACGCGGCGATGGCGGCCCGGCCCGCCGGCTGACGCCGCTGGCCACGCCGCGCGCAGCGGGTATGATCACCACATCAGTCGGGGACCCTCATGCGTAATCTGTTCCTCAGCGCCGCCCTCGCGGCCTGCGTCCTGGCCGGTCCGACCGCCGCGGCGGCCTTCGAGCCTGCGCCGGCCGCGACCGCCGTCGACGAGCTGGGCGTGACCGAGGCGGAGCGCACAGCGTTCCGGACCGGCATGACATCCACCGGCGGCGCGATGATCACGGCGGTCATCAGCCGCTATCCGACCGAGTATCGCGCCTTCGAGACCTCGATCATCGCCGACTTCAAGTCGGGCAAGGTCGATATCCCCACGGCCCAGGCGCGCGCCGGCGAGTTCTTCAGCCTGCTGGGCGACCGCATGATGTCCGACGTCCAGCGCGCGCCGGACGCCGAACTGCGGGCGCTTGTCGTCGCCCAGGTCGCGACCCTGAAGAAGTTCAGCACGACCAACGCCCGCGCCTGCCAGGAGTTCGGCGAGAACGGTCAGATCAGCACCACCACGGCCGTGGCGGCCCAGAGCACCATCGTCGCCGGCATGAACGACTACATCGCCGTGCAGCTGGCGGCCGCTGACGCCGGCGCCCGCGCCAAGGTGCGCCGCGCCCGGCTGGCTGACGCCGAGATGAAGCTGATTCTCGACGAGTTCCTGCGCCGGGGCGGATCACAGGCCTGGCTCGACGGCGCCGGCACCGGCGACTTCGGCGACCTGACCCTGGCCGACCGCTGCCAGGCCAGCATCCTGTTGCTGGAAGCCGTCCTCGCCCAACCTCCGGCCACCATCGGCCGCT
The DNA here is from genome assembly GCA_027487945.1 of Caulobacteraceae bacterium. Lineage (GTDB taxonomy): Bacteria > Pseudomonadota > Alphaproteobacteria > Caulobacterales > Caulobacteraceae > Caulobacter. The sequence continues at coordinate 25,820 of JAIYCQ010000049.1, forward strand.
TCATGGGCCCCGAGTAGCCCCTGGCCCCACGGAGACTCCCATGCGTCGTCGCCTGACCCTCGCCGCCCTGATCGCGGGCCTGGCCCTGCCCGGAGCGGCCCTGGCCGACTGGCAGTGGACCGCCTGGGGGATGCCGGCCGACAAGGTCATCGCCGGCTCCGGCGGCGCCCTTGAGCCGATCATCGGACGCGACGGACAGCGAGTACACGGCTGGCACCTGCGGGCCGTCGGCCCGATCACCTATGAGGGCTTCCGGTTCGACGGCGAGTTCTTCTTTGATGACCAGGGCAAGGCGCTGCACGTCATCCGACTGTCGCTGAAGGATCCGTCTCAGTGCGCGGCGCTCGAACAGCGTATGGTGACCCTTCACGGCGAACCGATAAACGGCAGCCGCGATCTCGGGGCGCTGAAGACCCGCATCCTGGCCTGGCCCGACGACGGCGCCGGCAACTTCCTGGGCCTGACCGGCCTCAGCGCCGTCGGCGACCTTCCGCCGCTGTGCTTCATCCGCTATCGCCCGCTCACCCCGATGAACGGCTGACGCGGCGATGAGCGGGACGCGGTGATGCCCGAAGAGCGCATCCTCTTCATCGCCGACGCCGGCCCGGCCATCGGCGGCGGCCACGTCATGCGGTCGTTGACCCTGGCCCGGGCGCTGGAGGCGCGCGGCGCGGAGTGCGCGTTCCGCAGCCATCCCGACGGCGACGCGGTGCTGGACGTCTTCGCGCGGGACCTGTTCCGGGTGGACGACGACGCCGGCTTCGACGCCCTGGTCATCGACCACTACGCCCTATCAGCGGGAGATCATCTGGCGCTGGCCAAGGGTCGCCCTGTGCTGGTCATCGACGACCTCGCCGACCGCCCGCTGGGCGCGGACATGGTGCTGGATTCCGGCATCGGGCGCCGGGCGACCGACTATCGCGGCCTCGTCCCGGACGGCTGCGAGCTGCTGCTGGGACCGTCCCACGCGCCGATGCGACCGGACTTCGTGGCCCTGCGTCCCGAGACCCTGGCCCGGCGCGCCGAGGGCGGGCCAGTGCGACGCATCCTGGTCTCGCTGGGCCTGACCGACGTCGGCGGCTTCACCCTGCCGGCGGTGCAACGCCTCAGCGGAGTCGCCGAGCTCGACGTCGTGGTCGGCTCCGGCGCACCCCGGCTGGCGGCGCTGGAAGCGCTGGCCGAGGCAGAGCCCTCGGTCACACTGCATGTCGACACCCGGGACATGGCCCGCCTGACCGCACATGCGGACATCGCGATCGGCGGCGGCGGCTCGTCCAGCTGGGAGCGGTGCGTGCTGGGCCTGCCGACGCTTCTGCTGGTTCTGGCCGACAACCAGACCCAGGCCGCCGTGGCCTTGGCCGAGGCCGGGGCGGTCATAGCGCTGGACGCCGCCGCGGAGTTCGAGGCCGGGTTCGACGCCGCCGCCGCCCGCCTGATCGCCGAGGGCGCCCTGCGTCGCCGCCTGTCCATCGCCGCCGCGGGCATCTGCGACGGCCGGGGCGCCGACCGGGTGGCCGACGCCTTCCTGGCGTTGCTGCGGCAGCGCGCTGGATAACGGTCCGGCAGGCCCCATGTCGTGATGCTCAGGGAGGGACAGATGAGCACCCAGAAACCATCCGTCGTCGTCACCGGCGTCTCCACCGGCATAGGCTGGGGAACGGTCCAGGTCCTGACGGCCAGAGGATTCCACGTTTTCGGCAGCGTCCGGAAACCGGCCGACGCCGACCGGCTGAAGGCCGCGTTCGGCGACCGGTTCACGCCGCTTCTGTTCGACGTCACCGACGAGGCCGCCGTCCGCGCGGGCGCCCGCCAGGTCGAGGCGGCGCTGGCCGGCGCGACCCTGGCCGGCCTGGTCAACAATGCCGGGATCGCCGTGGCGGGGCCGCTGCTGCACCTGCCGGTCGAGGACTTCCGCCGCCAGCTGGAGGTCAACCTGACCGGCGTCGTGATCGCCACCCAGGCCTTCGCCCCGTTGCTCGGGGCCGAGGGCGCCGGGTGCAAGGACCCGGGCCGAATCGTCAACATCTCCTCGGTCGGGGGGCGGACGGCCAACCCCTTCCTGGCGCCCTACTGCACCAGCAAGTTCGGGCTCGAAGGCCTGTCAGAGTCCCTGCGGCGCGAGCTGCTGCCCTTCGGCGTCGACGTCATCGTCGTGGCGCCGGGCGCGGTGGCGACGCCGATCTGGGACAAGGCGGACGAGATCGACCAGGGCCCCTACGCCAACACCCGCTACGCCGCGCCGCTGGCCCGTATCGCGGCCTTCATGCTGGAGATGGGCCGCACCGGCCTGAAGCCCGAGAGGATCGGCGAGGCGATCCACACCGCCCTGACCGCGCCCCGGCCGAAGGTGCGCTACACGGTCTCGCCGACGCCCTTCCAGACCTTCATGAGCGAGAAGGTTCTGTCCCCTCGGGCGCTGGACCGGATCCTGGGCCAGCGGCTGGGGCTGTTGCCGGAGTAGGCGGAGGGGCCGTGCGTGCTTCAACGCGCGGCCGCGGCGCTGCTCAGCATGACCCGTTTCCTGAAGCGGTTCTGACGACGTCATTCTGAGCAGCCGCGCAGCGGCGCGTCGAAGGACGCCCCTACCCCACCATCTCCCAGTCCAGCGGCTCGCCGAACGCGAGGTCGCGGGCGGCCACCCGGCCCAGCACCCTGTCCAGCTCCACCGGCGGCAGGCCGTTGCCCGGACGCACCGAACGGACGTTCGCCCGCGTCAGCATCTCGCCGGCCTTTACATCGGCGACGACATAGAGCGAGCGACGGAACTGGACGTTGCCGCGCTCGCTGCCGAGCAGGTCGTAGTTGACCCTGCCCAGCGACGCCCAGGCGTCCTTGCAGTCCCGCACCAGGGCGCTGAACTCGGCCGGCTCCAGGCTGAAGTCGGCATCAGGACCGCCGTCGGACCGGGCCAGGGTGAAGTGTTTCTCGATCGCGCAGGCGCCCATGGCCACCGCCGCCACCGAGGCCGCCGTGCCCGGCGTGTGGTCGGACAGGCCGATGGGGCAGCCGAACCGCGCCGCCATGTCGGTCACCGTGCGGACATTGGCGTCCGCGAAGGTGGCGGGATAGCTGGAGGTGCAGTGTAGCAGCAGCACCCCCGCCGCGCCGCCGGCCAGCGCCGCGTCCCGCGCCGCCTCGATCTCGGCAAGGTTGGCCATGCCGGTGGAGATGATCAGCGGCCTGCCCTTCGCCGCCGCATAGCGGATCAGCGGCAGGTCGACGGCCTCGAACGAGGCGATCTTGTAGGCGGGCGCGTCGAGGCCCGCGAGCAGGTCGACCGCCGTCTCGTCGAACGGGCTGGAGAACAGCGTCACCCCCCGCTTCGCCGCCCGCTCGAACAGGGCTGAGTGCCATTCGTAGGGCGTCTGGGCCTCACGGTAGAGGTCATGCAGGCTGCGGCCGTCCCAAAGACCGCCGGTGATGCGGAACTCGGGCCGGTCCACGTCGAGCGTGATGGTGTCGGCGGTGTAGGTCTGGATCTTGATGGCGTCGCAGCCGGTGTCGGCCGCCGCGTCGACCATGGTCAGCGCCCGCTCGAGGCTGCCGTTATGGTTCCCCGACAGCTCGCAGATCACGTAGGGCGGATGGTCCGGCCCGATCTTCCGACCGGCGATGGTGATTTCGGGGGCTGGGGTCATGGGCTGCCCGTCTCGGTGAGTCGGCGCACCCTAGACCGGTTCGGCGAACCTAGTCGCCCCCGCCGCCGCCGTCTCCGCCGCCGTCGCTGTCCGACCCGGAGTCGGCGTCGTCGCGCCGGTCGGCCCCGCCGCCGTAGGATCCGCCGTCGCCGCCGTCCCGGCGGGTGCGGTCGTCCTTCTTCGCCGCCGAGGCGCTCATCGCCACGCCGGAGCCCAGCCCTATGGCGACGCCCAGGCTCATGCCCAGCGCCAGGTTGTCCAACGCGAGGCCCAGCGCCGTACCGAGGGCCAGCCCCATGCCGATGCCCAGCGGGATTCCAGCCTTGTTCGCCATTTCATCGTCCCCTTGCCGGCGCCCATCGCGCCGGAGCGGAATCATCCCTAAATTAGCGCCCATGTCGACCTCCGCTCCCCGCACCACCCGCTGCCTGATCATCGGTTCCGGCCCCGCCGGCTGGACCGCCGCCATCTACGCCGCCCGCGCCCTGCTCAAGCCCGTGCTGATCCAGGGCATCCAGCCCGGCGGCCAGCTGACCATCACCACGGAGGTCGAGAACTATCCCGGCTTCGCCGAGGCCATCCAGGGCCCCTGGCTGATGGAGCAGATGGAGGCCCAGGCGCGCCACGTCGGGACCGAGATCATCAGCGACATCGTGCTGGAGGCCGACCTGTCGCAGCGGCCGTTCCGCATCCGCACCGACAGCGGCCAGGACTGGCTGGCCGAGACGGTCATCATCGCCACCGGCGCCCAGGCCAAGTGGCTGGGTCTCGAGAGCGAGCAGCGCTTCCAGGGTTTCGGCGTCTCCGCCTGCGCCACCTGCGACGGCTTCTTCTACCGGGGCAAGGACGTGATCGTGGTCGGCGGCGGCAACACTGCCGTCGAGGAGGCGCTGTTCCTGACCAATTTCGCCGCCAAGGTCATCGTCGTCCACCGCAAGGACGAGTTCCGGGCCGAGAAGATCCTGCAGGAGCGGCTGTTCGCCAATCCGAAGATCGAGGTCATCTGGGACCATGCCGTCGATGAGGTGCTCGGCGAGACCGACCCCATGGGCGTCACCGGCGCCCGGCTGAAGAACGTCAAGACGGGAGAGGCCCGGGAGGTGAAGGCCGACGGCGTGTTCATCGCCATCGGTCATGCCCCGTCCTCGGCGCTGTTCAAGGACCAGCTGGAGACCCACGCGGGCGGTTATCTGACGGTGAAGCCCGGCACGGCCTCGACCGCCATCGAAGGCGTTTACGCTGCCGGCGACGTCACCGACGACGTCTACCGCCAGGCCGTCACCGCCGCTGGCATGGGCTGCATGGCCGCGCTGGAGGCCGTCCGCTTCCTGGCCGAGCAGGACCACGCCGCCGACAAGCATCCAATCAGCCACGACCAGGCCCAGAAGATCGGCGCATGGTGATCCGCCCGGCGACCTCCGACGACCAGGCCGCCATCCGCGCCGTCGTGACGGCCGCCTTTACCGCCGAGTTCGGCAAGTCCGACGAGGCCGACCTGGTCGACGCCCTGCGCGCCGATGGCGACGCACTGGTCGAGCTGGTGGCCGAGGCGGACGGCGCGGTCGTCGGGCACGTCCTGTTCAGCCCCATGGCGACCAGCACCGGCGCCCGTTTCGCCGCCCTGGCCCCGCTGTCCGTCATGCCCGGCCGCCAGAAGGACGGCCTCGGGACCTGGCTGATGGAGGTCGGCCACGAGCTGCTGCGCGCGGCCGGGGTCGAGGCGGTCATCGTATTGGGCCACCCCGCCTACTACCCGCGCGTCGGCTACTCGGCAGATGCGGCGAAGACGGTGGCGGCGCCCTTCAGCGGACCCTCATTCATGGCGCTGGCCCTCAAGCCGGGCGCGCTCGATGCGCCGGTGGCGGTGACCTACGCGAAGGCGTTCGGGACAGAGGTTTCCCCATAGATCCGCTCATCCGGGCATTCGCCGGGATGAGCGGGGTTGTAGGGGGCTTCTAGTACCGTCGCGTCGAGATCGGCAGGTCGCCGCTGTCGGCGGGCTGGGCGGAGGGAGCGGTGCTCATCGGGGCGTCCGGATCTTCCAGCGCCTTGAGGCTGGCGTTGATCTCCGAAATCTCCTGGGCGGTGGGCAGGCGCCGGACCGGGGCCAGGGCCCCGTCGACGCGCGGCGCCTCCTGTCCCGCCGGCAGGGCGACCAGGTCCTGCACCGTGTAGGTCCGCTCGACGCCGTCGACCTCAAGGGTCAGGGTCCGCGTCGCCGCCAGGGTCGGGGTCATCGTCTCCCCGACCAGCTGGGCGCCCTGGGTGCGGGAATCGAGGCCCTCGAGCACCGCCAGCGACAGGGTGTTCTCACCGCCGGCATAGCGCCCCGTGAAGGCCGGGGGCAGGCCCCATGGGCCGGTCCAGCGGTAAAAGATATGCCGTCCGATGGTGTGGATCTTGTAGAGGGTCGGCGCCCAGTAGGGGGCGACATAGTCGGCGTGATAATGGGTCGCCGTGCCCACCGACTTCAGTACGAAGCCGCTCAGCGCCTGCTGCGCCACGCTCCGGGCGCGGTCCCACAGCGCAGGCGTAGGAACCCGGGCCAGCGAGCCGTCGCAGGTGAAGCTGAACTGGCAACCGGTGATCCGCTGCGAGCCCTGGTAGACCACGCCGCAGACCGACTTGGGATACTCCGGGTGCCGCAGCCGGTTGAGCACGGTCTGGGCCACGGCCTGCATGCCTTCGACGGGCTCGGTGGCGGCCTCATAGTAGATGGCCTGGGTCAGGCACTCCTCGGCGCGCAGGCGGTCCTCTTCCGAACCCTTGAAGAGGAACGGCTTCGCCGGCGGCGGCGGCAGCAGGCTTCCGGGCCGCAGGGCGTTGATCAACTGGGCGTCGCTGGCCGTGAAGTTGAAGTCGCCGAGGGTGGGCAGGCTGCCCAGATCGTAGGTGGTCCAGCCGGTGACACGGCCCCAGTAGTCCTTGCGCGGCGCGGGGTCATGCCGACGGGCCAGGGCCAGCATGGCCGGGTCCATGTCGGCGGTGACCCGCTCGAGCGCGATGTTGGAGAAGCCGCGCGCCACCGCCGCCTGCCCGTTGATCCGGCCGGAGCCGGCGGGCCTGCGGTAGTCGGTCACGCAGGCGACCTGCACGATCGCCATCACGGCGACCAGCGCGAGCGCCCGTGTTCTGTGGAGACCGGACAACAAGCCGGTTACTTCACACCGAGCGTGGCGCGCAGCATCCACGCGTGCTTCTCGTGCGCGGTCAGGCGCTGGGTGCCCAGATCGACGGACACGTCGTCGCCGGCCTTCTCGGCGATGTCGAGCAGTTCGCGCAGGGTGGCGATCACCGTCTCGTGGCCGTCCTTCAGGTCGGTGACCATGGCTTCCCAGTCCAGCTCGGGATCACCGTCCTTGATCGAGGTCAGGTTGCCGAAGGCCGCGCCGCTCTGCGGGGCCAGTTCGCCCAGGGCGCGGATACGCTCGGCCAGCTCGTCCAGCGCCGCCCACTGCTCGGTGTACTGGTCCATGAACAGGGCATGGAGCGACGAGAAGTTCGGGCCCCGGACGTTCCAGTGGTAGCCGTGGGTCTTCAGGTACAGGGCATAGGTGTCGGCCAGGGTCCTGGAGAGCGCCTGGGCGACCGTAGCGCGGTCCCTGGCGGCGAGTCCGGTGTCGATCCTGGCAGGCATGGTCGTCTCCTTGGTGCGCCGGAGAGGTAAGCTCGCCGACGCCTGTGACAAGACGACGACCGCCGCCCGGCGCGCGTTGGCGGCTTCATAGCACGGTTGACCGGCGGCGGGGTCGGTGCGCCGACGGAATATCTCAGGAGTCCGGTTGCGCCCCCGGGACCTTGGGTCTATATCTGTCTTGCGGGTTTTGCTCAGATGTAGCATAAGCTCCGCAGCGCCGGAGTGGATCGTTTCGCTGCCGGCGTTTTACAGGCCCCTGTAATGCTCAGTTTGAGCATAAGGAGGAACCAGATGGCCGACGGATTCGCCCCCCTGACCTTCACCGCCGAGGTGGAGGCGCAAACCGCGCCCCTGTGGGAGAAGGTCAAATCCCACGTCACGCCGCTGGAATGGCGGCTGCACGCGCCCCTGATCGCCGAAATCAACCGTCTCAAGCGTGAGAAGAACGCCGTCATCCTGGCCCACAACTACATGACGCCCGAGATCTTCCACGGCGTGGGCGACTACGTCGGCGACAGTCTGGGCCTGGCCCGCGAGGCGGCGCGCTCGGACGCGAAGATCATCGTCCAGGCGGGCGTCCACTTCATGGCCGAGACCAGCAAGGTGCTGTGCCCGGACAAGACGGTGCTGATCCCGGACCTGCGCGCCGGCTGCAGCCTGGCCTCCTCGATCACCGGCGCCGACGTGCGGCTGATCAAGCAGCGCTACCCCGGCCTGCCGGTGGTCACCTACGTCAACACCACCGCCGACGTGAAGGCCGAGACCGACATCTGCTGCACCAGCGCCAATGCGGTGCAGGTGGTCGAGTGGGCCGCGAAGGAATGGGGCGTCGACCGCGTCATCCTCATCCCCGACGAGTTCCTGGCCCGCAACGTCGCCGCCCAGACGGACGTGAAGATCATCGCCTGGCAGGGCCGCTGCGAGGTGCATGAGCGCTTCAACGCCCAGGATGTCGCCGACATGCGGGCCGCCTGGCCGGACGCGCAGATCCTCGCGCACCCGGAGTGCCCGGAAGAGGTGCTGGCCGCCGCGGACTTCGCCGGCTCGACCGCCGCGATGAATGACTGGGTGGTGCAGAAGAAGCCCCGCCAGGTGGTGCTGATCACCGAATGCTCGATGGCCAGCAACGTCCAGGCCCAGGCGCCGGACACCCAGTTCATCGGCCCCTGCATGATGTGTCCGCACATGAAGCAGATCAGCCTGCAGAACATCCACGACGCCCTGGTCAAGGGCCAGTTCGAGGTGACCGTCGACCCGGTGCTGGCCGAGCGTGCCCGCCTCGCCGTCCAGCGGATGATCGACCTGCCGCCGCCCGCCGCGCCGGCGCGTTACGATCTGGTCAAGGCGCAACACCATGTCGCCGTCGAGCTGATCTGAGGAGGATGGCCATGATCCGGATCGCCAGATTTCCGTTCGGAGGCGGCTACCTCGTCAAGGCCACGCCGCCCGAGGTCTGGAAGCCCTACGGCAACCTGCTGCCGCTGAGCCCGACCAACATCGTCGAGGAGCTGGTCCGTCACGGCGCCAGCCTTCGCGACGCCTTCGATGCGGTCATCCTCGCCGCTCCGGAAGCCGCGGGGGAGTTCCGTTGACCCAGCGCACCCACCACGACGGCGTCCTGATCGTCGGCGCCGGACTCGCCGGTCTGTCGGCCGCGCTGGCCGCCGCGCCCCGCAAGGCGCTGGTTCTGTCGCCGACTCCGTTGAACCAGGGCTGCTCCTCGGCCTGGGCGCAAGGCGGCATGGCCGCGGCCCTCGGCGAGGACGACGCCCCGGCTCTGCACGCCGCCGACACCCTGGCGGCCGGCGCGGGCCTGTGTGACCCGGCCATGGTCGAGATTCTGACCCGCGAGGGCCCGGGCGCCGTGCGCCACCTGGCTTCACTGGGTGCGCCGTTCGACCGGACCGAGGACGGCGGCTTCGCCGTCAGCCTGGAAGCCGCTCACAGCCGCGCCCGCGTCGCCCGGGTCGGCGGGGATCAGGCGGGGCGCGAGATCATGCGCGCCGTGGTCGCCGCCGCCTTCGCCTCGCCCACTGTCGAAAGCCGCGCCGGCGTCCATGTCCGCGGACTGCTGCAGGACGACAGCGGCGCGGTGCGGGGGGTCATCGCCCGCTATCGGGGCCGCGCGATCGAGATCACCGCCGACGCCGTCATCCTGGCCGGCGGCGGACTGGGCGGCCTCTATGCCGTGACCACGACCCCGCCCGAGGTCCGTGGTGAAGCCATGGGCCTGGCCGCCCTGGCCGGCGCCCTGATCGCCGATCCGGAGTTCGTGCAGTTCCATCCCACGGCCATCGACATCGGCCGCGATCCCGCCCCGCTGGCCACCGAGGCCCTGCGCGGCGAGGGGGCGGTGCTGGTCAACGATCTGGGCGAGGCCTTCATGGCCGGCTATCACCCGGCCGCCGAGCTGGCGCCGCGCGACGTGGTGGCCAGAGCCATCCATGCCGAGATCACGGCCGGGCGCGGCGCCTTCCTGGACGCCCGCCGGGCCGTCGGGGGACATTTCCCGACCGAGTTCCCGGCGGTGTTCGCCGCCTGCATGAGCGCGGCCATCGACCCGCGCGTCCAGCTGATCCCGGTCGCCCCGGCCTGCCACTACCATATGGGCGGGGTGGTCACCGACGCCGACGGCAGGACCAGCCTGGAGCGTCTGTTTGCGGCCGGCGAATGCGCCTCGACCGGCGTCCACGGCGCCAACCGCCTGGCGAGCAACTCGCTGCTTGAGGCCGCCGTGTTTGGGACCCGCGCCGGCGCCGCCGTCCGGGATATCGCGCCCGCCGCCGGTCGTGTCGCGCCCGGCGTCGCCCTGCCCGACCTGAAGGGCGCCGCCCTGATGACCCTGCGCCGGGAGATGACCCGCCACGCCGGCGTGGTCCGCGACGCGGAGGGCCTTGGTCAGCTGACCGACGCCGTCGAGGGCCTGAAGGCCGCCCATGGCGAGGGCCCCGTGCTGGCCACAGCCGGCCTGGTCGCCCTCAGCGCGCTCGACCGCCGCGAAAGCCGCGGCGCCCACTTCCGCGCCGACTTCCCCCAGGCGGTCGAGCCGGCCGCCCACACCCTCGTCACCCTGCCCGCCCATCCCGCGCTGAAGGTCGCCGCCGAATGATCGCCCCCCTGCCCGACCTGCTGATCGACCCCGTCGTCCGCGCCGCCCTTGCCGAGGACCTGGGCCGGGCCGGCGACATCACCGCCCTGGCCTGCATCGACGCCGAGGCGACGCTGACCGCCACCTTCGGCGCGCGAAAGGCCGGCACCATCGCCGGCCTCGACTGCGCCCGCCTCGCGGTGCTGGCCATGGACCCGGCGGCGAAGTTCAAGGCCCGCGTGGCGGACGGCGACGCCGTCGCGGCCGGCGCCGTGCTGGCCAAGGTCACCGGCAACGCCCGCGCCCTGCTGTCGGCGGAGCGCACGGCGCTGAACCTGCTCGGCCGCCTGTCGGGCGTCGCCACACTGACGGCGCAGTACGTGGCGGCCATCGAGGGGACCCGGGCCCGCATCACCGACACCCGCAAGACCACGCCCGGCCTTCGCGCGCTGGAGAAGTACGCCGTCCGCTGCGGCGGAGCGCTCAACCACCGCTTCGGCCTGGATGACGCCATCCTGATCAAGGACAACCACGTCGCCGCCTGCGGCGGGGTCGGCGAGGCCATCCGCCGCGCCCGCGCCTTCGCCGGCCATCTGGTCAAGGTCGAGTGCGAGGTCGACAGCCTCAAGCAGCTGGCCGAGGCGCTGGACGCCGGGCCGGACGTGGTCATGCTCGACAACTTCAGCCTCAAGAACCTGCGCGTCGCCGTCGGCATGGCCGCCGGCCGCGTGGTGCTGGAGGCCTCCGGCGGCGTGACCCTCGACACCGTGCGCGACATCGCCGAGACCGGCGTGGACGTGATCAGCGTCGGCGCCCTCACCCACTCGGCCAGCGTGCTCGACATCGGGCTGGACGCGGGGTGAGGCCCTGCATGCTTCGACACGCGTCCGAGGGACGCTGCTCAGCATGACGGTGTTGGAAGCGCTTCTGACCCCGTCATCCTGAGCAGCCCGCTCAGCGGACGTGTCGAAGGACGCAATGCCTAGGCCGCCACCGGAGCCTCCGCCCGCTCACGCCCCTTCAGCCGGGGCGTCAGCCACTTCTGGATCGGATCATCGATCAGGCGGTGGAACAGGGCTGCGGCGATCAGGGCGGCGGGGATGGCGGCGGCCCAGATCGTCCAGTCCAGCCACAGCGGCAGGTCGACGGCGCCGCGCAGGGCGCCCAGGGCGCCGAACCAGACCAGGCCGGTCAGCGAATGGGTGATGAACAGGGCGAAGGACAGCTTGGCGCCCTGCTCGATCAGCGACGACGGCTGCGCCACCGGCAGGCGGCCGAAGGACATCACGATCGCGGCGATGGCCACGATGCTGGGCAGGTCGAAGCGGCCGAAGACCTGCAGCAGCGCCAGCACCCCCAGCGACAGCACGGCCATGACCCGCGCCACCCCGACCGACGGCCGCCCCTGCTCGACCACCCGGGCGATGCAGACGCCCAGCAGGAACAGCGGCGCGGCCCGCACGACGCCGAGGTGGAAGTTCAGATCGTAGATGGGGTGGTTCAGCAGCGCCACGCAGAGCAGATCGCCGATGATGACGCTGAGCAGGCCCAGCGACAGCAGGGCCGAGGTGCTTTTCAGCCGGCTGATCCACAACCAGGCCAGGGGGAAGGCGGCGTAGCAGACCAGCAGCGCCGACAGCGACCAGCTCTGGTGGTTCCAGCCGCCGCCGCCCTCGAGGCCCCAGGCCTGGACCATCAGAATCTGCATCAGCATCGCCGAGGCGGTGAAGTTCTCCGGGTTGTCGGGGTGGAAGCCGACCGCGGTGGCGGCGGCCACCACCATGGCCAGCCCGGCCAGCACGACCAGCTGGCCCGGCCAGATCCGCGCCAGCCGCTTGCCCAGGAAGCTGAACGGCCCGACCCGTCCGCCCAGGATCTGCGCCCCGTAGGCGCGGCCGAGCACGAAGCCCGACAGGATCAGGAAGAAGTCCGTGGCGAGGTATCCGCGGGCGAACACCGGGTGCAGCGCCTCGAGCGCCACCGGCGCCTCGGTCCCGAAATGGTAGAGCACGATCAGCATCGCGGCCATGAACCGCAGGGCATCGAGCGCGCCGCCGCGTCCCGCCGGGCCGGCCGGCGTCATGGATTGGGACATCTCTCGCGTCACAGGCGACTCTCCGAACTGTTCGGAGGGGGCTTTGCAATCGAGGGACCGACCCCTATCTGTAACCGTGAATGTATCAGAAAGGATGTTTCCCTTGATGACCGCCGCCCGCATGCCCGTCCTGTTCCTCGGCCACGGCTCGCCGATGAACGCCATCGAGGACAACTCCTGGCGACGCAGCTGGGCGGAGGCGGCCCTGCGACTGCCGCGACCGAAGGCGATCCTCTGTGTCTCGGCCCACTGGGAGACGCGGGGCGCCTCGGCGGTCTCGGCCTCGCCCGCGCCGGAGACCATCCACGACTTCGGCGGCTTTCCGCAGGCGCTGTTCGACGTTCGCTACCCGGCGCCGGGCGATCCGGCCCTGGCCGCGCGGGTGGCCGAGCTGCTGACGCCTGACCCGGTGGTCCAGCATCCCACGCGCGGCCTCGACCACGGCGCCTGGAGCGTCCTGCTGCCCATGTACCCGGACGCCGATGTGCCGGTGGTGCAGCTCAGCCTCGACCGCGCGCGGCCGGCCGCCTGGCACCACGCGGCCGGTCGACGCCTGGCGGCGTTGCGCGACGAGGGGGTGCTGATCGTCGGCAGCGGCGACATCGTCCACAATCTGCGCGACGTCGACTTTCGCGGTGGCGGGACCCCGGCCTGGGCCCCACGATTCAACGCGACCGCCAAGGCGCTGATCGAGGCCCGCGACCACGGCCCGCTGATCGACTTCGAGGCCCTGGGACCGGACGCGGCGATGGCGATCAACAGCGCCGAACACTATCTGCCGTTGCTCTACGTCCTGGGCGCCGCCACGGCCGATGACGCCATCGGCTGGTTCAACGACGATGTCTTCGCGGGGATCTCGATGACGTCGGTGGTGATGGGTTAGGCGCCGCTAGCCCACCGCGGCCGTCATGCGCGCCGCCGCCGTTTTTGCGGCGGTGACCCGCGTATCCATCATCGTGGCGTTGAAGGCCTGGATGCGGGCCAGCACCTCGGGCGGGGCGGTCTCCGGCCGACCGGCGTTGAACGGCGGCGCCGGAGCGTACTCCAGCGCCAGCTGCAGGCCCTGGGCGTAGTCGTCACCCGCGATCTCGGCGACCAGGGTCAGGGCGAAGTCGATGCCCGCCGTCACCCCGCCGCCGGTGACGTAGCGCCCGTCGCGCACCACCCGGGCGGGGTCGGGGATCGCGCCGAACAGCGCCAGCTGGTCGCGCCAGGCCCAGTGGCAGGCCGCCCGTCGCCCCGTCAGAAGCCCTGCCGCCGCCAGGATCAGCGAGCCGGTGCAGACGCTGGTCACCCAGGTCGCACCCTCCGCCAACCGGCGGATCTGGGCCATGAAGGTCTCGTCCAGCATGGCCTCGGCCGTGCCGAACCCGCCCGGCACGCAGAGGATGTCGCAGCGCTCGATGTCGGAATAGGGTGTCAGCCCGGCGAAGGTCAGGCCGTCGGCCTCCATCTGGCCGCCCTCGACGCTGGCCACCGTCACCCTGGCGCCCGGCAGACGCTGCAGCAGCTGGTGCGGGCCGGTGAAGTCCAGGTGGGTGACGCCCGGATAGAGGGCGAAGACGATATGGATCTGCGGCGCGGGCATGGGGAGGCCTCCTGTTGACGGCCGCAGCATCTCAGGCCTAGGGTCTGGCGTAAATGACAAGCTTCCCTCGTTTTCCGCCATGCGCACCGTCGGCGTTCTGATCTTCCCGGATTTCCAGATCCTCGACGTCGCGGGGCCCGTGGCGGCGTTCGAGATCGCCGCGCGGTATGTGCCCGGGGCCTACGAGATCAGCATCCTGGCCAGGGATGGCGGCCTGGTCGCCAGCTCCAGCGGCGCGCGGATGTACGCGGAGGCCATCGCCGACGCGCCCAGGCTCGACACCCTGATGATCTCCGGCGGCGAGGGCACGCGGACCCCGGCCATCTGCGAGGCGACGCTGGACTTCGTGCGCGGCTGCGCGGGCACGGCCCGGCGGATCAGCAGCGTCTGCTCGGGCGCCTATGTGCTGGCCCAGGCCGGGCTGCTCGACGGCCGCCGCGCCACCACCCACTGGAACCGCTCCGCCGACTTCGCGCGCCGCTATCCCCGGGTGCGGCTGGAGCCTGACCGCATCTATGTCCGGGACGGCGAGGTCTGGACCAGCGCCGGCATCACCGCCGGCATCGACCTGGCCCTGGCCATGATCGCGTCCGACCTCGGCGAGGACATCGCCCGCAAGACCGCCCAGCAGCTTGTCGTCTACCACCGCCGGCCCGGCGGCCAGTCGCAGTTCTCAGCCCTTCTGGAGCTCGACGCGGGCGCCCGTTTCGACGGCCTTCTGGCCTGGACGCGCGAGAACCTGCGCGAGCCGCTGACCGTTGAGCAGCTGGCCGGTCGCGCCGGCATGAGCCCCCGCAACTTCGCCCGCGCCTTCGCCGCGGCCTGCGGGACCACCCCCGCCAAGGCCGTCGAGCGCCTGCGCGTCGAGGCCGCCCGCGCCCTGCTCGACGCCCAGCCGCTGCAGGTCGAGGATGTGGCGCTGGAGACCGGATTCGGCGACGCCGAGCGCATGCGACGAGCCTTCATCCGCGCCTTCGGCCAGCCGCCGCAGGCGCTGCGGCGCGGAGCGAAGGCGGCGTGACGTTTCTCTCCCGTTCGGGAGAGGGGGACGGTAGCCCCTTCACCGCACTTGGCTGACGCTACGCGAGGGGCGTAAGGGGTTTTCAGGGAGAGA
>JAIYCQ010000039.1 GCA_027487945.1 Caulobacteraceae bacterium
CGAAGCGGGATGAACAGCCTCGCCAAAGCCATCGCCACCGGCGACCTGACCCAGCTGCCGTCGCGCCGCGACGAGGACTGGCGCTGGACGGACCTGCGCGGGCTGCTGCGCACGCTGCCGCCTGCGTCGCCGGAAGCGGTTGTCGGGCCAGACGGTCCGTTCGCAGCCTTGGGTTTGAAGCAATGGAGGGTCATAAACGGTCGGCCCGCGCCCTATGATGAGTTCGTCATCGAAGGGGGTGAGCACCTGGCCCAACTCCGGTTTGTATCCACGGGGGCGGGGAGCCACGTCGCCCGGGTCGCCATCGAGGTGAAGGCTGGCGCTACGCTGACTCTGCTGGAAAGCTATGAGGCCGAGGCTGACGGGGCCGTCGCCAGCATCGATCTCGACATCGTACTCGGCAAGAGCGCTCGGCTGGAACGCGTCGTCCTGGCCGCCGACGGTCCGGCCAGCGTCACGGTCTCGACTGCGGATGTGAGGCTCGCTCCCCGATCATCCTACGCCCAGACCATCCTCACCTCCGGCGCCCGCCGTCAGCGGATCGAGACCCATGTCGCCCATCCGGGGCAGGGGGCCACCGTGCGGCTCGACGGCGCCTACCTGCTGCATGAGCAGCGCCATGCCGACACCACCTCCGTCGTCACCCATGCCGGGCTAGGCGGCGTCACCAGCCAGCTGACCAAGGGCGTGGTCGACGGCCAGGCGCGGGGCGTGTTCCAGGGCCGCATCGTCGTCGAGCGCGGCGCCGACCAGACCGACGCCCGCATGGGCCACCACGCACTGATCCTGTCCGACAAGGCCGAGGTCGACGCCAAGCCCGAGCTGCTGATCTTCGCCGACGACGTCCAGTGCGCGCATGGCAACACCGTCGGGGCCCTGGACGAGAACGCGCTGTTCTACGCGCAGCAGCGCGGCATGCCCTTCGAGATCGCCCGGGCCATGCTGACGGAGGCCTTCGTCGGCGAGGTCGTGGACCGGATCGAACACGAGGGCGCGCGCGAAATCGCGGCGGCCTGGGTGGCCGCGCAGCTGGGGAGGGGCCAATGACCCCGTTTGACCCCGAGCCCATCCGCGCCCAGTTCCCGATCCTGTCGCGGTCGGTGAACGGCAAGCCGCTGGTCTACCTCGACAACGCCGCCAGCGCCCAGAAGCCGAGGGCGGTGATCGAGGCGATCACGCGGGCGATGGAGGGCAGCTACGCCAATGTCCACCGCGGCCTGCACACGCTCGCCAACGAAACGACGCAAGCCTATGAAAAGGCGCGGGAAACCGTTGCGCGATTCCTGGGCTGCGCCGTCACCGAAGTGATCTTCACCAAGGGCGGCACCGAGGCGATGAACCTGGTCGCCTCGTCCTTCGGCCAGCGGCTGGTCGCGGGCGACGAGATCCTCATCACCCAGATGGAGCACCACTCCAACATCGTGCCCTGGCACCTGCTGCGCGAGCGCAAGGGCGTGGTGCTGCGGTTCGCGCCGGTGCTGGAGGACGGCTCGCTCGACCTCGACGCCGCCAGGGCGATGATCAGCGAGAAGACGAAGCTGGTCGCCTTCACCCACATGTCCAACGTGCTGGGCACGATCAATCCGGTCGCCGAGCTGACCAAGGCGGCCCACGCGGCCGGGGCGCTGGTGCTGGTCGACGGCTGCCAGGGGGCGGTCCACATGGCCGTCGATGTGACGGCGCTGGACGTCGATTTCTATGTCGCCACCGGCCACAAGCTCTACGGCCCGACCGGCATCGGCGTGCTGTACGGCAAGGCCGAGGTGCTGGCCGACCTGCCCCCCTACCAGGGCGGCGGCGAGATGATCGCCACCGTGGCCGAGGACCGCATCACCTACGCCGAGCCGCCGATGCGGTTCGAGGCCGGCACGCCGCCGATCCTCGAGGCCATCGCGCTGGGTGCGGCGCTGGAGTGGTTCATGGCCCTGGACCGCGACGCCATCGCCGCCCACGAACGTCGCCTCTACGACCGCGCTGTCGAGCGGCTGGACGGGGCCAACTGGCTGCGCATCCTCGGCACAGCGCCGGGGAAGGGCGCCATTCTCAGCTTCACGGTCGAGGGCGCCCATGCCCACGACATCGCCCAGATCCTCGACAAGCAGGGGGTGGCGGTCCGCGCCGGCGCCCACTGCGCCGAACCCCTGATGGCCCGTTTCGGCGTCACCTCGAGCGCCCGGGCCTCCTTCGCCCTATATAACACCGAGGCCGAGGCCGACGCGTTCGTGGACGCGCTGGTCAAGGCCCGCAGCTTCTTTGCCTGAGACACGCATGACCGAGACCGCACCAGAGACCCAGGCGCCGTCCGCCATTCCCCAGGCGGAGCTGGACGCGCTGACCGACCGGCTGGTCGAGCAGCTCAAGACCGTCTTCGACCCGGAGATCCCGGTCGACATCTATGAGCTGGGCCTGATCTACAAGGTCGACGTCTCCGACGACCGTGAGGTCAAGATCGACATGACCCTGACCGCGCCGGGCTGCCCGGTGGCCGGCGAGATGCCGGGCTGGGTCGAGGACGCGGTCATGGAGATCCCGGGGCTGAAGTCCTGCACCGTCGACCTCGTCTTCGACCCGCCCTGGGACCCCTCGCGCATGAGCGACGAGGCCAAGCTGCAACTGAACATGTTCTGATCATGGAACCGCAAGTCACAGCCCCCCGCACCCGCCGCCCGCGCCCCAAGGTCGTCACCCTGAGCGACGCGGCGGCCGGGCGCGTGAAGGAGATCATGGCCCGCAAGGCGCTCGAGGAGCCCGAGAAGCCCTACGCCGGCCTGCGGGTAGGGGTGAAGAACGGCGGCTGCGCCGGGTCCGAGTACATTCTCGAATACGCCGAGACGGCCGATCCGCTCGATGAGGTGATCGAGGATCACGGCGTCACCATCCTGATCGACCCCAAGGCGGTGCTGTTCCTGATCGGCGCCGAGATCGACTACGAGGTCAGCCGGCTGAGCTCGAAGTTCGTGTTCCGCAATCCGAACGAGACGGACGCCTGTGGCTGCGGCGAGAGCGTGACGATCGTGCCGGCGGGGTCGGCGGAGGAGTAGCCGGCAGCTGCCTGCGCCGGGCTGATCAGCAGGACGATCCGCAGGTCAGGTCCCGATAGAGCCAGGCCAGCAGGGCGTAGGTCGCGAACGCGAACGGAAGTCCCGGCAGCGCCCCGAGCATCACCCTCCCGTGGTGGGTGAACGCGCGTCCGAGCTGCGCAACCCAGACCACGGGCGCGGCGAGGCCGAGCAGGCCCAGCGGGATCGCCCCCAGCACGAACACCATCGCGATGACGTTCAGTGCCGGGAAGATCGACGGCAGGAACATCAGCCATGGCGCGCCGCCACAGAGCGCGATGAGCCAGGACGTCTTCAGGGCCGAAGCGCCCGGCGCCTCGCTCATCAGGCTGCTGCCTTCCCCGCGGCTTCGGCCTTCCGCAGTTCGTCCGGCGTGGGGACCAGCACCGACTCCCGCACGGGCTCGCCCGTCGCCATGGCGATCAGCTCCTGGCTGCGGCCTTCGACGGCCGCTTCCAGCCGGGAAAGGAACTCGCTCCGCTCCAGCCCGGTCGGGATCGGGTCGAGGAACTCGATGGTGGCCGTCCCCGGCGTCTTGATCGCGGAGGTCTGCTCCCAGAACAGGCCGAGGTTCGTCGCCACCGGCACCACCGGCAGGTCGAAGTCGCGGCTCATGTAGTAGACGCCGGTGCGGTAGCGGAACCGCTCGCCCGGCTTGGCCAGGTTGCCTTCCGGATAGATGAGAATGCGGCGGCCTTCCCTCGCGACCTGGGCGGCGCTTTCCGACAGCGCCTTGCGGGCTTCGGGCCCGCCGCAGTTGTCGACGATGATCGCGCCGAACTTGCGCAGGATGGCCCCGACCAGCGGGAAGCGCTCCATGTGGTCGCCGGTGACGAAGCTCAGGTTCGGCACATTGGCGAACATCACGAAGCCGTCGCCCCAGCTGTGGTGCTTGGCTGCGATGATGAAGGCGCCTTCGGGGAGCTTTTCCTGCCCGCGCAGGTCGACCTTGATGCCGGCCATGGCGTCCATCGCCCACAGCATGCGGCGGGTGTAGAGCTTGATCGCCCCGGTCATCGGCCCGCGGCCCGGCGCCAGGGCCAGGACGGCGGCGCTGAGGCCGTAGAAGATCGACAGCACCCAGTAGTAGGCGTTGAAGAGCCTGTTGCGGAAGGTCATGGGGCGGGGGCCTCTAGCGAGCGAACAGCACGGCCTGCACGGCCGCGGTCATGAGAAGGGCGTGGGCCGACAGCGGATCGTCGCCGATCCGGCCGTAGGCCTTGTTCTGGGCGGTCTGGGTGATAGCCCCGATGGCCATGGCGGCCAGCACGCGCGGGTCGGCCGGCGGCAGCTCGGTGCTGATCATGGCGGCCTTGATGACGTTTTCGACCACCGAAACCGGATCGCGGCCATCCTCCTGGTAGTAGGGGATGAAGCGGTGGACCTGGGTCAGGTGGAAGCTGAAGGTCAGCCAGTCCTCGTCGGCCACCTGACAGTAGGCGGCGACGATGGCGGCGGCCTTGGCCCTGATGCCGGTCGCGCTCGCCGCGCTCTCCTCGATCAGGCCCGACAGGCGGCGGTGGACGGTCATGAACAGGGTGATCGCCAGCTCGTCCTTGGACCGGTAGTGGCGGTACAGGGCGCCCTCCGATACCCCGGCCTCGGTAGCGATGGCCCGGGTGGTGGCGGCGTCGACACCGTCACGGACGAAGACTTCCAGTGCGGCGCGCTCGATGCGAGGTTTGGCGGACATGCGGGGCGACTCCTTGTGTGAGCATTTGCTCACATTTCGTCGCGCCGCGCAATGAGCAAATGCTCACATGGGGTGGTGATGGCCGTCAGCTCTGATTTCCTGGCGCATCTGGAGGAGCTGCTGGCCGGCCTCGGCCGCCTGCGGGTCAAGACGATGTTCGGCGGGGCGAGCCTGTCGGTCGATGACGCGGCCTTCGCCCTGGTCTTCGGCGAGACGCTTTATCTGAAGGTCGATGATGACACCCGCGCCGCCTTCGAAGCCGAAGGCAGCGCGCCCTTCACCTATGCGATGAAGGATGGCCGGACGGGGATCCTGCACTACTGGTCGCTGCCCGAGCGGGCGCTGGACGATCCCGACGAGGCGCTGCGCTGGGCCCGGCTGGGGCTGGAGGCCGCCTACCGCGCCCGCAAGCCGAAAACGAAGAAGGGCCGGGCGATGCGCGGCGACATCGGACCCGGCCCCTGGGATGGGTGAAGAAGCGCTCTGATCGTAATGGCCCGAACAGGTCGGGCCACTACGGTGGAGCCTACCGCCCCTTGAACGCCGCGACCCGCTTTTGCAGGAAGGCGCTGACGCCCTCGATGAAGTCCTCGGTCTTGCCGGCGATCTTCTGGGCCTTGCGTTCGGCGGTGAGCTGGCCGTTCCAGTCGGTGTCGAGGCTTTCCCAGATCAGCTTGCGGATGGCGCCGAGCGACGCCGGGCCGTTGGCCAGCTCCGTGGCGAGCGCGATAGCCGAAGCGCGCAGGTCGGCGTCGGGGACGACGCGGTTGACCAGGCCCCACTCGAGAGCCTGGGCGGCGCCGATCTTTTCGCCGAGCAGGGCCATTTCCATGGCGCGGGCGCGGCCGATGGCGCGGGGCAGCAGATAGGTCGAGCCGCCGTCCGGCACCAGGCCGATGCGGCGGAAGGCCTGCAGGAAGTAGGCGCTCTCGCCCGCGACGATCAGGTCGCCCAGCAGGGCCAGCGAGCAGCCGACGCCGGCCGCGGCGCCGTTGACGGCGGTGACGATCGGCAGCGGGCAGTCGCGCATCTGGCTGACCAGCGGGTTGTAGACGGTCTCCAGCGCGCGGCCGGCGTCCGGCTTGCCGTCGACATCCAGCTCACGGCCCGAGGCGCTGCCGCCCGCCAGGTTGGCGCCCGAGCAGAAGCCGCGGCCTTCGCCGGTCAGCACGATGGCGCGGGCCGTGACGTTGCCGGCCGCGATGTTGCTGAAGGCGTGGGACAGCTCGCCGGCCAGGTCCAGGCCGGCGGCGTTCATCGTACCGGGGTCGTTGAGCGTGATCACGGCCACGCCGTCGGTCACTTCGACCTTGATCTTGGTGTAGTCCACGCGAACATCCTCCCTGATGCTTGTTTGAATGGAGGCTAGCGCCCGTAACGCGGCGGAACGCCAACGGAAAAATCAGGCCGCGCCGCGCCCGTAGTAGCGGAACAGCAGTACGACGAGCCCGCCGGCCGCCAGCAGGGCGGTCAGGATCGGGACCGACAGCGGCAGGCTGAGCGCGACCAGCGCCGCGGCTCCGAGGCAGCCGGTGAGGCATCCGATGTCCCATGCGCCCTCGGTGGCGGCATGGAAGCGCAGCGTGCAGCGGGAGGCCTTGGACAGGTTGTAGACCGGCGTCATCAGCACCGGCGTGACGATCGCCGTCAGCAATCCTCCCGCCGCGTTGGCCAGCACCGCCAGCCAGGGCGCGCCAAGGCTGGCGGCGCGGGCGATCACGACCACGGCGACGCAGGCGTAGGCGATGGCGACCGCCCGACGCCCGTGCCCGGAGTCGACCGCCCGGCCGAGCAGCAGTCCGCCGGCCGCCCCGGTCAGGGCCGCGGCTGCGGCCGCGCCGCCAAACGCGGTGAAGTTTTCGCCCAGGGTGGTGAACAGCGCGATCAGCCAGGTGAAATGGAAGCCGGCGGCCATGAAGCCGTCGCCCGCCATCAGCCCCAGTCCGATCCGGGGCGTCCGGTAGCCTTCGGGCGCGACGGCCGCCACCGCCACATCGGGCGCGCCGATCAGGGGCAGGGCGGACGAGGCCATGATGGCCGCGACCAGGGCGAAGGTCGCCGGACCGCCCAGGTTGGTCAGTCCCCAGGCGCCCAGGAGCGGGGCCAGGACGCCGACGCCGGCCACGATGGCCTCGCGCATCCCGACCTGCCCGCCACGCCGGTCAGGGTCGCCCAGAGCCGCGAAATAGGCGTGGAAGCAGAGCCAGTAGAGCAGATAGCCGAGGGCGTTGAAGGCGCAGAGTGCAACCAGCGGCCAGCCCGGTCCGGTGATCTGGCCGACGAAGAGATAGGTCATCGCCATCAGCAATGCGCCGGCGATCAGGAGCGGCCGGACGCCGAAACGGATCGCCAGCGGCAACACCGCCGGCCGGATCAGCAGCCGGCCGGCGACCACGCCGGCCTGGTAGAGCAGGGCGACGGGCGCCGGGATGCCCGCCTTCAGCAGGAACGCCAGCATGAAGATGCCGCCGGCGGCCTGGGCGAAGGCCTGGATGGCGTAGTGGAAGGTCGCGCGACGGATCGCGTGATCATTGACCTGGGACATGATGACCCGAAGATTTTCGTGAGACGGCAAGGACCCGGCGGTGGCCGCCGGGTCCTGGGTTGCGGTCGACCGGCCCGTGGCAGGTCCTAGAAGCTGGTCTCACACATGAGCGGATTGCTCCTTCGAATGCCGAAGGTCTCGCACGCGGCGCGAGTCAGGGCAATGCCCGCGGCGATCAGGCGGCGGCGGGGATCGACTCGGCGTTGGTCACGCGGTTCCGGCCGCTGCGCTTTGAGGCGTAGAGCGCCGCGTCGGCCCGTTCCATCACGCAGACGCCGCTCTCGCCATCGCGACGGGTCGCAAGGCCCGACGAGATGGTCACGGTGCCGAGGTCCTCGTTGGTCGAGCGACGCTTGAGCATGCGGGAGGCGACCTCCTCGCGGATTTCCTCGAGGCAGCGCTCGACGACGGCCGCATCCTCGCCCGGGAAGATCATGGCGAACTCCTCGCCGCCGTAACGGGCCGAGAAGCGCGGCGTACAGCCGAGGCGACCGATGACGCTGGCGACATAGCGGATCACCTGGTCGCCGGTCTGGTGACCCCAGGTGTCGTTGAAGTTCTTGAAGTGGTCGATATCCAGCACGGCGACCGTCAGGACAGAGCCGTTTTCGTCAGCCTCGGCGCAGGCGCGGGCGAACTCGTCGTCGAAGGCCTTGCGGTTGGCGAGGTTGGTCAGGCCGTCGGTGGTGGCGTCCCGGCGGACCTGCTCGAGGTGTTCGCGCAGGCGCTGGACTTCGTTGGTCGATTCGGCGAGCCGCTTCTCGAGCGACTTGTTTTCCTTCTGCACCCGGCGGGTCGCGGTCGACAGCGAGTCGACCATGGCCTTGATCTGGCTGGCGTCCTTGGCGTCGGTGAGGCCCTTGCCGGCGCTGGCCAGGGTCTGGCCGTAGGTCTCGTTCGACTTCTGGGCTTCCCGGATCGCGGTCGAGACAGCAGCCAGTTCCTTGGACAGCTGGTCGCCGGCGTCGCGAATCTGTTCGTTCAGGCGAGCCTTGGGCAGATAGGCGGCGGCCAGCTCCTCGCTGATCGACTCGGTCATCGGCTCGCCCGCCAGGATCAGGCGATTGAGCTCCCGCGCCAGCTCCCCGTTGGGATCGGCTACGAAGTGCGACCACAGTTCGAAGTTCAGCGGCGTCGGCCAGACGGCGTGGCGCTCCATGACGTCGAGGGTCTCATGGGCCATCCGGTAGGCTTCCGGGCCCCGCATCATGGTTTCGACGTCGGCGGACATTCGCGCTTCCCCCTGGACCGGATCGAACCTTGCGGAACGAGCCTGGGCATTAGATGGCGCAGCCTAGACGCCAAGGCCCAAATGACTGGTTAAAGGGGCGCGAACGCGGTTCGCTTGCGGCGGTCGCTCCGAGCCGTCATTCTGAACGCCGATCACCTGAGCCGGGACGAGCCCGGCCACCCGGAGGGACCCTGGATGAACGCTCACGTCACGCTCGGTGCAGACGGCTACAAGGCCGAAATGCTGGCCATTCTCGACAGGCAGAAGGCCGCGCATCTGCGCGACGGCGCCCCGACGGCCGAGCAGCGGATCGAGCGCCTCGACCGCTGCATCGGCCTGCTGGTCGATCACGCCAAGGATATTCAGGACGCCGTGAACGCCGACTTCGGCAACCGCTCGCGGGAAGCGACACTGCTCACCGACGTGTCCGGGTCCATCGGCCCGCTGAAGCACGCCAAGGACCACCTCCGTAAGTGGATGCAGGGCCAGAAGCGCAAGACGACGCCGGCCATCCTCGGCCTGTTCGGCGCCAAGGCCGAGGTCGTCTACCAGCCCAAGGGCGTGGTGGGCGTGATCAGCCCCTGGAACTTTCCGGTCAACCTGACCTTCGCACCGCTGGCCGGGATCATCGCCGCCGGCAACCGGGCGATGATCAAGCCGTCCGAGTTCACGCCCGCGACCTCCGATCTGATGAAAACCATGTTCGGCAAGGTGTTCAGCGAGGAGGAGATCGCTGTCATCACCGGCGGCCCCGAGGTCGGACAGGCCTTCGCGGGGCTGCCGTTCGACCACATGATCTTCACTGGCGCGACCTCGATCGCCCGCCACGTCATGCGCGCGGCGGCGGAGAACCTGGTGCCCCTGACGCTCGAGCTGGGCGGCAAGAGCCCGGTTATCCTGTCGGAGAGCGCCGACATCGCCACCGCCGCCGCCCGGATCATGAACGGCAAGACGCTCAATGCCGGCCAGATCTGTCTGGCCCCTGACTATGTGCTGGCGCCGGAAGGCAAGGTCGCCGAGTTCGTCAAGGAAGCCCAGGGTGCGGTCGGCCGCATGTTCCCGACCCTGAAGGACAACCCCGACTACACCGCCGTCATCGCCGAGCGGCACTATGAGCGGATCAAGGGCTATATCGACGAGGCCCGGGCCATGGGCGCGCAGATCGTCGAGATCAATCCGGCCGGCGAGGACTTCAGCCAGCAGGAGCACCGCAAGATCCCGCCGACCCTGATCCTCAACCCCACCGACGACATGAAGGTGATGCAGGAGGAGATCTTCGGTCCGGTGCTGCCGGTGAAGACCTACAAGAAGGCTCAGGACGCGGTCGACTACATCAACGCCCACGAGCGTCCGCTGGGCCTCTACTGGTTCGGGACCGACGAGGCGGAGAAGGCCAACGTCCTGGCCAACACCACCAGCGGCGGGGTGACCGTCAATGACGTGATCATGCACGTGGCCCAGGAAGAACTGCCTTTCGGCGGCGTCGGCCCGTCCGGCATGGGCAGCTATCACGGCCATGACGGCTTCCTTGAGTTCAGCCACCGCAAGGCCATCTACACCCAGCTCAAGAAGGACATCGGTCCGCTCGTCGCGATGCGCCCGCCCTACGGCGACGCCATCCGCAAGATGCTCGGCGCCCAGGTGAAGCGTTAAGTCCGTGCGGCGGGGGAAACCCCGCCGTTCATCCTGGCGTCAGGCGGCGCGTCGTATTGAAGCCGTGATGGCGATGCAGGCTTGCGCGCCACGGGTCCTTTCCGACCCGGAACACCGGAGTGTCCCATGCGTACCGCCGCCCTGATGGGCTTCATCTTCGCCGCGACCGCCGCCTGTACGGCGAGCGCGGCGCCCGACTTCAAGGCCCAGGCCCGCTGTATCGCGGCCTACGAGGTCGCGGCCGGCCAGCTGGAGAGCGATACCGCCTCTCCGGCGGTAAAGAAGCGAATCGCCAAGCTCGACGCGGCCCGCGAGAAGATGTCGCTGGCCCTGGCCACGCGCACGGACCTTACCGCGGCGGACAGCCGGGCCAGCCAGCAGGAGCGTCGCGCCGAGGAGGCCCGCCTCGACAGCCTTCCGCCGGCCCAGGTTCAGGCGATCGCCGACAACTGCGACAGTCTGCTGGGCCAATAGGACCGCGGGCTTTTCCGAACGACAAAGGGCGCGGCCGAGGCCGCGCCCTTTTTTCTGGTCGTGATGCCGGGGCGGGCGGCCGCCGGGACTCTATTCGTCGGCGGCGATCGGCGTCAGCGGCGTGGCGCGGGCCATGAAGGCCGGCATGTCGTTGCCGAAGCCAACCACGCGACCGCCGTCGTCGTCACGGTCACGACGGTGGTTGTTGTCGCGGCGCTCATCATCGCGGCCGCGGGCAGGGCGCCGGTCACGGTCCCGGCTCTCGGCGGCCACGGGGCGCTCCTCGCGACGCGGGCGCTCCTCACGGCGAGGCCGCTCCTCGCGACGGGGACGGTCCTCGCGGGCCTCCGGGGTCTCCACCGGCGCAGGCGCCGCAACGATGTCGGCGGTCTCGGTCGTGGCGATCGTCTCGACCGCCCCCTCGGCGGCTTCGCCGCGCGGGGCGCGACGACGACGGGACGGCTTCTCGCTGCGGGGCGCCTCGGCTTCGACGACAGGCGCAACGGCGGCCCGCGCCGGGCGCGCCGGGCGGGCGGCGGCGGCTTCGCTGGCCTCGGACGTGCTGATCGCCTTCATCGAGACCACCGAGGTCTCCGATTCAGGGCGGCCGCGGCCCGGACGGTCATTGCGGCTGCGGCTGCGCTCGCGATCCTTCTTGGCGGCGTCCTTGTGGCGCTGCTCGGTCTTCAGGGTCGACCAGTCGATGCCCTCGAACAGCGCTTCTTCCGGCATTTTACCGGTCAGCTTGATGACCTTGTCGAGGTTCTTGTCGTCGGCCGGCGTGACGATCATGTAGGCCTCGCCCTTGCGGCCGGCCCGGCCGGTGCGCCCGATGCGGTGGACGTAGTCATCGGCATGGTGCGGGACGTCGTAATTGAAGACGTGGCTCACGGCAGGGATATCGAGCCCGCGGGCGGCGACATCCGAGGCGCAGAGGAGCTTGAGCTCGCCCTTGCGGAAGCTCTCCAGCGTCTTCATCCGGGTCGTCTGGTCGAGATCGCCGTGGATGGCGCCGGCGTCATAGCCGTGCGTACGCAACGACTTGGCGACGATATCGACCTCGCTCTTGCGGTTGCAGAACACGATGCCGTTCTGAATCTCGCTACGGTCGATCAGGCTGCGCAGGGCGGTGCGCTTGGCCTTCGGATCATTCGACGGGATGCGGGCCAGAAACTGGGTGATGTTCTCGCCGGTGGTGGCCGGGCGGGAAACCTCGATCCGCGTCGGGTCGTTCAGGAACTGCTTGGTCAGCCGGGTGATTTCCGGCGGCATGGTGGCGCTGAAGAACAGGGTCTGCTTCTTCGGCGGCGTCATCTTGAAGATGCGCTCGATGTCCGGGATGAAGCCCATGTCGAGCATGCGGTCGGCTTCGTCGACGACCATCATCTGCACGCCGGTCAGCAGGATCTTGCTGCGTTCGAACAGGTCGAGCAGGCGGCCCGGGGTGGCGATGAGCACGTCCACGCCCTTGTCGAGGGCCGAGACCTGGTCGTTCATGGACACGCCGCCGATCAGCAGCACCCACGACAGGCGCGTGCCCTTGGCGTACTTTTCAAAGCTGCTGGCCACCTGGTCGGCCAACTCGCGGGTCGGGGCCAGGACGAGGGCCCGCGGCATGCGGGCGCGGGCGCGACCGGCCGCGAGGCGGTCGATCATCGGCAGGGTGAAGGCGGCGGTCTTGCCGGTGCCGGTCTGGGCGATGCCGAGGACGTCTCGGCCGGCCAGGGCGACCGGGATGGCCTGTTCCTGGATCGGGGTGGCCGTCGTGTAGCCGGTATCGGCCACTGCCTTGAGTGTGGAGGCGCTAAGCCCCAGCTGGGAAAATTCGGTCATGTCTCGCTTAAACTGAAAGCGCCGAGCCGCCCGGACTGTTGGGCGAGCGGGCGGCGCGGATTCGCCAGACCTGCCCGGAGCATGGGCCTGTTAGGCCCCGCGCCCCCAAAAGTCAATGAAAGCCTTGCCTTGCTTAGGGTGCGGAGGGGGCCGCGCGCGCGCCGGCCGCCTTGCCCGGCAGGCTGTGGGGCAGGCGGGCGAGGAGGGGGCGTTCGACCCAGAGGTGGAAGGCCAGGCCGGCCGCGAGGGACGCTGCGGCGACAAGGGCGAACAGGATGAGCGGGTGCTGCCGGATCGAGGGGGTCACGGCCAGCAGCCCCGCGGCGGCCGCATAGATCACGGGGGCATGGGCCAGGTAGATGGCGTAGGAGGCCTCGCCCAGGAAGGTCAGCCAGCGCGGAACCGCCATGCCGCGCGTCCGCTCGAGCCCCGCAGCGCCCAGCACCGCCATCGCGGCGCCAAGGCCGAAGGCCCAGTTCGCCACGATGCCGTTGAGGGGCAGTTTCATCAACGGAACGGCCCAGGTCGCCGAAAACAGCGCCAGCCCGGCCCCCATGATCACAGCGGGCATCGGGACCTTGCCGCGCTCGAGAAGCAGATAGGCCGCCGCGCCGAAGGCGAACAACAGGTGCTGGCTGGTGAAGAAGAACCTTGGCCAGTCGTCGAGGCCCAGCCAAGGCAGGGTCGCCGACAGGATCATCCAGGCGGCCGCGATCGCCAGCCCGGGTTTCGGACGCAGGAGGATCAGGCCGAACACGGCGTAGAACAGCGCCTCATGGCGCAGGGTCCAGATGACCGACAGGACCGGATCGTGGGTCGCCGGCGTCAGGGCGATCGCCGACAGCACGTCGAGGAGGTCGAAGGGCGTCCCGTTGTTCAGAAGCGGCAGCAGCAGGGTCGCCGGGACAGCCAACAGCAGGGCGGCCCAGAGCGGCGGATAGATCCGCCGGACACGCTTCCAGGCGAACAGCGGCGCCCGTCCGGCGCGTCCGATGTCGTGACCATGCGCCATCATGATCACAAAGCCGCTCAGGACGAAGAAGAAGTGGACCCCGGAATAGCCGGACCGGAACACCGGCAGGATATCCTGGCCCAGATAGCGGGGCAGGGCCAGCGTCAGTTCGACGTGGAACAGCAGTACGGCCATCGCGGCGAAGGCCCGCCCAGCCTGGAGGCTGTCCAGAGCGGGTCGATGCGGTTGCGGGGTTTCAGCCATGAGCCGGGGGCAATGAAGGCCCGGCGTGCGCTCGTCAATAGCAGCGGCGCGCGATGCCTCTCCGGAGGCGCGAACAGTGATGACAGTGTTGCGACGGTGTGATGAATAGTCTTCCGTGTACGGTGTGGGGAGGCCGCCAGTGTCCGCACAGTTGATCGCCGGGGGGGTGATGGTCGCGCTGCTCGCTGCGGCGCCGGCGCCCGCTGTCCTGGACCCTGCCTTCAAGAACACCATCGTCAGCGTTTACCCCGACGGCAAGACCACGCGGCTCTGGCTGCATCCGAACGGCGCCTATGACGCGCAGCGGGCCAACGGTCAGCGCACCGGCGGGGTGTGGGAGATCAAGGGGCAGAAGGTCTGTATGACCCAGAAGCACCCGATCTACGTTCCCATCGCCTTCTGCACCGGTATCCCGCCGACCGGCGGCGGCGTCGGCGCCAGCTGGACCGCCAAGGGGCTGAAGGGGGAGCCGGTCAGGCACACCCTGACGGCGGGTCGCGGCGCGTTGCCCTGAGCCGCGCAAGAAGGGTTAACGGCGCGACGGATTTCTGATTAGCCTACCCGCGCTCGCTCACGAAGCGAGCCTGCGACAAACTTTCGGGTGGGAAACTCAAACATGCGACTTCTTGCGACCCTGGCGATCGCCGCCACGATGCTGGCCGGCCCCGCGCTGGCCGACCCCATGGCCACCGCCTACGGCAATACGGTGGTGATCACCTATGGCGATGGGACGACGGTGAACCTCTACGTCAACGAGGACGGCACCTACACCGGCAGCAGCCCGATGGGCGAGAGCGCCGGGACCTGGGCCATCTCGGGCAGCCAGACCTGCTTCACCCAGTCCAGCCCGGAGCCGACGCCGGCCTCCTGCTCCAAGACGGTGAGCAAGAATGTTGGCGAAAGCTGGCAGTCCACCGGCCAGGGCGGCGCGCCGGTAACCGTCACCATCCAGGCCGGTCGGTAGGGCCTGAAGGGTTCGGATGACGCCATCCGGACCCGGGGCCAGCCTCTGCATCTCTGCGTCCAGGGCGTGAGTCAGCGGTCGGGCAGTTCCGTCCGACCGCATCGCGCGCCGGTCAGGCCGCGTCGTCCGTCAGTCTGGCGGGCGCCGCGCGCCCCTCGCCCCCGAGGGCGTCGACGAACGCCTCCCGCCAGGCGACGATGTCCTCGGTGACCACGGTATCCATGAGCTTTTCCCAGCGTCGCCGACGCTCGGCGTAGCCCATGGTCAGGGCGCGCTGGATCGCGCCGGAGACCTCGTCGCGATCGTAGGGATTGACGATCAGCGCCGATCCCATCTGGGCGGCGGCGCCGGCAAACCGCGACAGGATCAGAACGCCGGGGTCCTCCGGATCCTGGGCGGCGACATACTCCTTGGCCACGAGGTTCATTCCGTCGCGCAGCGGCGTCACCAGACCGACGGCGGCGGCGCGATAGATGCCGGCCAGTTCGTCCTGGCGGCAGCCGGTGTTGACGTAGCGGAGCGGCACCCAGTCCATCGTGCCGTAGGCCCCGTTGATCCGGCCGGCGATGGCGTCGAGTCTGCCCCGCAGATCCTGATAGGCCCCCACCGCGTCGCGGCTCAGGGTAGCGATCTCCAGCATGAACACCTTCTCCCGCTGGACCTCCTGTGTCGCCAGGAACTGCTCATAGGCGATGAACCGCTCTTCCAGTCCCTTGGAGTAGTCGAGCCGATCGACGCCGACGATCATCTTCCGGCCCGCCATCGACTCCTGCATCCGCGCGAAGGACTCCAGTCCGCGCGGCGACAGCGCGCCCGCCGAAAAGTCATCGGTCTTGATACCGATCGGGAAGGCGCCGAGCCGAGTGACTCGGCCGAAGGCGGCGACCATGCCGTCCTTATCCGGCGGGGCGACGCCGATCTCGTCCGCCAGATAGCCGGTGAAGGCCGAGAGGTTGTCCTGGGTCTGGAAGCCGACCACATCGTAGTGAAACAGCGCCTCGACGAGCTTTCGATGCCCCGGAAGGGTGACAAGAAGCTGTCGGGCCGGCCAGGGGATGTGCAGGAAGAAGCCGATCCGGTTCGGCACCCCGAGCGCGCGCAGTTCCCGGGCCAGCGGGGCCAGATGGTAGTCGTGCACCCAGATCAGGTCGTCCGGACCGATCAGCGCGGCCAGGGCCTGGGCGAAGCGGGCGTTGACACGCGCATAGCCGGCGTCGAAGGGGCGCTCGTAGGCGGTCAGATCGATCCGGTCGTGAAACAGCGGCCACAGCGTCCTGTTGGCGTAGCCGTTGTAGTACTCCTCGACATCCACCGGCTCGAGATCCACCCGGGCCAGCGTGACCTCGCCGACGCGCTCCATGGCGATCTGGCCGGTGTATTGGGCCGTTGTCTCGCCGCTCCATCCGAACCAGACGCCATGATGTTCACGCAGCGCGGCGCCGATCGCGGCGGACAGGCCGCCGACCGAGGCTGCCCCGGCTTCGCGGGGCAGGCTGACGCGGTTGGAGACGACGATCAGGCGACTCATGCGGCGGCCTGCTCCAGCCAGGCCAGGACGGCGGCAGGGTCAGGCAGGCGGTACAGGGCCGCTGAAGGACGCGGATCGCCAACCAGGACGCTCCAGCCCCCGAGGGCCTCGGCCGTCCTGAAGGCGTGCTCGTCAGTCAGGTCGTCGCCGACCATGATCGGGATGGCCCCGGCGAATGGTTTGGCGGCCATGAACAGCTCAAGGCTCCCGCCCTTGTCCGGCCCGGGGGTGCGGAGCTCGATCACCATTCGCCCCTCCTGGATCTGCAGACCATGCACAGCGGCAAGCCGGCGACCGATATCGAGGCAGGCCTCCTCCGCCGGCGGATGGGCCCGGTAGTGAAGGGCGACCGACCGGCCCTTGTTCTCCACCAGCAAGCCGCGCTGGCCTTTTGCGAAGCACTCCAGGGTCTCCGCCACGCGCTCCAGCGCCGGGTCGGATTGCACGCCGGTGACGTCACCGCGCGAGCTCCGGCGTTCGAGGCCGTGCACGCCGGCGACACTGACGACGGCGCCCTGCAGGATGCGGTCGACCTCGGCGATGGAGCGACCGCTGAGGATCGCGACACGGCCGTTGAACCGCTCCACCAGCCGGCGCAGCAGCCGTGTCCGGTCACGGTCCGGCCCGACCGCGCCCGGCGTCGCCTCGATCGGCGCAAGGGTGCCGTCCAGATCGAGGAACAGGGCCGACTGGGGGCGGTGCGGCAGCGGTGGGCCTTCCCCCTTCCCGTGAGGCGGACATTCCAGGTTGATGTCGAGCATACAGGGGCCCCGTCGAGACGCCGTCCGGCGCACCCGAGGGGCGCCAACGTCTGGCGATAACCCGCCAGAGGCTCGGACGTTCCGGTCGGAAGGCCAGAGCTCTTCGGCTACCGCGGCGGGCGCCTGGCGGCTCGGCCGACTGATCAGATATCGACGTCGGCCGCCGCGAACTCGGCGTTTTCCTGGATGAAGCGGAACCGGAGCTCCGGCTTTCTGCCCATGAGGGTCTCGACCAGGTCCTCGACGTCGCTTTCGTCGCCCGGCAGGGTCACCCGGGCCAGCGTCCGCTTCGCCGGGTCCATGGTGGTTTCCTTGAGCTGGGCCGGCATCATCTCGCCCAGACCCTTGAAGCGGCCGATCTCCGGCTTCTTGCCCTTGAAGGCTGTGGCCAGCAGCTCGTCCTTGTGGGCGTCGTCGCGGGCATAGAGCGATGTCTTGCCGTCACTGATCCGGTAGAGCGGCGGCATGGCCAGAAACAGTTTCCCGCCCCGGACCATGGCCGGCATCGTCCGGTAGAAGAAGGTGATCAGCAGGGACGCGATGTGGGCGCCGTCGACGTCGGCGTCGGTCATGATGATGATGCGGTCGTAGCGAAGATCGTCCTCGCGGTACTTGGCGCCGCCCTGCACACCGAGCGCCAGCATCAGGTCGGCCAGCTCCTTGTTGCCCATCAGCTTGTCGCCGGTGGCGCTGGCCACGTTCAGGATCTTGCCGCGCAGGGGCAGGATGGCCTGGGTGCGGCGGTCACGCGCCTGTTTGGCCGAGCCGCCGGCGCTGTCTCCTTCGACCAGGAACAGTTCGCTGCCGTCCATCGCCGTGCCGGAACAGTCGGCCAGCTTGCCCGGCAGGCGCAGCTTCCGGGTCGCCGAGGCGCGGGAGACTTCCTTGTCCTTGCGCCGCTTGAGCCGCTCCTCCGCCCGCTCGACCACGAAGTCGAGGAGCGCGCGCGCGGCCTTGGGCGAGGCGGTGAGCCAGTGATCGAACGGATCGCGCAGCGCGGTCTCGACCAGCCGCTGGGCGTCGGTCGAGGACAGCCGCTCCTTCGTCTGACCCTGAAACTCCGGATTGCGGATGAAGACACTGATCAGGGCGCCGGCGTTGGCGATAACGTCGTCGGCGGTAATGATCCCGGCGCGCTTCTCCCCCGCCATCTCGGCATAGGCTTTCAGCCCCTTGGTCAGGGCGGCGCGGAAGCCGGCCTCGTGCGTGCCGCCCTCGGGCGTGGGGACGGTGTTGCAGTAGGACTGCATGAAGCCGTCTGCCTCGCCGAACCCCTGCGGCGTCCAGGTCACGGCCCATTCGACTGCGCCCGCCTCGCCGGTTCGCTCGATTCGGCCGCTGAAGGCGGCTTCTGTGACGGTGGCAGCGCCCTTGGTCCGCTCGGACAGAAAGTCGGCCAGGCCGTTGGGGAAGTGGAACGCCGCTTCCGGAGGCGTCTGGTCGTGGATGCGCGAGGGGTCGCAGGACCATTTGATCTGCACGCCGCGGAACAGATAGGCCTTTGATCGCGCCATCCGGTAGAGCCGCGCCGGCTTGAAGACCAGGTTGTCCCCGAAGATCTGGGTGTCCGGCAGGAACCGGACCTGCGTGCCCTTTTTGCGGGACGGACCGACCTGCTGGAGGCCGCCGACCGGCTTGCCGCGCGAGAAGGCCTGACGATGCTCGAAGCCGTCGCGCCAGACGGTGACCTCCAGCTCGGAGGACAGGGCGTTGACGACCGAGGCGCCGACGCCGTGCAGGCCGCCGGAGGTCTCGTAGGCCTTGCCGCTGAACTTACCGCCCGCGTGGAGGACGGTCATGATCACCTCCAGCGCCGACTTGCCCGGGTGCTTGGGGTGCGGGTCCACAGGCATGCCGCGGCCGTCGTCCTTGACCGTCAGGTAGCCGTCGGCGTCAAGGGAGACCTCGATGGTTCTGGCATGGCCGGCGACGGCCTCGTCCATCGAGTTGTCCAGGACCTCGGCGAACAGATGGTGCAGCGCCCGCTCGTCGGTGCCGCCGATGTACATGCCCGGCCGCATGCGGACCGGCTCGAGCCCTTCCAGCACCTCGATGGCGCTGGCGTCGTAGGCGCCGGTCGGCGCCGGCGCCGCGCGCTCGGCGGCCTTGGCGGGCGCCTGGGTTCCGGCGTCGGGGCGCGGCGCCTGCGCCGCAGTCAGCACGGGCTTCAGCGCGTCATCGTCATCGCCGAACAGGGGAAGGGCAGAGGAAGTCATTTAAGCGACAGCATCGAACGATTCGGGAACGAAGGGGTATGCGGCCAAGCCGCCGGGCGAGGCAAGGGCCCGCGGGGGAGGGCTACTCCGCCGCCGCCTTCGCCTTGGCCGACTTCGCGGGGGCCTTCTTCTTCACGGCCGGCGTCTTCTTTGCGGCGGCCGGGGCTTTCTCGGCCTTGGCCTTGGGCGCCGCGGCCTTCTTCGCCGGCTTTTTCTTGCCGCCGCCGCCCTTGGCCGCGCGTTCGGCGAGCAGCGCCACGGCTTCTTCCAGCGTCACCTCCGTCGGCTCCTTGCCGCGCGGCACGTTGGCGTTGATGTCGCCATGCTTGATGTAGGGGCCGAAGCGTCCGGACAGGATCTTGACCGGCTTGCCGTCCTCGGGGTGCGCGCCCAGGTCCTTGAGCGCGGCGGCCGTGGCCCGGCCGCCCTTGCCGCCGCCGGCCCGCTTCTCGGCCAGGACGGTCACGGCGCGGTTGAGGCCGACCTCGAACACCTCATCGATGCTCTCGAGGTTGGCGTAGGTTCCCTCGTGCAGCACGAACGGCCCGTAGCGACCGAGGCCCGCGGTGATCGGCTTGCCGTCCTCCGGGTGCAGCCCGACCTCGCGGGGCAGCTCCAGCAGGCGCAGCGCCTTGTCGATATCCATCGCTGCCGGCGGCCAGCCCTTGGGCAGGCTGGAGCGCTTGGGCTTTTCGCCCTCGGCCGGGGCTTCCTCGACGTAGTGGCCGAAGCGGCCGTTCTTGAGCCACACCGCTTGGCCGTTCCTTGGGTTCACACCCAGCTCCCGGTCGCCGTCGACCGCTTCGCCTTCGCCGTCCGGCTGGGCGATCGGGCGGGTGAAACGGCATTCGGGATAGTTGGAGCAGCCGATGAAGGCGCCGAACTTGCCGGTCTTGAGGCTCAGCTGGCCGACGTTGCAGGTCGGGCAGAGGCGCGGGTCGGACCCGTCGGCCTTGGCGGGGAAGATGTGCGGCCCCAGGGCCTCGTTGAGGGCGTCCAGCACGTGGGTGACCCGCAGCTCGGCGATCTCGCCGACCGCGGCGTGGAAGTCCTTCCAGAAGTCGCGCAGGAACTCCTTCCAGTCGAGCTTGCCGTCGGAAACGAGGTCGAGCTTTTCCTCCAGGGCGGCGGTGAAGTCGTACTCCACGTAGCGCTTGAAGAATTCTTCCAGGAAGGCGGTGACCAGCCGGCCCTTGTCCTCGGGGATGAAGCGCTGCTTCTCGACGCGGACATAGGCGCGGTCGCGCAGCACGGTCAGGATCGAGGCATAGGTCGAGGGCCGGCCGATGCCGAGCTCCTCCATCTTCTTGACCAGGCTGGCTTCCGAATAGCGCGGGGGCGGTTCGGTGAAGTGCTGGTCGGCCCTGGCGCGGAGCACGCGGGCGTCGGCGCCCTCGTTGATCACCGGCAGACGGGCGCTGTCCTCGTCCTCAGCGTCATCGCGGCCTTCCTCATAGACGGCGAGGTAGCCGGGGAACTGGATCACCTGTCCGGTGGCGCGCAGGCCTGTCTGGCCGTCGCTACTCTCGATCTCGACCGTAGTCTTCTCGATCCGCGCCGCTTCCATCTGCGAGGCGATCATCCGCTTCCAGATCAGCTCATACAGACGTCCCAGGTCGCTCTCCAGGCGCAGGGAGCCGGGATTGCGCTCCAGCGAGGTCGGGCGGATGGCCTCGTGGGCCTCCTGGGCGTTTTTGGCCTTGGACTTGTAGTGGCGTGCCGTCTCTGGGACGTAGTCCTTGCCGTAGAGGCCGCCGATGACCCTGCGGGCTTCATCCAGCGCCTCGGGCGCAGACTGGACGCCGTCGGTCCGCATGTAGGTGATCAGGCCGACGGTCTCGCCGCCGATGTCGATGCCCTCGTACAGCTTCTGCGCCGCCTGCATGGTGCGTTGCGCCGAGAATCCGAGCTTGCGCGAGGCTTCCTGCTGGAGGGTCGAGGTGGTGAAGGGCGGCGGCGGGGTGCGCTTGGCCGGCTTCTTCTCGACCGAGTGCACCCTGAAGGTCGCGGCCTGGACTGCCGTCTGGGCGGCCTGGGCCGAGCCTTCGTTGCCGAGATCGAACTTGGTGAGCTTCTTGCCTTCGTGCTTGACCAGCCGGGCGAGGAAGGGATCGGCGCCGGCGGCGACGTCGGCCTCGACCGTCCAGTATTCCTGGGTCCGGAAGCGCTCGATCTCGAGCTCGCGGTCGACGATCAGGCGAAGGCTGACCGACTGTACACGGCCGGCCGAGCGGCTGCCCGGCAGCTTGCGCCACAGGACCGGCGAGAGGGTGAAGCCGACGAGATAGTCGAGCGCCCGACGAGCCAGGTAGGCCTCGACCAGTTCCATGTCGATCTGGCGCGGATGGGCGATGGCGTCGAGCACGGCCGTCTTCGTGATGGCGTTGAAGGTCGCGCGCTGGACCTTTACGTCCTTCAGCGCCTTCTTCTTCTGCAGGACTTCCAGCAGGTGCCAGCTGATCGCCTCACCCTCGCGATCGGGGTCGGTCGCCAGGAAGAGGGTGTCGGCGCCCTTCACGGCGTCGACGATGTCACTGATGCGCTTGGCCGACTTGGCGTCGACCTCCCAGCTCATGGAAAAGTCGTCGTCGGGTTTGACCGATCCGTCCTTGGAGGGCAGGTCGCGGACGTGGCCGTAGGAGGCGAGAACCTTATAGCCCGAGCCCAGGTACTTGTTGATGGTCTTGGCCTTGGCCGGGCTCTCGACGACGACGACGTGCATGCTTTTCCGGGAATGATCAGGAGTGTCGGCGGGCGGTATCGCCTGCCGAGCGAGCGCGGAAAGTGGGGGCGGGGCGGGGGCAATGTCAACTTGGCGCGGTTTCGTCCATCCCGAATCGCCGCGCGGCGCCCTGCAGCCGGCGCGTATCCGGGGTCGGTGCGCCGAGGGCGCGCCGCGAACCGGACCGAAGAGACGGGGGAGGGTGTCGGCCGACCGGCGCCCGATACGGAGGGGCTGGGGGGGCTGTTCAGGATCCGCACCGGATGCGATCGACCGACAGTTCACTCTCGCTCGCCCATATGGCCGTCCCAAGCCGTGATTGTGACCATTCGGCGCCACGCGGCGCCGTGGTTTGCCGAACACAGGCGGCGGCGGAAATGCGGCGAAAGCGTTTTGGCGCGTTGCGCGTCAAAAGATCGGGCCCGATAGTGCGCTCGACGACGGATCGGAAACGATCCGTCAGGGCGTGGGGCCCCGCGATGCTTCCAGGTTTCCGGTAGGAGCCTGCGCGGTTCAGTTGAAGCGGCGAAAGGCGATCCGAAAGGGTCGCCTTTTTGCTGGTCAGCCCCTGGCCACCATGCCGTCGTGGCCGAACACCGCGCGCCCGGCCAGCGAGAGCTCCACAAGGGCGGCGAACACCGCCGGCGCCGGGGCGCCGGCCGCGCGGACCAGATCGTCGGGCGAGACGGGCGTGGGCGACAGCAGATCGGCCAGGCTGTCCTGCAGCGCTTCGTCCGGCTCGGCGGCGACGGGGCCGCGCCAGGTCCGGCGTTCAGGCTCGCACAGGCCGCCCAGCCCCTCCAGCACCCGGAGCACGTCGTCCACGCTCTCGCAGACGGCGGCGCCCTGTCGCAGCAGATCGTTGGTTCCGCGCGCCCGGGGATCCAGCGGCGAGCCGGGCACGGCCAGCACCTCGCGCCCCTGTTCCGCGGCGAGGCGGGCGGTGATCAGCGAGCCGGACTTCAGCTCGGCCTCGACGACGACCACGGCCCGTGACAGGCCGCTGATCAGGCGGTTGCGGCGCGGGAAGTCGCGGGCCTGGGCGCGGTGGTCCGGTGGGCTCTCGGAGACGATAACCCCTTGCTCGGCGATGCGGGCGTGCAGGCCTGCATGCTCCGGGGGATAGATATCGGCGACGCCCCCGCCCAGCACGGCCACCGTCCCGGTCTGCAGAGCTCCTTCGTGCGCCGCCCCGTCGATGCCGCGCGCCAGCCCCGAGACGACAACCAGCCCCGCCTTGCCGAGGTCGAGGGCCAGGGTCCTGGCGAAACGCTGGCCGGCGGCGGAGGCGACACGCGCGCCCACAACCCCGACGGCCGGTCGCGACAGCATTTCCGCATCGCCGATCACCCATATCAGCGGCGGGGGTGGGTCAACTGCGGCCAGCAGACGCGGGAAGCCGGGCTCGCAGGTCAGGATCAGTCGGGCCCCGACCCGGTCGCCTGTTTCGAGTTCGCGCCTCGCCTCCTCGATGGAGGGGGGGCGTGGGACGACGCCGCGCTGGACCAGCCGGGGCAGGGCGTCCAGCGCCCCGGCGGCTGAGCCGAAGCGGTTCAGCAGATGATCGAAGGCCACCGGTCCGACGTTGGGCGTTCTGGCCAGACGCAGCCAGGCGAGACGCTCTTCGTCGGTCGGTGGCGCGGCCGTCACGGCGTCTCGACGGTCTGGGCGGCGTCCTTCTTCGCCCCGATCTTCGGCTCCTGCCCCTTGAGCAGGCGGGCGATGTTCTGATGATGCCGGATGTAGATCAGCACGGCCATGAAGGCCGACAGCAGGACCATCGGATAGGGCTGGTCCGTCGCGAAGGCGAACAGCGGCGCCAGGGCGGCGGCGGTCAGGGCCGCCAGGGATGAGATACGGAACAGCGCCGCCATCGCCAGCCAGGTCAGGGCGGCCAGCACGCCCACAGGCCAGGCGGCGGTCAGCAGCACGCCGTAGAAGGTGGCCACCCCCTTGCCGCCGTTGAACTTCAGCCAGACCGGGAACAGGTGGCCGACGAAGGCTGCGCCGCCGGCGATGGCGACCATCGCGGGCGTGTCATTGGTCAGCCAGCGGGCCAGCAGCACCGCGACCACGCCCTTGCCGGCGTCGCCGATCAGGGTGATGGCGGCCAGATCCTTGCGGCCCGAACGCAGGACGTTGGTCGCCCCGATGTTGCCCGAGCCGATCTTGCGGATGTCCCCCGCGCCGCCGAGGCGGGTGGCGATCATGCCGAACGGGATCGAGCCGAGGAGGTAGCCCCCAACGACGATCAGCCCGAGCGTCAGCCAGACGGTTTGCGCCAGATCTTCCATGTCCCGCCTCTAATATCGCAAAAGTTGTTGTTATGGAACTCGCTCAACGCCGGGAGGCGAAGATGCGAGATCATCGCTGGCGAGGCCGCCGGGCGCAAATCCCGACCGCCTACTCCGCCAGCCGATGGACGATCTGGCCGCCGCAGACGGTCATGACGACCTGGCCCTGCAGGCGGCGGCCGTCGAAGGGCGAGTTCTTGGACTTCGACACCAGCTTGTCGGCGTCGATGATGACCGGCGCGTCGAGGTCGCACAGCACGAGGTCGGCCGGGGCGCCGGAGGCGAGGCGGCCGGTCGACAGGCCGAGGAAGCGAGCCGGCGCCAGGGTGACGGTGCGCATCAGATCGACGAGCGGAATTCGGCCGTCATGGTGCAGAGACAGCAGGGCCGGCAGCAGGGTCTCCAGACCAACCCCGCCGGGCGTGGCCTCGTCGAAGGGCAGGCGCTTGTCCTCGGCCGGGGCGGGAGCATGGGCCGAGACGACGATGTCGACGAGGCCGCTGGCCAGGGCCTCGATCAACGCCTGACGGTCGTCTTCGGCCCGGAGCGGCGGGTCCATACGGGCGAAGGTGCGGTAGTCGCCGATGTCGAGCTCGTTGAAGCTCAGATGGTTGATCGAGGCTGTCGCCACGGCGTTGACGCCCCGGCCCTTGGCGCGCGCCAGGGCTTCGAGCGCCGCCCCGCAGGTGATCTGGTCGACGAGCAGCCGCCCGCCCGACAGTTCCGCCAGCGCCAGGTCGCGCTCCAGCCCGATTCGCTCGGATGCGGCCGGCGCCGCGGGCAGGCCCATGCGCGAGGCGAACTCGCCCTCCGTGGCGGCGGCCCCCTTGCTGAGCCAGGGATCCTGCGGCCGATGCGCAAGCGCCATGCCGAAGGCGGCCGCGTAGGACAGGATGCGCCGCATGACCTTGGAGTCGATGATCGGCCGGTCGACGTCCGTGATGTACCGGGCGCCGGCGTCGCGCATCAGGCCGATCTCGGCCATCTGTTCGCCGCGCAGACCCTTGGTGGCGGCTCCGGCGGCGTGGATGTGACAGCTATCGATGTCCTGGGCCCGGCGCAGGATGAAGTCGACGACCGAGGGATCGTCCACGGCCGGGTCTGTGTCCGGTTGCACGACGATCGAGGTCACGCCCCCGGCTGCGGCGGCCTGGGCGGCCGACCGCAGGGTCTCCTTGGTCTCGGCTCCCGGTTCGCCGGTCTTGACCCGCAGGTCGACAAGGCCCGGGGCCAGCATGCCGCCGTTGCAGTCGATGACCCGGACGTCCGACGACAGATCCGCGAAGTCCCGCCCGCGGGCGATGTCGGCGATGACGCCGCCGGACACCACCAGCGCGCCGGGGCCATCGTAGCCGGTCTCCGGATCGACGATGCGGGCGTTGGTGAAGGCGATGGGGCGGGCGCGGCTCATCGGTCGTTGTCCAGTCGCGCGGAGAGAGAGGCCAGCACGGCCATGCGGGCGGCGACGCCCATCTCGACCTGGTCCTGGATCAGGCTGATCGCCGGATCGTCGGCCACATCCGAATCGATCTCCACGCCCCGGTTCATGGGCCCGGGATGCATGACCCGCACGCGGTCGGCGGCGCCCTTCAGCTTTTCCCGGTCGAGGCCCCAGTAGCGGAAATACTCGCGGGTCGAGGGGACGAGCGCCCCCTGCATCCGCTCCAGCTGCAGGCGCAGCATCATCACCACGTCGGCCCCGGCAATGCCCTTCGCCAGGTCGTGGAACACGGTCGCGCCCCAACGGTCGGCGCCGGCCGGGATCAGCGTCGGCGGTCCGACCAGCCGCACCTCGGCTCCCAGCACGCCAAGCAGGTTCACGTTCGAGCGGGCCACCCGGCTGTGCATCACGTCGCCGCAGATCGCGACGGTCAGGCCGGCGAGCCCGCCGAAGGCGCGGCGCATCGACAGGGCGTCCAGCAGCGCCTGGGTCGGGTGCTCATGCTGGCCGTCACCGGCGTTGATCACGCTGCAGCCGACCTTCTGGGCCAGCAGCGCTGCGGCGCCGGATGAGGCGTGGCGCACGACGAGCAGGTCCGGTCGCATGGCGTTGAGCGTCACCGCCGTGTCGATCAGCGTTTCGCCCTTGGCCACCGACGAGGTCTTGACGCTCATGTTCATCGTGTCCGCGCCGAGGCGCTTGCCCGCCAGCTCGAAGCTGGCCTGGGTACGGGTCGAGTTCTCGAAGAACATGTTCACCAGGGTGCGGCCCTTGAGCAGGTCCAGCTTCTTGGTGGTCTGGCGATTCAGGTCGACGAAGGTGTCGGCAAGGTCGAGCAGGGCGTTCGCCTCGACGACGTTCAGATCCAGCGCGGAAAGGAAATGGCGGCGCGGAAAGGGGAAGGTCCGTGCGCGGACCTCGTCGATACCCGGAGCCGATGTCGTCATGAGCCGGTGTTCTAGGGGAGGCGGAGGATTCCGCCAACCTGTCTTGTGAAGGCGCGACGAATGGCGCGCCACTGACACGCGGCGCAACACGGCTCTTCCCATCGCGTCCGGCTTTTGCTAACCCCCGCGCCTCACCACGGGCGGTCGTGGCGGAATTGGTAGACGCGCAGCGTTGAGGTCGCTGTTCCTTAACCGGAGTGGAAGTTCGAGTCTTCTCGACCGCACCATCCTGCTTCGCTCCTTCGGAGCTCTGCGGGACAAGCCGTGAGTGAGATGGCCATGCCCGGCCATGAACAGAAAGGGGCCGTCCGGTTGCGCCTTGGCGAAACGGGATGAATCAGGTGTCTGGGCTATCCAGGCTCCACAACTCGTACAGGAGGCCCCGACATGACCCGGGAAGACGCCGACCTGAACGAGAGGGGCAAATCCCACGGGCGCTTCGCCGAAGACGGTGAGCGCCCGGAGGACCTCGAAGATCTCGCCCTCGGCGACGACTACGCCCTCAACCCCGAATACGTCGACATGGTGATCGACGCCGCTGACCGCGGCGACGCCGAGCGTCTGCGTGAGCTCGTCGGGGCGCTGCGTTCCGAGGACGTCGCCGACCTGATGGGGTTCCTCAACGCCGACTACCGCGAAGAGATCATCCCCTGCCTCGACTCCGAGACGCTCGCCGAGGTGCTGTCGGAGCTGGACGAGAACCTCCGCGAGGAGGTGCTCGACACCGTAACCCCGACCGCCCTGGCCCGGGCGCTCGAGGAACTTGATTCGGATGACGCCGCCGACGTCGTCGACGACCTGGAGGGCGAGAAGCGCGCCCAGGTGCTCGCGGCGATGGACGAGACCGACCGCGCCGCCATCGAGCAGACCCTCGCCTACGAGGACGAGACCGCCGGCCGCCTGATGCAGCGCGAGGTGCTGGCCGCGCCGCAGTTCTGGACTGTTGGCCAGACCATCGATCATGTCCGCAGCGCCGGCGACGAGCTGCCAGAGCTGTTCTTCGACGTCTACATCGTAGATCCCGCCTACCGCCCGATCGGCGCCGCGGCGATCAGTCAACTCCTGCGGGCCAGGCGTGAGACCAGTCTGGCCGAGATCATGGGGCCGGTGACCGAGATCACCGTCGACATGGACCAGGAAGAGGTCGGCTATACCTTCAACAAGTATCACCTGATCAGCGCCCCGGTCGTCGACGCCGGCGGCCGGCTGGTCGGCCAGATCACCGTCGACGACATCGTCGGCGTCATCCAGGACGAAGGCGAGGAAGACATTCTGGCCCTCGCCGGCGTGTCAGACGCCGGTCGCGACGCCGGCGTCTGGGACGTGGCCCGGTCACGTCTGCCGTGGCTGGTGGTCAACACCCTGACCGCCGCCGCCGCCGCCAGCGTCATCGGCGCCTTCCAGGCCGAGATCGCCAAGCTGGTCACCCTCGCCATCCTGATGCCGGTCGTCGCCTCTCTGGGCGGCAATGCCGGGACCCAGACCCTGGCCGTCGCCGTCCGCGCGCTGGCCAGCCGCGAGCTGAACGCCTCGAACGCCGTGCGCATCATCCTGCGCGAGATGGCGGTCGGCCTGGTCAACGGCGGCGTTCTGGCGGTGATCATGGGCGCGGCGACCTATGTCTTCTTCCGCGACCCTATGCTCTGCTTGACCATCGGGCTGGCGCTGGTCATCAATCTGTTCATGGCTGCCCTGGCCGGCATTCTGGTGCCGCTCGCCCTGGACCGCCTGGAACGCGACCCCGCGGTGTCGTCTTCGGTCTTCGTCACCTTCGTGACCGATTTCATGGGTTTCCTGTCCTTCCTCGGACTGGCCGCGCTCATCCTTCTCTGACCCGCCGCTCGCCGGTTCCGGCCGCACGCGCATTCCCGTTCAGAGGGAGTTCAACTCCGGTTCGGCATCCCTCTTGCGGGAGTGGGTTGGAACGCAACCCTATCTGTCTCATTCCGGGTCAACAGGCCGATGAAATCCCGCCACCAGGTCTCACGCGCCGCCATCGAACTGATCAAGTCGTTCGAAGGCTATCGACGCAAGGCTGCCCAGCTTCCCGATGGACGCTGGACGATCGGCTACGGCCACACCCTGACCGCCCGCGAGGGCGCGGAGGTCTCCGAAGCCGACGCCGAAGCCCTGTTGATGTACGATCTCATCAACGTCGCCCACGCGGTCAACGAGCACAGCTACACGCCGCTGACCCAGAACCAGTTCGACGCCCTGTGCTGCTTCGCCTTCAACGTCGGGGTGGACAACTTCCGCCGCTCTTCGGTGCTGCGCCGGGTCAACGAGGGCCAGCTCCTGCAGGCCGCCTGCGCCATGGAGATGTGGCGCAAGGCCGACTTCGAGGGCGAGCGGATCGTGATCGATGCCCTGGTCCGCCGTCGCTCGGCGGAGAAGACGCTGTTCCTGACGCCCTCCAACGGCTGGATCCCCGCGCCCTCGCCAGTGCTGCGCCCCCGTGTCGACTACGATGTGGTCGCCGCCAGCCCGCGTGAGACGCCC
Organism: Caulobacteraceae bacterium; assembly: GCA_027487945.1. Classification (GTDB taxonomy): domain Bacteria; phylum Pseudomonadota; class Alphaproteobacteria; order Caulobacterales; family Caulobacteraceae; genus Caulobacter. The sequence goes on from JAIYCQ010000039.1 coordinate 29,077, forward strand.
ACTGCTCTCAAGACCTCGACCGTAGACGACAAGGTCGTCGTCGAACGAGACGACACCGACGCCCCCCGGCCGACGGCTCCTCCCGTCGGGCCGGACACCGCGCCCCTGGCGACCGAAATCGCCGCGGCCGGTGTGGGCGCCGCTCTTGAGCAGCTGCTGCCCGACACCGCGGCGGCCGCGCCGGTGGCCCAGATCTATGCGCTGCGTGATCTTGAGCCGGCGCCGCCCCCGGTGATCGCCGAGGACGCGCCGGATGCGCCCCTGGCCGACGCGCCGCTCGAGATCGTCACGGTCGCCAATGCTCTGCCAGTGCCGGAGCCCGAACCCGAGGCGGAGCCGGTCGAAGCCCCGACGATGACCGTCGTCGAGCTGCCGCAGCCGGAGCCGACGTCGACGCCCGGGCCTGTGCTCGCCGTCGTCAATGGCGATGTCGGCTTCACCCTGACCCCGGCTCCGGAAGTGTCCGTGGAGACCGTGCAGGACGACGCCTTCCGCATCGACCTGCCGGAGCCCGCCAACGAATCGGCCCCGGGACTCTTCGACGTCACCTTCGCCGAGCCCGTCCATCAGGGCGGAGCGACCCGGCCCCTGGTCAATGAAGACTACATCCGCCGCCTCGTCCGCGAGGACGAGATGGCCGAGCTCGACGCCGACTTCACCTTCGATGCGCCCACCGAGCCGGCCCGCTTCCAGGGCCTGCCGCTCGTCGGTCTCGGGCTGGGCGGCATGGCGCTGTTCGCCGGCGGCGTCGCCTGGGGGCTCAACGCCCAGGGCGGCGAGGGTCTGCTGAACCCGCTGGTGGTCAGCTGGGGCGTCGGCCTGAGCGGCATCGGCATGGCCGGCTTCGCCGCCTGGCGTCTGCTGAAGAACATGTTCGACGCCCCGTTCGACGATGAGGACGAGGACGCCGCCGAGACCGACGAACAGGCGCAGGCCTGACGTCAGTGCAGCCGGCTTGGGGGAGCCGGCGCGCCCCGCGGATCGGGCGGTCCGCGGGGCGTTCTTGCGTCAGGATTCTGCAATGATCATGCGTGCCGCCCCGCGGTTGGCGTGCTAATTCCCCCTCCATGACCGGACCTTCCATGGAATTCGGCCTCGGTGAGACCGCCGACGCCATTCGCGAAACCACCGCCCGTTTCGCCGCTGACCGCATCGCGCCGATGGCGGCCGAGATTGACCGCGACAACCATTTCCCCCGCGAACTCTGGCCCGAGATGGGCCAGCTCGGCCTGCACGGCATCACGGTCGAGGAAGAGTTCGGCGGCCTGGGCCTGGGGTACCTGGAGCATGTGGTGGCGATGGAGGAGGTCTCCCGCGTCTCCGCCGCGATCGGGCTGAGCTATGGCGCCCACTCGAACCTCTGCATCAACCAGATCCGCCGCTGGGCGACGCCTGAGCAGAAGGCGCGCTATCTGCCGAAGCTGATCAGCGGCGAGCATGTCGGATCGCTGGCGATGAGCGAAGCGGGGGCCGGCTCGGATGTCGTCTCCATGACGCTGCGCGCCGACCGCAAGGGCGATCGGTTCGTGCTGAACGGGACGAAGTTCTGGATCACCAACGCGCCGCACGCCGACACCCTCGTGGTCTACGCCAAGACCAGCCCGGGGGAGGGGAGCCGCGGCATCACCGCCTTCCTGATCGAGAAGGGGATGAAGGGCTTCAGCGTTTCGAAGAAGCTCGACAAGATGGGGATGCGCGGCAGCGATACCGCGGAACTGGTGTTCGAGGACTGCGAGGTCCCGGAAGAGAACATCATGGGGCCTGAGAACGGCGGCGTCGGGGTGCTGATGAGCGGCCTAGACTACGAGCGCGCCGTCCTGGCCGCGGGCCCGCTGGGCATCATGCAGGCCTGCCTGGACGTCGTGCTGCCCTACGTCCGCGACCGGAAGCAGTTTGGCAAGCCGATCGGATCGTTCCAGCTGATGCAGGGCAAGGTGGCGGACATGTACGTCGCCCTGAATTCGGCCCGCGCCTACGTCTACGCGGTCGCCCGGGCCTGCGACGCCGGCAAGACCACCCGCTTCGACGCCGCCGGCGCCATCCTGCTGGCCAGCGAGAACGCCATGACGGTCGCCAACCAGGCCATCCAGGCCCTGGGCGGCGCCGGCTACACCAAGGAGTGGCCGGTCGAGCGCTACCTGCGCGATGCGAAGCTGTACGACATCGGCGCGGGCACCAATGAGATCCGCCGGTTCCTGATCGGCCGCGAGCTGGTGGGCGGATAGCCGCCGGTCCGGCCTCCTGACATGCGAAAGGCCGCCCGGGCGCCCGGACGGCCTTTCCATCGTCATGCCGCGGTCGCGCGGCTCAACACTTGGCGCTGATCAGGCGCCGACCTCCGCCATGGCGGAAGACCGGGTCATGCATTGCGACCGAGGGCTCATACGATGAGACACGTGGTCACCTCCTTTCAGCTGTTGAACAGGACCTTCAGCATGGGTGCGGTTCTCCGAATCGGAAAGCCCTGAACCACAGGCTCGTGCAAACGCCCCGTCAGGTGCGGTTTTCAGGTCACTTCAGCTTCTGGACCTGCGCCGGGCAATCATCCCCCAGGCGTTTGGCGCTGGTGCTCGCGGTGGCCGAGACCGGCACCCCGGCGACCTTGCCGGACAGGCTGGCGTTGAGGGTGAAGGCGGTCGGGGAATAGGTCCCTGTGGCCGTCACCGCGACGGTGCGGCCGCGTTTGTCGACGCAGGTCCCCTTGAAATACATCTTGCCGCCGGCCACCCGCTTTTCGGGATAGGTGCAGGTGTAGTGGCGGTTGATCCGGCCGGACATCACCTTGTCCACGTCGGCGGGCGTGATGCAGCGGCGTTCCCGGTCGACGTCCCTGATGACGAAGTTGAGCGTGTTGGTGCTCTCCCACCATCCCGGCTGGATCGTGGACGTTTCCTGGGCCACGGCGGGGGCGGCGAGCAGGCCGGCGGCGGCGAGCGAGGCGAGGATGCGGATCGTCTTCATGGGCCTGTGTCTTGCGTAGGATGCGTGGCGGTCTTTTGGCAGTCCGCGCATGAATGCACGATGACCGGCCGGTGCAAACCGGTGTAGGCGAGGTTCATGCCGAGTTGGGATCCCGACGTCTACGAGCGGTACAGGACCTACCGCGACCGTCCCGCCCTGGATCTGATGGTCCAGATCCCGCCGCATGACTTCAACGAGATCTGGGATCTGGGCTGCGGGACCGGCGAGCACGCCGCGCTGCTGTCCGCCCGGCATCCGGGGGCCAGGGTTCACGGCCTCGATTCGAGCTCCGACATGCTGGCGGCCGCCCGCCGCCGCGCCGCCGACGTCGACTGGGTGCTGGGCGGGGTCGAGGACTGGGCCCCGGACAGGGCGCCGGACCTGCTGTTCAGCAACGCCGCACTGCAGTGGCTGCCGGATCATCCGACGCTGTTCCCGCGCCTGGCGGGCGGGCTGGCGAGCGGCGGGGTCTTCGCATGCCAGATGCCGATGGCGTTCGAGACGGAGCATCACCGCATCCTGCGCGAGACGGCCGAGGAGGGGCCCTGGGCATCGCTGACCGCCTCGGCGCGGGTCATTCGCCCAACACCGTCGCTGGACGACTACTACGGCTGGCTGGCCCCGATGTGCGGTGAGATCGACCTTTGGACCACCACCTACCTGCACGCTCTGGAGGGGGATGATCCCGTCCTCGAGTGGATGCGCGGCACGGGGCTGCGGCCCTATCTCGACGTCCTCACGGATCCGGCGCTGCGGGAGGCGTTCCTGGCGGCGGTCCGGACAGGACTGGCGCAGGCGTTTCCGGCCCGGGATGACGGCGTCACCCTGTTCCCGTTTCCGCGGATGTTCATCGTCGCAAGCCGACGCTAGCGGCGCCGCCGCAGTTCGGTCACAGGGCGATCCAGCATATCCAGGGCCTGCAGCGCCGCACTGTGGCCGAGCGCAATGGTCGGGTCGTAGGCCTTCCAGTCACGCAGGTCGACGCCCTCGACATTGGGCAGGATCAGCAGGTCGGTGGCCTGGCGCGAGGCGGTGATCTCGCGACCCGTCGAAACGGTAGCGGTACGCATCAGCAGAGCCACGATCGGCGGCCCCTTCCGCCAGTCGCCGGAGAGGATCCAGCGCCAGACGGAAGAGGGGCGGGCGACATCGTCGGCGTTGATGCTGCGGCCCCGGGTGACGTCCACCCCGACCACCGGCCCCAGATGCATCGATCGCATCACGTCGGTCGGGAAGTTCTTCATGATCGCGCCATCGACCAGAACGTCATCGCCGTCGATAGCCGGCGGCATGACGCCGGGCAGGGCGATGGTCGCCCGCAGCGCCGTGCGCAGCACGCCCATCCGGTGCAGGTGGTAAGCGCCCGTCGTCAGGTTCGATGACACGCAGAAGAAGGGCAGCCAGAGGTCGGCGATATCGACCTCCTCGAAATGGTCCCGCAGGCGGTGGCGAACCTTCTCGCCCAGGGTCATGGCGATCAGCGGAAAGGCGATGTCGTCCAGCGGGCTGGAGTCGACGAAGGCGGCGCGGATTCGGGCGTCCATCTCCGCCTCGTCCCAGCCCATGGCGACGCCGGCGGCGATCACCGCGCCCATCGAGGCGCCGCCAACGAAATCGATAGGGACGTTCTTCTCCCGCAGGGCCTTGATCGCGCCAATGTGGGCGTAGGCCCGCGCCCCGCCGCCGGACAGCACCAGCCCGACCGAGCGTCCGGTCAGCACACGGGCCAGTCGCTCGAGGTCGGACTGCTGGCCGTCCTTGATGTGGAAGAGCCGCGCCGCCCCGGTGGCGGTCAGCCAGGCCGCCGAGCCGGTCGGCCGACGGCAGTCGGCCTTCTGCACCAGGATGAGGTCGACGAGCTGCTGTTCCTGCAGCGGTTCGGAGGCGTGGCTCTCGAACACCGCCGGGGGGGGGCGGTCGCCGCGCCCGATGCGGAACAGCCGGTCCACCTGCCGTCCGACCAGCGGCTTCCACGCCGTCTCACCGAACTCGGCGGCGTAGAGCACGTAGTCGTAGTCGGCCTCGGTGTTGGAGAACCACTCGGTCGGCGCGTGGGTGGCCTCGGCTCCAACGACAGTCACCGAATAGCCCAGCCGCGCGATGCACAGCGCAATCTTCTCGACCAGCGGGCGGATCTTGCGGCCGCCGTCGGCGGGAATGAAGCCGAACACCGTGGGGTCGCCGTGACTGGCCGCGGCGCCGGTCGCCTGGCGCATGCGCAGGATCATCAGCCTGGCCAGCTCGGTCATGACGGCGGGATCGGCCTCGGCCGCGGCGAAGAAGTCCTCGCGCGACAGGGCCAGGATCTCGGAGTCGCGCAGGGCCACGACCTGGCCCGAGTGCGGCGCCCCGGCGATCAGCGCCATTTCCCCAGCCGGCTCGCCTGGCCGGATGATCCCGAGAAACTGCCGCTCCTGGCCCTCCTCCTTGCGGAAGGCGCCGAGGCGGCCGGCCTTGAGCAGGTACAGCTCGTTCGACGGTTCACCCGCCGAGTACAGGTGTGATCCGCCGGGGAGGGAGAACCAGCGCGCCGCCCCGGTCAGCCGCTCCAGCGCGAACAGCCTCTCCAGCGCGGTATCTTCATCACGGTCGATCATGAGGCCCCACTCCGGGAGGCTAGCGCGGGTGGTGAGTCGTTTCTAACGGCCTCTGCCTCGCCCGAAGCGGGGAGGATTGGCGACGCCCTGCGGAACACGCTATGCCTCGGCCATGCCGAAGCTGAGCACGACCGTCGACACCAACTCGGAGGCCTTCCGCAAGAATCTTGCGGTCAACACGGCCCTCGCCGAAGAGCTTCACCAGCAGGTCGCCCGCGCCGCCCTGGGCGGCGATGAGCGGTCGCGTGAGCGCCACACCGCCCGGGGCAAGCTGCTCCCGCGGGAGCGGGTCGAGCGGCTGCTGGACTCCGGCTCGCCCTTCTTGGAGATTGGCCAGCTGGCCGCCCATGAGGTCTACGGCAAGGACGATATCCCCGGCGCCGGCATCATCACCGGCATCGGCCGGGTGTCGGGCCGCGAGGTGATGATCGTGGCCAACGACGCCACCGTGAAGGGCGGCACCTACTATCCGATAACGGTCAAGAAGCACCTGCGGGCGCAGGAGATCGCGCTCCAGAACCGGCTGCCCTGCATCTATCTCGTCGACAGCGGCGGCGCGAACCTGCCGCACCAGGCCGAGGTCTTCCCCGACCGCGACCATTTCGGCCGCATCTTCTACAACCAGGCCCGGATGAGCGCCGAGGGCATCGCCCAGATCGCCTGCGTGATGGGCTCCTGCACCGCCGGCGGCGCCTATGTGCCGGCCATGTCCGACGAGACCGTGATCGTCCGCGGCGCCGGGGAGGAGAGCCAGGGCACCATCTTCCTGGCCGGTCCGCCGCTGGTGAAGGCCGCCACGGGCGAGGTCATCTCGGCGACGGACCTCGGCGGCGCCGATGTTCACGGGCGGCGAAGCGGCGTCGTCGACCATGTCGCCGCCAACGACGAGCACGCGCTGGAGATCGTCCGCTCGATCATCGGCAACCTGAACACGGTCAAGACGCTCGACATCGATGTCCGGGAGCCCAGGCCCCCGGTGTTCGACCCGAAGGACATCTACGGCATCGTCCCGGCCGACGTCCGCGCCCCCTACGACGTGCGCGAGGTCATCGCCCGCCTCGTCGACGGCAGCGAGTTCGACGAGTTCAAGCCGCTGTACGGCACGACCCTGGTCACCGGCTTCGCCCGCATCTGGGGCTATCCCGTCGCCATCCTGGCCAACAACGGCGTGCTGTTCAGCGAGGCGGCGCTGAAGGCCGCGCACTTCATAGAACTTGCGTGCAAGCGTCGGATTCCGCTGGTGTTCCTGCAGAACATCTCGGGCTTCATGGTCGGCGGCAAGTACGAGGCCGGGGGCATCGCCAAGGACGGAGCCAAGATGGTCACCGCCGTCGCATCCGCCAATGTCCCCAAGTTCACCGTCCTGATCGGCGGCAGCTTCGGGGCCGGCAACTACGGCATGTGCGGCCGCGCCTATTCGCCCCGCTTCCTGTTCACCTGGCCCAACAGCCGCATCAGCGTCATGGGCGGCGAGCAGGCCGCCAGCGTCCTGGCCACTGTCCACCGCGACGTCGACAAGTGGACGCCGGAAGAGGCCGAGGCCTTCAAGGCCCCCGTGCGGCAGAAGTACGAGGACGAGGGCAACCCCTACTACGCCACGGCCCGGATGTGGGACGACGGGGTGATTGATCCAGCGCAGACCCGCGACGTCCTGGGTCTGGCAATCTCGGCAAGTTTGAATGCTCCCGTGCCGGAGACGACCTTCGGCGTGTTCCGGATGTGACCATGATCGCCACTTCGTTCCTTCTCGCGCTCGCCGCCGGCCCGATGGTCCAGGTTCCCGTCGAAGACCCCAGGCTTCCGGTCGGGGAGCTCGTCCTGGTCGGGGACACCGCGAGCGGCTCTCTGTACTTCGCCCCGGGCAGCTTCGAGCGCTCGGACCTGCCCGGCTTGGTGCGCGGGACCGTGATCGTGGTCACTCCGGCCGAGCCGACGAGGCCGCTTCAGGTGGCCCGGCTATGGATCGATTGCCGAAAGCAGGTCTTCCAGGTGTCGGCTGGCAGGGCCTACAACGCCGAGGGCGTTGAGATCGGCCGCACCGCCTATGCGCCGGACGCTCCCATTCCCGCTGGCTCGCCGATCGCGACGCTGGCCCATGCCCAATGCGCGGCCGATCCGGCCGTGGCTTCGCAGGCTTTCACCCTGTTGAAGGACTGGCGTACTGCGCTGGCCCGCCCCACCACGCCGAGGACCACCCCATGACCAATCCCATCGCCGATCCCCTCGTCGAGGTGACCGACACCGATGCGCTCAGCGCGCTGGTCGAACTCGACGCCAGCCCGTCCGGCGTCGCGGTCATCACCATCAACCGCCCGGAGCGCAAGAACGCCTTCAACGCCGAGGTGATCGCCGCCCTGAGCCAGCACTTCGAGACGCTGAAGGATGCCGACGGCGTGCGCATCGTCTTCCTGCGCGGGGCCGGTGGCGCGTTCAGCGCCGGGGCGGACCTGGAGTGGATGCGCTCTGCGGCCGACTGGACGGTGGCGGAGAACCGCGCAGACGCCCTGCTGCTGGCCGAGATGCTGCTGGCCCTGCGTGAGCTGCCGCAGTTCACCGTCGCCCTGGTCGAGGGCCCGGCCTTCGGCGGCGGGGCGGGCCTGGTCGCCGCCTGCGACTACGCCGTGGCCGCCCCGGACGCGAAGTTCGCCTTCTCCGAGGTCAAGCTGGGCCTGGTCGCCGCGACCATCAGCCCGCATGTGGTCAGCGCCATTGGCCCGCGCCGCGCCAAGAGCCTGTTCGCCACCGGCCGCATCTTCGACGCCGCCTTCGCCGAGAAGATCGGTCTGGTCGACGAGGTGGTCGCCGCCGCCGCCGACCTGGACGACGCCATGGAGCGGCTGTCGACCGAGATCATGGCCTGCGCGCCCGGCGCCGTGGCCGCCTCGAAGGGGCTGGTCGACGACATCGCCGGCCTGCCGGTCGACGATGAGCTGCTGGAGGAGACCGCCCGGCAGATCGCCGACCGGCGCGCCAGCGAGGAAGGGCAGGAGGGCGTCCGCGCCTTCCTCGACAAGCGCAAGCCCGGCTGGGCGCTGTAGGCTCCGCCACATGATCGAAAGCCTGCTCATCGCCAACCGGGGCGAGATCGCCCGCCGGATCATCCGCACCGCCCGCAAACTCGGGGTGCGGACCGTGGCCGTCTACTCCGAGGCCGACGCCGGCGCGCCGCACGTGGCCGAGGCCGACGAGGCGGTCCTGATCGGCCCGGCCCCGGCGCGGGAGAGCTACCTTGTGGCGGAGAAGATCCTCGCGGCCGCCAAGGCCACGGGCGCGCAGGCCATCCACCCCGGCTACGGCTTTCTGAGCGAGAACGCCGCCTTCGCCCAGGCGGTGAAGGACGCCGGCCTGGTCTGGGTCGGCCCGCCGCCGGCCGCGATCAACGCCATGGGCCTGAAGGACGCCGCCAAGAGCCTGATGATCGCCGCCGGCGTGCCCTGCACCCCAGGCTATCTCGGCGAGGACCAGTCGGAGGACCGGCTGGCGATCGAGGCCAAGGCCATCGGCTTCCCCGTGCTGATCAAGGCCGTGGCCGGCGGCGGCGGCAAGGGCATGCGCAAGGTCGAGGCGGAGGGCGACTTCCTCGCCGCGCTGGCCAGCTGTCGGCGTGAGGCCGCCGCCAGCTTCGGCGACGACAGGGTGCTGCTCGAGAAATACGTCACCCGCCCGCGCCACATCGAGGTGCAGGTGTTCGGCGACAGCCACGGCAACGTCGTCCACCTCTATGAGCGTGACTGCTCGCTGCAGCGCCGCCACCAGAAGGTCATCGAGGAGGCCCCGGCCCCCGGCATGGACGAGGCGACCCGCGAGGCCGTCACCGCCGCCGCCGTCAAGGCCGCCCGCGCCGTGAACTACGAAGGCGCCGGCACGGTCGAGTTCATCGCCGACGCCAGCGAGGGCCTGCGCGCCGACCGCATCTGGTTCATGGAAATGAACACCCGCCTGCAGGTCGAGCACCCGGTCACCGAGATGGTCACCGGCCAGGACCTGGTCGAATGGCAGCTGCGCGTCGCCTCCGGCGAACCGCTGCCGCTGACCCAGGACGAGATCACCCTGGACGGCTGGGCCATGGAGGCCCGGCTCTACGCCGAGAACCCGGCGACGGGGTTCCTGCCGAGCACGGGGCCGCTGACGCATTTCCGGCTGCCGGAGGACGCGGTCCGCGTCGACAGCGCGGTCGAGGAGGGCGGCGAGGTCTCGCCCTTCTACGACCCGATGATCGCCAAGCTGATCGCCCATTCCTACAACCGGGCCGCTGCCGCACGACAGCTGGCGGACGCCTGCCGTTCGGTGGAGGTCTGGCCGGTGAAGACCAACGCAGCGTTCCTGGCGCGCTGCGCGGATCATCCTGATTTCGTCCGCGGCGACATCGATACGGGATTCATCGGGGTCAGGATCGAAGACCTTGTCAGGGACGTCGCGCCGAGTCCGATCCTGCTCTCCGAGGCGGCCTTCTGCGCCATCGACCTTGATCCGCCCGGCAATGAACGGACGTCCGCCTGGTCTTCGCTAGCGGGCGCGGCCGGCTTCCGGCTGAACGCGGCGCGTCAGACCCGGATTCCGCTCTGGCGTGGTGAGGAACCGTTCGAGGCCGAGCGATCAAGGCTCCCGGTCTATCGGAGGACGACCTTCACCGAGGGGCAGCGCGTCATCGCCTTCGAGGACGGGGCGACCTTTGAGTTCACGACCCGCAAACCGGTTGCGATGGGCGAGGGCGGCGAAGCCTCTGACGGCGCCGTCATCTCCCCCATGCCGGGCAAGATCGTCTCCGTTTCGATCAAGGCCGGCGACACGGTGACCAGGGGCCAGAC
>JAIYCQ010000027.1 GCA_027487945.1 Caulobacteraceae bacterium
CACGACACGGGCCTCGTCACCCTGGCCACCCAGGTCCAGAGCGAGTTCGCACTGCACGCCCGCGCCATCCTCGGCCTGCCGGTCGACGCCAGCCTGCGCGAGCCGGGGGCCAGCGCGGTGATCTACGGTGGGATGGACGCTGTGGGCGTGGCCTACGAGGGCGTGGCCGCGGCGCTGTCCGTCCCTGGCAGTGATCTGCGTCTGTTCGGCAAGCCGGAAGCTTTCGAACGTCGCCGCATGGGCGTGGCGCTAGCGCGGCACGCAGACGTGGATGTCGCACGGGCGAACGCGCGGGAAGCGGCGTCGCGCGTGCGGGTGGTTCGCTAGCGCCAGTCCTCCCCAGCTTGCTGGGGAGGGGGACCGCCGGAACGGTGGTGGAGGGGAGATGCCGCGTGGTGACTCCCTTCAGCACCGTGGAATGAGTCCGTGCACCGACTCCCCTCCACCATGCTCCGCATGGTCCCCCTCCCCGCGATGCGGGGAGGATTGGCGAAAAGCGTCACAAACCCTCACCCGATGTGACCCCTCTCTCCCCTGCACGGGGTTGACTTCCGGGCCCCCGTCCTCAAAACCCCCGGGCATTCACAAAAAGTGGTCGGGAGCCCCAAAACCATGACTGTTCGCGTCGCCATCAACGGATTTGGCCGCATCGGCCGTCTGGTTCTGCGCTCCATCGCCGAGCATGGCCGCACGGACATCGAGGTCGTGGCCATCAACGACCTGGGCCCGGTCGAGACCAACGCCCACCTGCTGCGCTACGACAGCGTGCACGGTCGCTTCCCCGGTACGGTGACGACCGGCGAGGACTGGATCGACATCGGCCACGGCAAGATCAAGGTCACGGCCGAGCGTGACCCGGCCAACCTGCCGCACAAGGATCTGGCCGTCGACATCGCGTTCGAGTGCACCGGTATCTTCACGTCCAAGGACAAGGCGTCCGCCCACCTGACCGCCGGCGCCAAGCGGGTGCTGGTCAGCGCGCCCTGCGACAACGCCGACAAGACCATCGTCTACAAGGTCAACCACGAGACCCTGACCGCCGACGACATCGTCGTCTCCAACGGCAGCTGCACCACCAACGCCCTGGCCCCGGTGGCCAAGGTGCTGAACGACCTGTTCGGCATCGAGCGTGGCTACATGACCACGATCCACGCCTACACCGGCGACCAGCCGACCCTCGACACCATGCACAAGGACCTCTACCGCGGCCGCGCCGCCGCCCTGAGCATGATCCCGACCTCGACCGGCGCAGCCAAGGCGCTGGGCCTGGTCCTGCCGGAACTGAAGGGCAAGCTGGACGGCTCCTCGATCCGCGTCCCGACTCCCAACGTCTCGGTCGTCGACCTGAAGGTCGTGGCCGGCCGCGACGTGACGGTGGAAGAGATCAACGCCGCCCTGGTCGCTGCCGCCGAAGGCCCGATGTCGGGCGTGTTGGCCGTCACCAACGACCCGCTGGTCTCCATCGACCTCAACCATGTCGCCGCCTCGTCCACCGCCGCCCTGCCGCAGACCCAGGTCGTCGACGGCAAGCTGGCCCGTGTGCTCACCTGGTACGACAACGAATGGGGCTTCGCGACCCGGATGAGCGACACCGCGCTCGTGATGGCGAAGTTCCTGTAGGCATTGCGTGGTTCGAGACGCGGGCCTGGTGGCCCGCTCCTCACCATGACGAGCGTTTTGCTGAGTTCGTCATCCTGAGGAGCCCGCACTGGCGGGCGTCTCGAAGGACGCACAGAACGAAAGCAAAAGATGACCTTCCGCTCCCTCGACACCGCTGATCTCGCCGGCAAGCGCGCGCTGGTTCGCGTGGACTTCAACGTGCCGATGGACGGCGGGCAGATCACCGACGACACCCGGCTGCGCTCGGCCCTGCCGACCATCCACTTCCTGTCGGGCAAGGGCGCGAAGGTGGTGCTGCTGGCCCACTTCGACCGGCCCAAGGGCAAGCGCGTTCCGGAGATGAGCCTGAAGCCCGTGGTCGCGGCGCTGTCGGCGCTGGTCGGCCAGCCGGTGGCCTTCGCCGACGACTGCGTCGGCGCCGAGGCGGCGGCGGTGATCGACGGCCTGCCGGAGGGCGGCGTCGCGCTGCTGGAGAACATCCGTTTCCACGCCGGCGAAGAGAAGAACGATCCCGCCTTCGCCGCCGAGCTGGCGAAACTGGGCGACCTCTACGTCAACGACGCCTTCAGCGCCGCCCACCGTGCCCACGCCTCCACCGAGGGCGTCGCCAAGCTTCTGCCCGCCTATCCGGGCCTCGCCATGCGGCGCGAGCTGGACATGCTCGACGCGGCGCTGGGCAAGCCGGTCAAGCCGGTGCTGGGCATCGTCGGCGGAGCCAAGGTCTCGACCAAGCTCGACCTCTTGAACAACCTGGTCGCCAAGCTCGACCGTCTGGCCATCGGCGGCGGCATGGCCAACACCTTCCTGGCCGCCCAGGGCCATCCGGTCGGCAGCTCCCTGTGCGAGCACGATCTGGGCGACACCGCCCGCGAGATCATGGCCAAGGCGGCCGCCTCGGGCTGCGAGCTGCTGCTGCCGGTCGATGTGGTCGTGGCCCGCGAGGTGAAGCCGGGCACCGCGACGCGTACGCTGGCCCTGGACGAGGTCGGCGACGGCGATCTGATCCTCGACGCCGGGCCGAAGACCGTCGAGCGCCTGCTCGCCGCCATGGACGCCAGCAAGACCCTGATCTGGAACGGCCCGCTCGGCGTGTTCGAGGTCCCGCCCTTCGACATCGCCACCGTCGCCGCCGCTAAGAAGGCCGGCGCGCTGGCGGAAGCGGGGAAGATCACCGCGGTGGCCGGCGGCGGCGACACCGTCTCGGCCCTGAACCACGCGGGCGTGGCGGATCAGATGACCTTCGTGTCCACGGCCGGCGGGGCGTTCCTCGAGTGGATGGAAGGCAAGGTCCTGCCTGGCGTGAAGGCGCTGGAAGTCTAGGGCTGCCCAAAAAGTCCGTCATCCTGGGCCTTGTGCCCAGGACCCCTCGTTCAGCTTTGCCGTGAGAACCTGACCATCCTCTCACCTGCGACCGCGAGAGGGGTCCTCGCCACAAGGGCGAGGATGATGGGGAAGAGTAGCGGCTTCCGTCAGGTCAGAGCTTCCCGCACGGGCTGACGTTTCCGTGATCCGGTGCTAAGACGCCCCAAAACCCAGAACAATATCAGCGCAAGAGAGTCCGACCGTGGCCCGCATCACCCTCCGACAGCTTCTCGACCACGCCGCCGAGAACGACTACGGCCTGCCCGCCTTCAACATCAACAACATGGAGCAGGGCCTGGCCATCATGGAGGCCGCCGAGGCCTGTGACGCGCCGGTGATCATCCAGGCGTCGCGCGGGGCCCGCAGCTACGCCAACGACATCATGCTGGCGCGGATGATCGATGCGCTGGTCGAGATCTACCCGAATATCCCGGTCTGTATGCACCAGGACCACGGCAACGGCCCGGCGACCTGCGCCACGGCGATCCAGTACGGCTTCACCTCGGTGATGATGGACGGCTCGCTGAAGGAAGACGCCAAGACCCCGGCCGACTACGAGTACAACGTCGATGTCACCCGCCGCGTCGTCCAGATGGCCCACAGCTGCGGCGTGTCGGTCGAGGGCGAGCTGGGCGTGCTGGGCTCGCTGGAGACCGGCATGGGCGAGGCCGAGGACGGCCACGGCTTCGAGGGCAAGCTGGACCATTCCGCCCTGCTGACCGACCCCGATCAGGCGGTCGACTTCGTGCGCGAGACCCAGGTCGACGCCCTGGCCATCGCCATGGGCACCAGCCACGGCGCCTACAAGTTCAGCCGCAAGCCGGACGGCGACGTGCTGGCCATGAACGTGATCGAGGAAATCCACCGCCGCCTGCCTAACACCCACCTGGTGATGCACGGCTCGAGCTCGGTGCCGCAGGACCTGCAGGACATCATCAACCAGTACGGCGGCGCCATGCCCCAGACCTGGGGCGTGCCGGTCGAGGAGATCCAGCGCGGCATCAAGCACGGCGTGCGCAAGATCAACATCGACACCGACAACCGCATGGCCATCACCGGCGCCATCCGCAAACTGATGGCCGAGAAGCCGGGCGAGTTCGATCCGCGCGCCTACCTCAAGCCCGCCAAGGAGGCGATGCGCAAGGTCTGCGAACAGCGCTTCAAGGAGTTCTGGGCCGACGGCCAGGCGTCGAAGATCAAGCCGCTCAGCACCGCCCAGATGGCGAAGCGCTACGCCGCCGGCGAGCTCGACGCCAAGATCGGCGTCAGCCGGGCGGCGGCGGAGTAGACCTCCAGCAACGGCTATCCCGGACGGCCGCCAGGCCGATCCGGGACCCAGAAGAGCCGGGACTCAGCCGCTGGGTCCCGGCTCTTCGCGCATTCGCGCTACGGCCGGGATCACAGCGTTTGTCCCTCACCACGTCCCGTAGGTCGGGCCGAAGCGGTAGCGCAGCTGGTTCATCTCGCGTTCGGCGTCGTCGCGGCGGAAGCGGGCGTCGCTGAGGTCGCTGTCGGCCTGGCGGCGGTCGTCGCGCAGGCGCTTGAGCGCTTCCCGGATGGCCGGCTTGACCGTGTCGGGCGTGGCGGGGTCGGCGAGGCGACGCTCCTCCTCGCGCAGGCGGCTGTCGGCGTCGTTCCAGCGGGCCTCGGCGGCGCTGATGTCGCTCTCCGCCCGGTCGATCCGACTCTGGGCGTCCAGCACCACGCGGCCGTCGGAGTAGCCGGCGAGGAAGCGCGCCTCCAGCGGGGCCGGGCAGACGCCCTGGTAGGTATTGCCGCGCCGACCGGCGAGGAACCCGCGCTCCAGGGTGCAGTAGACCGGCAGCCCGCGCTCGCGGCCCTGCAGGTAGGTGGCCTGGTCCGGCATGATCCCGAACTTCTCGCAGGCCTTCACATGGTCGCCGAAGCGGCCGGTCGCGTAGCCGTTGGCGCCGTCGGTGTAGCCGATGCCGTTCCAGTCTCCGGCCCGGCACTGATCCTCGCTGAGGGAGGCGCAGCCGCCGAGCAGCAGAAGGGGCGCGCCGATGACGACCGCCAGTCCGAGAGTGCGCATGCTTGATGTCCCGAGAAGCCGTATTCACGGAACCGTGATCCGGGTTCCGCTGCTTGGCAAGTGAAGAAGATGTGCATCCGGTCCGCGCCCCCTGAACGGGGGCCCGTGAGGTCAGGCGTCGATATCGGCGCCCTTCATTTCGCGGATGAACAGAGCCCCGATGACCGCCGTCGCCGCGGCGACGACCACCGGATACCAGAGGCCATAGTAGATGTTGCCCGTGGCCGCGACCATGGCGAAGGCCGTGGTCGGCAGGAAGCCGCCGAACCAGCCGTTGCCGATGTGGTAGGGCAGGCTCATCGAGGTGTAGCGGATCCGGGCCGGGAACATCTCGACCAGCGCCGCGGCGATCGGGCCGTAGACCATGGTCACCAGCAGCACGAGCACGAACAGGATGGCCACCACCATCGGGCGGTCGACCCTGGCCGGGTCGGCCTTGGCCGGATAGCCGGCGGTCGCCAGGGCCGCGCCGAGGTCCTTGCGCCAGGCGGCCTGCCGCTCGGCGAAGGCCTTCGACGACAGGGCGGTCCCGTCGAAGGACGGCACAAGGGTCTCGCCGATCCGCACGGCCGCAGTCTCCCCGGGCCCGGCGGCGCGGGTCTCGTAGGAGACGCCGGCCGAGGCGAGGGCCGACTTGGCGACGTCGCAGGCCGAGCGGAACTGGGTCTTGCCGATCGGATCGAACTGGAAGCTGCAGGTCGCCGGATCGGCGATCACCGTCACCGGTGACGAGGCCGTGGCGGCGGCCAGCGCCGGATTGGCGGCGACGGTCAGGGCCTTGAACAGCGGGAAGCAGGTGAGAGCCGCCAGCAGGCAGCCGGTCAGGATGATCGGCTTGCGGCCGATCCGGTCGCTCAGCCAGCCGAAGACGATGAAGAACGGCGTCCCGGCCAGCAGGGCGATGGCGACCAGCACATTGGTCAGGGCCCCGTCGACCTTGAGCGTCTTCTCCAGGAAGAACAGGGCGTAGAACTGGCCGGTGTACCAGACCACGGCCTGGCCCGCTGTCAGGCCGACCAGGGCGAGGATGACCAGCTTGAGGTTGCCCGGCTCCAGAAAGGACTCGGTCAGCGGCTTCTTCGATCCCTTCCCCTCGTCGACCATCTTCTGGAAGACCGGGCTCTCGTTGAGCCGCAGCCGGATCCACAGCGACACGCCCAGCAGCAGGATCGAGGCGAGGAAGGGAATGCGCCAGCCCCAGTCGCCGAACGCCGCCTCGCCGACCTGGGTGCGGACCAGCAGGATCACGATCAGGGACAGGAACAGGCCCAGGGTGGCGGTGGTCTGGATGAAGCTGGTGTAGAGGCCGCGCCGTCCGGGCGGGGCATGCTCGGCGACATAGGTGGCCGCGCCGCCGTACTCGCCGCCCAGCGCCATGCCCTGCACCAGCCGCATCGCGATCAGCAGGATCGGGGCGGCCACACCTATGGCCTCATAGGAGGGCAGCAGCCCGACCACGAAGGTCGACAGCCCCATCAGCAGCATGGTGATCAGGAAGGTGTTCTTGCGGCCCCAGAGGTCGCCCAGCCGCCCAAACACGATGGCGCCGAGCGGGCGCACCGCGAAGCCTGCGGCGAAGGCGAGCAGGGCGAAGATGTACCCGGTCGTCTCGTTCACGCCGCTGAAGAAGTGCTTGGTGATGAACCCGGCGAGCGAGCCGTACAGGTAGAAGTCATACCACTCGAAGATGGTGCCGACCGACGCGCCGCCGACCACCATCCCGTGCCGCGTCTTCAGCGGTTCGCCTTCGTTCGCCATCGCCGTTCCCCCGCCGTTTCGCGAAGGCTAGCGCGACGGGGCCCGCCGGCTCAATGGATCGTTGCGCCGTCGCGCCCGCAGAGACGGCCTGTTTCGGGACGTCGGGCCTCTTCCCGGCGCTAGCGCCGGGTCTCCCAGCCAAGCCAGAGGGCGATGGCCGCAAGGGCAAGGGCGAAGACGATCCGGACCGTCCGCCCGCCGCCGCTCGTCTTCGCCAGCAGCGGAATGGCCCGGGCGGCGGTCAGGACGATGATGATGTGGATGACCAGCGCGACGGCGATGTGGATGAGGCCCAGGGTCAGGGCCTGGCCCGCGAACGGCCGCGCCGGATCGGTGAAGCCGGGCAGCAGGCCGATGTAGAACACGGCCGCCTTGGGATTGAGGATGTTGGCCAGGAAGCCGCGCGTCAGCAGGGCGCCGGGCGAAGGGCGGTCGATGTCGGCCGCCGCCGGGTCGGCGGCCCCGCCGCGCCAGGTGTCGAAGGCCAGCCACAGCAGGAAGGCCACCCCCGCCCAGCGCAGCAGCTGGTAGAGCCAGTCGACCCGCAGGATGATCTCCGCCAGACCGAAGACGGCGGCCAGCATGTAGACCGCCAGCCCGGCCGTGACGCCCAGGATGGTCAGGAAGCCGGCCCGCCGCCCCCACTGGCCGCCGACGATGGCCAGGTAGCCCATGTTGGGCCCGGGGGTCAGCTCGATGAGCAGCACCGCCGCCAGGAACGGCAGCAGCAGTTCCGGCGGCGGCATGGCGGGCAGGGTCAGTGGCCTTCGCCGCCTTCCAGCTCGCCCAGCGCGCTCTGCAGGTAGTTCTGCTCGCCCAGCGACTTCACGAGCGAAAGCTGGGTCTCGAGGAAGTCGATGTGCTCCTCGGTATCGGACAGGATCTCCTTGAAGATCTGCCGGCTGACGTAGTCGTGGGCGGCTTCGGCAGCGGTGACGCCCTTTATCAGGTCCTCGCGCCCGCCAACCTCGACGGCCAGGTCGGCGGCGAGGCACTCGGGCACCGTCTCCCCGATCTTCAGCTTCTTGAGGTCCTGCAGGTTGGGCAGGCCTTCGAGGAACAGGATGCGCTTGATGAGCTTGTCGGCATGCTTCATCTCGCCGATCGACTCTTCGTAGGTGATCTTGCCCAGCCGGGCGAAGCCCCAGTCCTGATACATCCGCGCATGCAGGAAGTACTGGTTCACGGCGGTCAGTTCGTTGGTCAGCACGGCGTTCAGAAGCCGGATGATGGCGGGGTCGCCCTTCATGGCGCGCTCCTTTCAGGATTGAATCGCCCCGACCCTGAACGCATGTCCGGATCGCAGCAACACCAATGTCTGCAAGTGTTTCGCGGTTTCAGAGAAAAACGCGCGAATGCTTCGCGACCGCGGAAAATCCCCGTCGGCCGCTACTCGGCGGCGTAGCGCAGGGCTTCGCGCGACTGGTCGATCATCTCGCGCATTTCGCAGACGCAGCGCGCGCACTGGGCCTTGCAGCCGTGAGCGCGGAAGACCTCGGCGGGCTTCCGGGCGCCGCCTTCGATCGCCGCGCGGACCTGACGCTCGCGGATGCCGTTGCAGTTGCAGACGTACACGGGTGGACTCGCCTTTCAACGCGAATGCGTCGCATGTAGCCCCTCCTGAAGGTCGTTGCAACTCATTTGCATATTGCCGGGCCCGGCCCGCCCCGGCTGCGACCGGATGCCGCTGGATCGCTTGTTGAGCCGGGGCATTTAGAGGCGCAGGACAGCGCCGTTTGGCGAGCAGGTGTGGGTGATGGACTTCGACGCAATCCTTCTGGCGCGGCTGCAGTTCGCCTTCACCATCGCGTTCCACATCATCTTTCCCAGCTTCACGATCGGCCTCGCCAGCTTCCTGGCAGTGCTCGAGGGGCTGTGGCTTGGCACCCGGCGGGAGGTGTTCCGCAACCTCTACCTCTTCTGGGTCAAGATCTTCGCCCTCAGCTTCGGCATGGGCGTCGTGTCCGGCGTGGTGATGAGCTACGAGCTGGGCACCAACTGGAGCGAATTCTCCAAGATGGCCTCGCCGGTCATCGGGCCGCTGCTCGCGTTCGAGGTGCTGACGGCCTTCTTCCTCGAGGCCAGCTTTCTGGGTGTGATGCTGTTCGGCTGGAAGAAGGTGGGGCCGAGGCTCCACTTCACCGCCACGGTCCTGGTCGCGGTCGGCACCTTCATCTCGGCCTTCTGGATCCTGTCGGCGAACAGCTGGATGCAGCATCCGACCGGCTTTGAGCGGCTGGCCGACGGGACGCTGCGGGCCACCGACTGGCTGGCGGTGATCTTCTCGCCGACCTTCCCGTCGCGGATGGCGCACATGTCTCTCGCCGCCTTCCTGACCACATCCCTGGTGGTCGGCGCGGCCAGCGCCTGGCAGCTTCTGAAGGATCGCACCCAGCCCGAGTCGCGCATGGCCCTGCGCATGGCCATCGGGATGTTCGCCATCGTCGCGCCGCTGCAGCTGGTCGCCGGCCATTTCTCCGGGGAAACGGTGCGCCACCACCAGCCGCTGAAGCTGGCCGCCATCGAGGCCTACTGGACGACCCGGGCCGATCAGCCCCAGAGCCTCGTCGGCATCCCCGACCGGGACGCGGCGAAGACCCACTACGAGATCGAGATTCCCGGGATCGGCAACCTGATCCAGGGCGTGCCGAAGGAGACCGTGCTCCAGGGGCTCGACAGTTTCCCGCGTGCGGACTGGCCCGTCGTCGGCCTCGTCTACTGGTCGTTCCGGATCATGGTCGGCCTCGGGCTGGCGATGATCGGGCTGGGGGTCTGGGGCGTCTGGCTGATGTGGCGCAGGCGGATCGAGGACTCGCCCTGGTTCCTGCGGGCGGCTGTGGCCATGGGGCCCACCGGCTTCATCGCCGTGGTCGCGGGCTGGATCGTCGCCGAGGTCGGCCGCCAGCCCTGGACCATCTACGGGGTGCTGCGGACCGCCGACTCGGTCTCGCCGGTCGGGGCGGGACAGGTCAGCGCCTCGCTGCTGGCCTTCATGGTCATCTACGCCATCGTGTTCAGCGCCGGCGGCCTCTACATCCTGCGCCTGATCGCAAGGGGGCCCGCGCCGGTCGTCAGCGAACAGCCCCCCGACGGCGAGGGCAGGGCGCCCGGATCGCCGCTCGCCGCCGCGCCGGCTGAACCCCGGGAGGTTTGATCATGACCCTGGACCTTCCGCTCATCTGGGCCGGCCTGATCGCCACGGCGGTCCTGCTGTACGTGCTGCTCGACGGTTTCGACCTCGGCGTCGGCATCCTGTTCCCGTTCGCCCGCTCGCCGGCCGAACGGGACGTGATGATGGACTCCATCGCCCCGGTCTGGGACGGCAACGAGACCTGGCTGGTGCTCGGCGGCGGCGGACTGCTGGCGGCCTTCCCGCTGGCCTACGGCATCCTGGCGCCGGCCTTCTACCTGCCGCTGATCCTGATGCTGCTCGCCCTGATCCTGCGCGGGGTGGCCTTCGAGTTCCGGCTGCACGGTCGCAAGCGGGGCAAGGCCTTCTGGACCTTTGCGTTCTCCGCCGGCTCGCTGGGCGCCACGATCGCCCAGGGCTTCGTGCTCGGCGGCTTCATCCAGGGCGTGACCGTGGCCGACGGCCGCTTCGCCGGCCAGCCGTTCGACTGGCTGACGCCCTACACCCTGCTGGTCGCTGCGGGGCTGGTCGCCGGCTACGCCCTGCTGGGCGGCTGCTGGTTGATGTGGAAGACCCAGGACCAGCTGCACGGCGACGCCCGCCGCTGGTCGGCGATCTCGGCCGCCGCGGTCGGGGTGCTGCTGTTCGCGGTCAGCCTCGCCACCCTGTTCGTACACCCGCGCATCGCCGACCGCTGGGGCTTCACGGGCGAGGGCTTCGACATGGCGGTGTTTCTGCCGCACCTTCCCATCCCGCTGCTGGGCGCGGCCGGGCTCGCGGTCGTGGCCGTCGGCCTGTGGAAGCGGTCGCACGGCTGGCCCTTCCTGGGCGGGGCGCTGGTCTTCCTCTCGGGGTACATCGGGCTGGCGGTCAGCTTCTTCCCCAGCATCGTGCCCTACGACATCGACTTCCGGACCGCCGCCAACGCCGACAACGCGCTGGGGCTGATGCTGTGGGGGATCGCCATCCTTCTGCCGGCGATCCTGGGCTACACGGTCTGGGTCTACTGGATCTTCCGGGGCAAGGTCAGCGCCGATGCCGGATATCATTGAGCCCCCGCCCGGGCCGGACGAGGCCCAGCCGCCGCTTTGGAAGCGGCTCGGCTGGTTCCTGGGCATCGCCCTGGTCTCCACCGGCGCGACAGCCGTCGTCGCCTATGCGCTGAAGGCGCTGCTCGTGTAGAGAGGCGGCCATGACCGCGTCCTGCCGCCTCTACCTGATCACCCCGCCCCGGATCGACGATCTGGCCGTCTACGCGCGCACGCTCGCAGAGGCGCTGGACGCCGGCGATGTGTCCGCCCTGCAGATCCGCCTGAAGGATGTCCCGGACGATGTCATCGCGGCGGCCGTCGATGTGCTGACCCCGATCGCCCACGCCCGCGACGTGGCGATCATCCTGAACGACCGGCCTGACCTGGCGGCGAAGTACGGCTGCGACGGCGTTCATGTCGGCCAGAGCGACGCCAGCTACGCCCAGGCGCGCAAGCTGGTCGGGGCCGAGCGGATCATCGGCGTCACCTGCCATGACAGCCGGCACCTGGCCATGGAGGCGGCCGAGGCCGGCGCCGACTACGTCGCGTTCGGGGCCTTCTTCCCGACCACGACCAAGGACGCGCCGACCCGCGCCGAGCCGGAAATCCTGACCATCTGGCAGGAGACCATGGAGGTCCCC
The DNA here is from genome assembly GCA_027487945.1 of Caulobacteraceae bacterium. GTDB lineage: Bacteria > Pseudomonadota > Alphaproteobacteria > Caulobacterales > Caulobacteraceae > Caulobacter. The sequence continues at coordinate 11,596 of JAIYCQ010000027.1, forward strand.
TGCGTCGCCATCGGCGGGATCACCGCGGACAACGTGGCCATCGTGGCGAAGGCCGGGGCGGACTTCGCGGCGGTCAGCGCCGGCGTCTGGGCCCATCCGGAGGCGCCTGCGGCGGCGGTCAGGGCGATCAACGCGGCGATCGCGGGGGCCTAGGCGACGCTAGAGACTGGCTCGTCGCGCCGCCCGGGCTGCCTTCTCGGCGGCTTCGATACCCTTGCCAGCAGCCCACCAGACGCCGACCGCCATGATCGTGGTGACGAGCGGCAGCGCGAGATGCGGAAGCAGCGAGGTTAAATCGTCGGCCGCCAAAGCCTTCGGAACGAGCGCGAGGGCGATCAGCCAGAAGATCACGGCGCCAATCACGTTCATTCCACGCCAGAGCGCCAGCATCGGAATGACGAACTTCTCAAGCAGCGTTGATGTCGAGTCCCTGGCCACGCGACCCTCCAGTTCACCCCAACTGATACCGCGGCGCCCCCGACCTTGCTATTCCCCCCCCTCATCGCTAGGTTCCGCGCCCAATTTCCAGCCCCTTCGCGTGAACCCTAATCCCATGGCCAAGATCAACGGCAACACCATCAAACCCGGCATGGTTCTCCAGCATGAGAACGGCCTCTGGGTCTGCGTGAAGGCCGCGCACGTGAAGCCCGGCAAGGGCGGCGCCTTCGCCCAGGTCGAGCTCAAGAACCTCATCGACGGCCGCAAGCTCAACGAACGCTTCCGCTCGGACGACAAGGTCGAGCGCGTGACGCTCGAGCAGCGCGACAACACCTACCTGTACGCCGAAGGCGACATGCTGGTGTTCATGGACAAGGAAAACTACGAGCAGATCACCCTGCACAAGGACTTCGTCGGCGAAGACCAGGTCCGCTTCCTGCAGGACGGCATGACCGTCGTGGTGGAGTTCCACGAGGAGCGCGCCATCGGCATCGAGCTGCCCGAGCAGGTCGTGCTGACCATCGTGGAGGCCGACGCCGTGGTGAACGGTCAGACGGCGTCCTCGTCCTACAAGCCGGCCAAGGCCGACAACGGCATGCGCATTCTGATCCCGCCCTACATGGAAGCGGGCGAGCGGGTGCTTGTCTCGACCGAGACCGGCGAATACGTGCGCCGCGCCGACTGATCCCCGGATGTCCGCCGCCTCCTCCCTTATCGCCTCGATGATCGACGCCGCCCGCAAGGCGGCCCGGGGCCTTGCCCGCGACTTCGGCGAGGTTACCGAACTCCAGGTCTCGAAGAAGGGCGCGGCGGACTATGTCTCGGCCGCCGACATCAAGGCCGAGCAGGCGCTGTTCGAGGCCCTGACCAAGCTTCGCCCCGGCTACGGCTTCCTCGGTGAGGAGCGGCCCGAGATCGAAGGCACCGACAAGACCCACCGCTGGATCGTCGACCCGCTCGACGGCACGACCAACTTCCTGCACGCCATCCCGCACTTCGCGGTCAATATCGCGCTGGAGCGGGACGGCCAGATCGTCGCGGCGGTTACCTACAACCCGATCACCCACGACACCTTCTGGGCCGAGAAGGGCCGCGGCGCCTGGCTGGGCAACGAGAAGCGCCTGCGCGTCGCCGCCCGCCGCACCCTCGACGAAAGCCTGCTGGCCACCGGCATCCCGTTCATGGGCGTCCCCGGCCACGGCCAGTTCCTGAAGGAGCTGCACCAGATCACCCAGCGGGTCTCCGGCGTGCGGCGCTACGGCGCGGCGGCGCTCGACCTGGCCTGGGTCGCGGCGGGCCGCTTCGACGGCTTCTGGGAACGGGGCCTGAAGCCCTGGGATACGGCCGCGGGCCTGCTGCTGGTCACCGAGGCGGGCGGCAAGGTCACCGACCTGCGGGGGCAGCCCTATGTCCCCGGCGCGGGAAGCATCCTCGCCTCGAACATGGAACTGCACCCCCTGATCCTCGACAAGCTCGACGCCGCCGCCTGATCCTCGGCAGACGGGGCGGACTGCCGGTCAGAAGCGTTCGCCGCGCATGACCGAAACGTCGCTGACGGAAGCGACGCCGGGGTAGGTCCTGAAGTAGTCGCTGAGCCAGTCGAGGGCGGTCCGGGTCGCCGCCTCCCCGCCGATGGCGATGACCAGACAGGCCTCGGCGTCGGCGACGCCGGTCTGCCGCCAGGCGCCGTGGGCGCCGGCGCCCTCCATGCCGAGGAACACGCTCCAGCCCTTGAAGCCGGCCTCGCCGAGCATGGCCTCGACATGATGGAGCGCATGCTTCTCGATGAAGATGTCGAGCTTCTTTCGTTGCGTCAGGTCCACGGGGCTACCTCACCAGAAGTTGGGCCGCCGCATGATAGAGCGGGATGCCGACAACGAGGTTGAACGGAAAGGTCATGGCCAGGGACATCGGGATGTAGACCCCCGCATCGGCCTTCGGCAGCGCCATGCGCATGGCGGCGGGCACGGCGATGTAGGAGGCCGAGGCCGCCAGCACGGCGAACAGGGTTGCATCCCCGACGGACATGCCCACGGCCTTGGCCGCCAGCAGCGCGGCGCCGGCGCTGAGCATCGGCCAGAGGACCGCGAAGGCCACCAGGCCCGGTCTGCGCATCGGCGCGTCCGCCAGCCGCCGCGCCGCGATGATGCCCATGTCGAGCAGGAACAGACACAGGGCGCCCTGGAAGATCGCGCCGCTGACGAAGCCCGACAGCCGGTCCATCCCGCGCTCGCCGGTCAGCAGGCCGACCAGGAAACTGCCCACCAGCAGCACCGCCGCGCCGTTGAGCAGGACTTCGCGCCAGAGTTCCGGCTTGAAGCGGGCGCCGGGATCGCGCGCCCTTGAGCCGACGATCAGCAGGGCGGCGAGGATGGCCGGGGTTTCCATCAGGGCCAGAACCGCCGCCATATGGCCGCTGAACTCGACGCCGAGGGTGCGCAGGTACTCGCTGCCCGCCGCGAAGGTGACCACCGAGACGCTGCCGTAGTGGGCTGCCGTCGCGGCGGCGGTGACGCGCTCGACGCCGCACAGCGCCCGCAGCGCCGCATACGCGCCGAACGGCGCCAGGAAGCTGAAGGCAAGGCCGAGGCCGCCGGCTGCCAGCAGGCCGCCGCTGAGGCCGCTGGCCTGGGCCTCGACGCCGCCTTTGAAGCCGATGCAGAGCATCAGGTAGAGGGATAGCGCCTTGGCGGCTTGATCCGGGATCGACAGGTCCGACTTGGCCCAGCCCGCTAGGGCGCCGAGCGCAAAGAACAGCAGGGCCGGCGCCAGCAGATTGGCGCTCGCCGCGTTGAGGGCGGTCTCTAGCATCCCGCCCCGCCATGATCGTCATGTTGCCGGCCTGACGCCATCACAAGAGCCTCCCATTCCCCGCCCCGGTCAGCGTCGCCCGGCGCGGGTCCGGCCCGGAGACCTGAACCCGCGCCGGGCGCGCCGTTGGCGCGACTGATCGTCCGGCGCCGGCCGCCCGTCAAGCGGCGGCGTCGGTCGCCGTCGCCGGCGTCCGCGTCCGCCAGATCGAATAAACGATACCGGCGGCGAGGATGGCGAAGGTGATGCCCAGCGACCATTCGGCCGGGAATTTCGACCACCCCATCAGGTCGGCGACGAAGATCTTGCTGCCGATGAAGATCAGCAGCACGGCCAGCGCCTGCTTGAGGTAGGCGAAGCGGTGCAGCACGGCGGCCAGGGCGAAGTACAGCGCCCGCAGACCGAGGATGGCGAAGATGTTCGAGGTGTAGACGATGTAGGGGTCTGTCGTGATGGCGAAGATGGCCGGCACCGAGTCCACGGCGAAGATCAGGTCGGCGATCTCGATCATCACCAGCGCCAGGAACAGCGGCGTGATCCAGGTGACCAGCTTGCCGCTGGAGGGATCCGGCGCCCGGACGAAGAAACGCTCGCCCTGCAGCTGGTCGGTGACCCGGAAGCGACGCCGGACGAGACGCAGCAGCGGATTGTCGCCCAGGTCGCTCTCCTGCCCCTTCCAGAACAGCATCTTGATCCCCGTAAAGACCAGGAAGGCGGCGAAGATGTAGAGGACCCAGCCGAACTCCGAGACCAGGGCGGCGCCGAAGCCGATCATGATCGCCCGCAGCACGATGACGCCCAGGATGCCCCAGAACAGCACGCGGTGCTGATACTCGCGGGGAATGGCGAAGTAGGTGAAGATCATGGCGATGACGAAGACGTTGTCCATCGCCAGGCTCTTCTCGACCACGAAGCCGGTCAGGTACTCGACCCCCGACTGGGCCCCGAGCGAAAACCATATGAAGCCGCCGAAGGCCAGGCCCAGCAGGATGTAGCCGGCTGACATCAGCAGGCTCTCGCGGACCCCGATCTCGCGGGTCTTCCGATGCAGGACGCCGAGGTCCAGCGTGAGCAGGACCACGACGGCCCCGAGAAAGGTCAGCCACATCCAGACCGGCTGACCCAGAAACAATGAACCCAGACTATCCATGCAAACACCCTCCTGAAACAGGCCGGGCGCGCTCGACGCAAGGGGAGGGCGGCGGGGGGAACCGGACCCATGCATCGAGCGCACCCGATGCGGTCCGACATCACGATGCACATGCATCGCCAGAGGGGCCCGGGCCGCGACAGCGCAGGTGGGGTGGCCTGTCCGGGTCCGCAAGGCCCCCCTTCGACGAATTTCTCGCGACGCTTGACGAAGGCGTCACAGGCCGTGGCTAATCCCCGGCCATGACCCTGACCCGTCGCGCTTTCGCCGCCGCCTCCGCCGCCCTCGTCGCCACGCCCGCCGTCGCGCGGAGCAGGCCGCGGCCCCTCGTCATCGCCCACCGCGGCGCCAGTGGCGAGCGGCCCGAGCATACACGCTCGGCCTATCGCCTGGCGGTCGAACAGGGCGCCGACTTCATCGAGCCGGACCTGGTGATCACGAAGGACGGCCACCTGGTGGCCCGCCACGAGAACGAGATCGGCGGCACGACCGACATCGCGTCGAAGGCGGAGTTCGCCGCGCGCAAGGCGACCAAGGTCATCGACGGCCAGTCGGTCGAGGGCTGGTTCACCGAGGACTTCACCCTGGCCGAACTGAAGACCCTGCGCTGCCGCGAGCGCCTGCCGCAGCTGCGGCCGGGGAACACCGCGCATGACGGTCACGACCTGATCCCGACCTTCGACGAGGTCTGCGCCATCGCCCGCGACATGGGCGTGGGCGTCTATCCGGAGATGAAGCACCCCCGCCATTTCGCCTCAGTCGGGCTGCCGTTCGAGCAGCGGATGGCTGATGCCCTGAAGGCCAACCGGCTCGACAGCGCCGACGCGAAGGTCTTCGTCCAGTGTTTCGAGGTCGCGCCTCTGAAGACGCTGCGGCCGCTGACGAAGGCGAAGCTGGTGCAGCTGATCGACAGCGAGGGGGCGCCGGCCGATGCGCCGGGCTTCAGCTATGCCGACATGACGAGCGCGGCCGGTCTGAAGGCCATCGCCGCCTATGCCGACGGGGTCGGTCCGGAGAAGGGCTACGTCGTGCCCTCCGACGGCCAGGCCCTGCTGCCCGCCACCGCCTTTGTGGCCGATGCCCATGCGGTCGGGCTTCAGGTCCATCCCTGGACGGTGCGGGCTGAGAACTACTTCCTGCCCGTCGGGCTGCGGACGCCTCCCGGCGCCACGGCGGACACGGACATGCTCCGCCATGGCCGGATCGACGTCATGCTCGAGGCGCTGTTCAGGGCCGGCGTCGACGGGGTCTTCTGTGATTTCCCCGGTCTCGCCGACAAGGCCCGCAAGGCGTGGATGTACGCGTGATCAGACGGCTCGCCGCCTTGGCGGCCCTCATGGTCGCCCTTGTGGCAGGCCCGATGCCCGCCCGGGCGCACGTCGACGACCTCGCCGCGCGCTATGTGCAGCTCAGCCTGGAGATCGGCGAGCATGAGGAGGGCTACATCGACGCCTACTACGGCCCCCCGGCCTGGCAGGCGGCGGCGAAGGCCTCGAAGCGAACGCTGCCGGAGCTGGCGCGGGAGGTCGATTTCCTGCTGGCCGAGCTGGCCGAGGACGAGGCGGGCGCCGACACCGCCGGCGACACCAGCGGGGCCCTGACCCACGACCGCATCGCCTTCCTGCGGGGCCAACTGACCGCCGCGGCCACCCGTCTGCGCATGATGCAGGGCGAGAAGCTCGGTTTCGAGGACGAGGCGGAGGGGCTGTTCGGGGTCCGGCCGGTCCTGAAGCCGCTCGCCGCCTACGATCCTGTGCTCGCCGACATCGAGACGCTGGTTCCTGGCGAAGGGCCGCTGTGGCAGCGGGTCGACGCCTTCAACGACCGCTTCGTGGTCCCTGCCGACCGGCTGCAGGCGGTGATGGACGCTGCCATCGCCGAGTGCCGTCGCCGGACGCTGGCCTTCATCCCGCTGCCCGCCAACGAACGCTTCACCCTGGAGTTCGTCACCGGCAAGAGCTGGTCGGGCTACAACTGGTACAAGGGCGATGCGAACAGTCTGATCCAGGTGAACACCGACCTGCCGGTGCGGCTGGGCCGGGCCGTCGACCTCGGGTGCCACGAGGGCTACCCGGGTCACCACGTCTACAACCTTCTGCTCGAGGAGCGGCTGGCCAGGGCGCGCGGGTGGGTCGAGTTCACGGTCTATCCGCTCTACTCGCCGCAGTCGCTGCTGGCCGAGGGCTCGGCCAACTACGGCATTGCGCTGGCCTTCCCCGGCGAGGAGCGGGCGGCGTTCGAGGCGAGGGTGCTCTATCCGCTGGCCGGCCTCGACCCGAAGGACGCCGGACGCTACCTCGCGCTGCAGGAGGCCCAGCAGGCGCTGTCCGGCGCGCGCTTCACCATCGCCGCCGAATACCTGGCGGGCCGCATGGACCGGGCCACGGCGGTGGCGATGACCCAAAAATACGGCCTGGTATCGGAGAAGCGCGCGGGCCAGACAGTGGCCTTCGCAGAGCAGTACCGCAGCTACGTCATCAACTACGGCCTGGGCCTGACGATGGTGCGGGACCATGTCGAGCGGGCGGGCCCCGGCCAGGCGGAGCGCTGGAAGGCGATGGAGAGGCTGCTGAGCGAGCCGCGGACCCCGGCGGATCTGCTGGACTAGGCCGTCAGGCGATCAGCAGGACCTTGCCCACATGCGCGCCCGCTTCGAGGTGCGCGTGGGCCTTCGCCGCCTCGGCCAGCGGGAAGGTCGCGTCAACGACCGCCTTCACCTTGCCCGACGCAACCCAGGGCCAGACCACCCGCTCGACCTCGGCGGTGATCCGCGCCTTCTCGTCGGCGGAGCGGGGGCGCAGGGTCGAGCCGGTGATGGTGGCCCGCTTCATCATGATCTTCATGATCGGAACCTCGATCGTCCCGCCGCCCAGCGAGGCGATGTAGACGATGCGGCCGCCGGTCTTCAGGGCGTTGAGGTTCTTCTCGAAATAGGCGGCTCCGACCATGTCGAGCACGACGTCGACGCCCCCGTGCGCCTTCGCGACGGCCTCGAAATCCTCGGTCGAGCTATCCACCGCGATGTCGGCGCCCAGCGCCAGGGCCTGGGCGGCCTTGTCGGCGCCCCGGCCGGTGGCGATCACGGTGGCGCCGGCGGCCCTGGCCATCTGGATGGCCGTGGTGCCGATGCCGGAGGTGGCGCCGTGCAGCAGCAGGGTCTCGCCGGCCTTGAGGGCCCCGTGCTCGAAGACGTTGGCGAAGACGGTGAAGACGGTCTCCGGCAGGCCGGCCGCCTGTTCGAAGCTCATCCCCTCGGGGATCGGCAGGGCGTGGCGGGCGTCGACCACGGCGTATTCGGCGTAGCCGCCGCCGCCGAGCAGGGCGCAGACCCGGTCTCCGACCGTCCAGCGGCCCGCCGCCGTGACCACCTCGCCCGCGACCTCCAGGCCGAGGGTCTCGGGCGCCCCCGGCGGGGCAGGGTAGAAGCCCAGGCGCTGGACGATGTCCGGGCGGTTGACGCCCGCCGCCCTGACCCGGATCAGGATCTCGCCGTTCGCCGGAATCGGCACGGGCGCCTGTATGGGCTTCAGGGCCTCCGCGGGGCCCTTGCCGCCCTCGATGGCGATGGCGGTCATCATGGTCTCGGACATGGTCGCTCTCTCCGGCGGGGTTGCGCCCTGGCGCTTGCAGGCGTCAGATATGGGAAACACGGCGTTGGCGATAGGGAGGCAGATCATGCTGGAAGAACCGGCAGGCCCTCGCGGAGGGCGCGGCGACGCGCTGCTGGCGGTGACCCGCGAGGATCTCGACCTGTTCGGCGTGTCCGAGCTGGAGGAGCGGGTGGAGCTGCTCGAGGCCGAGCTGGCGCGCGTGCGCGGCCAGATCGAGAAGAAGCGGGCGGGTCGCTCGGCGGCCGACGCCTTCTTCAATCTCGGTAAGGCCTGAGAGACGAAAACGGGGGCGATCCGCGGACGGACAGCTTGGCACGGGCGTTGCAGCCGTTGTCGCCAGGCGGGCAAGTTCGTCCCGCGGATGAGATTAAGGGGCGGTTGTGTCCATGAGCGATTTCAGTGCGTCGGCCCAGGCGCCCTGGCGTGCGAACGTGATCAGCGATTTCGCCCGCTCGGAGCTTTTCGACCGCACGTTCCAGGAAGGCATGGACCTCGTCGAGGAGACCGCCGCCTATCTGGACGGCGGCGGACGTCAGGATTCCAAGCTCCTGTCGCGCAGCGCCGCCCTGGCCTACGCCTCTGAAAGCATGCGCCTGACCACCCGGCTGATGCGCGTCGCCTCCTGGCTGCTGGTGCAGCGCGCGGTGCGCGAGGGCGATATGGCGCCGGAGGCCGCCTGCGAGGAGCGCTACCGCGTCGACCAGGAAGATGGCGACCCGGGCGACCACGAAGCCCTGCATGATCTGCCGCTCGCCCTGCTGCATCTGCTCGACCGGTCCGGCCGGCTGTACGACCGCGTCCGGCACCTGGACCGCCGCATGTACGTCGAACCCTCGGTCGAGGAGACGCCCAACGCCGTCCTCAGCCAGATGGACCGCCTGAAGGGCGCGTTTGGGGGTATGGGGGCGTAGGGCGAAGCGTCGGCCTTTGAGACCTACGGGTCACTCGCGTCAAAGCTTTACTTTCTCGACATAATCGTCCCGGCGCGCCAGTCTCCCGCTTGCGAACGGTGAGGCGCGCTCCGCGCCCGGGAGCGGGCGATGCACTCAGGACCATCCTTTCTGAGGGAACCAGGCGCTGTGAGGTTCGGGTTCACGGCCGTGCGCCGGTCGGATGCTCTGGCGGTCCCTTCCAGCGTTGCGATCCATGATCCGGAGCCGATCGCCGACTCTTACGGCGACTTTCGCGCCGGGATCAGGGTCTCCGGCTTTCTTGAGCAGCAGGTCGCGGCGTTCGGGGCGAGCGCGTTTCAGGCGGCCGGCCTGGCGTTAGATATGGCGAAGATCGTGCTCGCCTCCCATGAGGACGAATGGGCCTTCCACTTCGGCGAGGGCGGCCCGATCAGCTTCAGCAGTCTGCCGGAAGGCCCACCCGCCGGCGGCTGAACGCCAAAAGGCCGGCCGCATCGCTGCGGCCGGCCTTTCGAATTCGCGTCGAAGCGGCGTGACGCCTACTTCTTGGTGGTGAAGCCGGCGAACTTCGCGTTGAAGCGCGACACGCGGCCGCCGCGGTCCAGCATGTGGGCGTTGCCGCCCGTCCAGGCCGGGTGCGTCGACGGATCGATGTCGAGGTTCAGGGTCGCCCCTTCCTTACCGTAGGTCGAACGGGTCTGGTACGACTCGCCGTTGGTCAGCACCACGGTGATGAAGTGGTAGTCGGGATGGGTGTCTTGTTTCATCGGGCGGTCCAACCGACTTAGAGGAAATGGGTGTGACGCGCGCCGAGAAAGTCGGTGCGGTCGAAGACGCGCGGCTATACAGAACGGGCGCGTGGAAGGCAAGGGGCCGAGCATATGACTGATGTAGCCGCGAACGATCCGGTCGCTGACGGCCGGCCGGGCGCGGGGGCCGAACTGGCCGCCGGCATCGCCGAGGCCGCCGCCAAGCGGCCTCGCAGCCGCAACGTCAAGACCCTCGGCCGCCTGCTGCCGTTCCTGCGGGCCCACTGGGGCTACGCCGCCGCCGCCGGTTTCTTCCTGCTGTTCTCCACCGCCGCCACCCTGGGGCTGACGGCGGCCGCGCGCCTCGTCGTCGACCGGGGATTCGGCTCCGGTTCGGCCGAGCAGCTGAACCAGACCTTCCTGATCGGCATGGGCGTGGTCTCGGTGCTGGCCCTGGCGACCGCCGGGCGCTTCTTCTTCGTGTCCCTGCTGGGCGAGCGCGTGGTCGCCGACCTGCGCAAGTCCGTCTACCGCCACATCCTGACGCTGGACGCCTCCTACTTCCTGAAGACCCGCACGGGCGAGGTCCTGTCGCGCCTGACCACCGACGTGACCCTGATCGAGACCCTGGTCGGCACCTCCGCCTCGGTGGCGCTGCGCAACATGCTGTCGACGATCGGGGCGACGATCGTGATGTTCACGGTCTCGCCGATCCTGACCCTGGCGGTCATGGCCCTCGCCCCCGTGGTCATCGCGCCGCTGTTTATCTTCGGACGCCGGGTGCGGACGCTGTCCACCACCGCCCAGGACCGGTTCGCCGACGCCGTCGGCTTCGCGGGCGAGAGCCTCGACGCGCTGGAGACCGTGCAGGCCTTCGGCCGCGAGCCGACCGCCGACCGGCGCTTCGGCGACTCGGTCGAGGTCGCGTTCAAGGCCGCGGCCAGCCGCATCCGCGCCCGGGCCGTGATGACGGTGATCGTCATCGGCCTGATCTTCGGGGGCGTGGCCTTCGTGCTGTGGCGCGCCGCCCATTCGGTGCTGACCGGCGGCATGACGCCGGGCGACCTGATCCAGTTCGTCTTCCTGTCGGTGATGGCCGCGAGCGGCGTCGGCGCCCTGGGCGAGGTCTGGGGCGATGTCCAGAAGGCCGCCGGGGCCATGCAGCGTATCGGCGAACTGCTCGACGCCAAGCCGGGGATCGCCGCGCCCTCAAGGCCGAAGACCCTGCCCTCGCCGGCCCGGGGCGAGATCGCCTTCGAGGGGGTGACCTTCGCCTATCCGGGCCGCCCGGATCTGCCCGCGCTGAACGGCTTCGACCTGACCGTGGCGCCCGGCGAGACGGTGGCGCTGGTCGGCCCCTCTGGCGCCGGCAAGAGCACGGTGCTGCGCCTGCTGCTGCGCTTCTATGATCCACAGGCCGGCCGCGTGGTTCTGGACGGCGTCGACCTGCGCGACGCCGACCCGGAAGAGGTCCGCGCCCGGCTGGCCCTGGTCGCCCAGGACTCGGCGCTGTTCTCCGGCTCGGCGCTGGAGAACATCCGCTTCGGCCGCGAGGACGCCAGTCTGGACGAGGTGTACGCCGCCGCCCGCGCGGCCGAGGCCGAGGGCTTCATCAAGGCGCTGCCCGAAGGCTTCGACACTCCGGTCGGCGAGCGGGCCAAGACCCTGTCCGGCGGGCAGAAGCAGCGGCTGGCCATAGCTCGCGCCCTGGTCCGCGACGCCCCGGTGCTGCTGCTCGACGAGGCGACCAGCGCGCTGGACGCGGAGAACGAGCGGCTGGTCCAGAAGGCGCTCGAGAGCGCCATGGGGACGCGCACCACCCTCGTCATCGCTCACCGCCTGGCCACCGTCCTCCGCGCCGACCGCATCGTGGTGATGGAGGACGGGGCCGTGGTCGAGCAGGGCACGCACGCGGCGCTCGTCAAGAAGGGCGGCCTGTACGCGCGCCTGGCGCAGCTGCAGTTTGGCGTGGAGGCAGCTTAGTCCTTCGCAGAGGAACGCCGTTTCCTTTGTGAACGATCGGCCTTATAGATGGAATCCAATACCCCGCCCGGCCGAAAGGCCGGGCGCCGTCGTTTCTGGAGCCTGTTATGTCCGACCAAATCCTGATGCCGAAGGCGACCGCCGTCTGGCTCGTGGACAACACCTCGCTGACCTTCGAGCAGATCGCCGCCTTCTGTGGCCTGCACCCGCTGGAAGTCCGCGGCATCGCCGACGGCGAGGTCGCCCGTGACATCCGCGGCGCCGACCCGATCGCCAACGGCCAGCTGAACCGCGAGGAACTGGACAAGGCTGCGGCCGATCCCAAGTACCGCATGACCGCCCAGAAGAGCCGTCACGCCGAGCTGTTGAAGCCGGTCAAGAAGGCCCCGCGTTACACGCCGGTCTCGCGCCGCCAGGACCGTCCGGACGCCATCGCCTGGTTCGTCCGCAACCACCCGGAAGTGGCCGACGCCCAGATCTCCAAGCTGCTGGGCACCACCAAGTCGACCATCGAGTCGGTGCGCGACCGCAGCCACTGGAACAGCGCCAACATCAAGCCGGTGGATCCGGTGACGCTGGGCCTCACCACCCAGATCGAACTGGACGGCGTGGTCCGCAAGGCGGCCGACAAGAAGGCCAAGGACGACCTCAAGAAGGGCATCCTGCCGACCGACTCCCTGCGTCCCGCCGATGAGCCCGAGGTCGAGGTCGAGGTCGAGGAAGACGTCCTCAAGCGCCGGGTCTCCGACTCCGACGTCTTCGCCAACTTCGGCGACGACCACGACGACGACGAGGACTAGACTCCGGGGGGGGGCAGGCGCGTCGGCGCCTGTCCCGATCAGAGGCGACCGGGGATACGCGCTGACGTGCCTGTCCCCATCAAAAAAGGGCGCTCCGGCCTGGCCGGGAGCGCCCTTTCTGTCTTCAGTGAACCCGCAGCCTGAGATTCTCGATCTCTTCCTTCAGGCGGAGTTTCTGTCGTTTGAGTTCCTTGAGGCGAATGTCGTCAGAAGCGGGCCTTTTCAACTCGTCCTCGATAAGCCGGTCCAGGGTTTGATGTCGGTTACCGAGTTCACGAATACGGGCATCCAGCGCCATACGTCCGTCTCCTCTTCCTTAGACAGACGATAGTGAACACCCGCGCGGCCGAAGAGTCAGATCACATATCGTTGCGCTTGCGCCGCAAGGCCGAAAGCGCGATCTGGACGTTCACGCGTCCGTGCCGGAAGGGACCATGACCGCAACCGCCCGCAGCAGACTCATCGTCGGCATCTCCGGCGCCTCGGGCGCCGCCTACGGCCTGCGCGCGCTGGACGCCTGCCGGGACCTGGACGTCGAAAGCCACCTGATCCTGTCACGCGCCGCCGCCCTGACCCTGACCCAGGAAGCGGGGCTGAGCATCGCCGATGTCGGGGCCCGGGCCGATGTGGTGCACAAGGTCGGCGACGTGGGCGCCTCCATCGCCTCGGGCTCGTTCCGGGCCCTCGGCATGATCATCGCGCCCTGTTCGATCCGGACCATGAGCGAGATCGCCACGGGCGTGACCTCGTCCCTGCTGACCCGCGCCGCCGACGTGACCCTGAAGGAGCGGCGTCCGCTGGTGCTGATGGTGCGCGAGACGCCGCTGCACCTGGGGCACCTGCGCACCATGGTGCGCCTGGCCGAGATGGGGGCGATCATCGCCCCGCCGATGCCGGCCTTCTACGCCCACCCGACGTCTCTGGAAGAGATGGTTGATCAATCGGTGGGCCGGGCGCTCGATCTGTTCGGGCTGGCCTGGACCCCGGTGAAGCGCTGGGGCGAGGATATCGCCCCGATCACCGGCTCCGGCGCGGGCGGCGGCCAGTGAGCGACGGGCTGTGGGACTGGGCCCTGGCGGCCTATGGTCGCCCCGGCGTCCCCGAGGCGACCCTGGCCCTGCAGGATGAGCACGGCTTCAGCACCGCCCTGCTGCTGTGGGCGGTCTGGGCCGATCCCGATCCCGAGAGCCTGGCCAACGGGGTGCAGACCACGGTGGTCTGGGACGAGACCGTGCTCTGGCCGCTGCGCAACGTGCGCCGGACCCTCAAGGCGCCCCGCGCCCCGTTCGCCGACGCTGGGCGTGAAGGCCTGCGTGAGGACGTCAAGGCCGCCGAACTTCGCGCCGAACGGGTCCTTATGGAGGCGCTGGAATCGCTGGCCGGCCCCGCCGCGACTGTCGATACGCCGGCCGCCCTTCGCCGCGCCGCCATGGCCTGGTGCGGCGCGGCGCCCACCGCCGCGCTCGATCGTCTCGCGAAGGCCTTGGCGTAGCGTCACGCCCGGCTGTATGCCTTGGACTCGGGCGAGGGAGCGTGATGCATGAACGACGATGATCCAGGGCTGATTGTTCTGCCCAACGTGGAGATTCGCGCGCGCCTGGTCGAACTGCGGCAGCAGCACCAGGATCTGGACGCCGCCGTCGCCGCCCTCGAGGCGCAGCCCCTGCCCAACCAGCTGCAGATCGCCCGCTTCAAGAAGCAGAAGCTGATCCTGCGCGACCAGATCACCAAGCTGGAGAACCGGCTGACGCCCGACATCATCGCCTGACGCCGATGGTTGCGCGCCCCGGCTTAGCCGGTTCTTCACACACCCGTGGTCGGATGGCCGACCATGGAAACCGCGCGTCGAACAGCAGCCGGGTTGAAGCTCGATGGCTATGTCCGCCACTATCGCGGCATGGCTGCGGTGCGGTTCGCCATGGCGTTCGGTCTTTCCGCCATCGTCGGGATTGTGGCCGGCTGGTCCTACGCGTTGAGTTTCGGCCTGCTGCACCTGGCCCTCTACGGCGTGCTGTTCTGGGCGGTGGAGGTCGCGGCGCGCGACCCGGACGAGCAACTGGCCCTGCGAAAGCTCACGATCCGAACGGGCCTGATCACCTTCCTGATCTCGCTGCAGGCCTGCGCCATGGCGGTGGAGGTCCGCGAGTCCGCGACGACCATGGTGGTGCGGCTGGAGAGCGGCCTGCTGATCATCGGCGTCCTGATGTTCACCGCCCTCCAGGTGCATATGAGCCGGCTCGGCTATGCGGCGGCCATCGCGCCGTCGATCGTCTCGCTGGTCTGGATCGGAAGCAACGGCGGCTCCGGAACCGTGGGCATGGCCAGCGGTCACTTCGCCATCGCCATCTGCCTGTTTGTTGTTGCGGTCGTGGCGGCCAGCTGGCGCCAGCAGGCCACGGACCGGACCCTGTCGAGCGTCCGCCTGGCCCTCGAGGAAAAGAACGCCGCCCTGATGGGGCTGGTCGCCGAGGCCGAGGCCGCCCGGGCCCAGGCGGAGGCCGCCAGCCGCGCAAAGTCCGACTTCCTGGCCATGACCAGCCACGAGATCCGCACGCCGCTCAATGCCGTGCTGGGTCTGGCGGAAGCGCTGAACCGGTCCCGCCTGTCCGCCCGCCAGAAGGACATGGCCCGGGGCGTCGTCGACGCCGGCGCGCTGCTCAAGCGGCTGCTCGACTCGATGCTCGATATCGGTCGGATCGAGGCCGGCAAGACCACCCTCAGCCTCGTGCCGTTCGACCTGCGCGAAGCGGTTGAGACCGTGGTGCGGATCTGGACGCCGCGCGCCGGCGAGCATGGCGTAACCCTCGTCGCCGATCTGGACGGATTGCCGACGCCCTGCGGCCTGGTCGCCGACGGCGGCAAGATCGAGCAGGTGCTGATCAACCTGGTGTCCAACGCCCTCAAGTTCAGCCCCCGCGGCGGCAAGGTGGTCATCCGGGTCAGCGCCGCCTGCGGCGCGGGGACCGGCGAGCCGCTCGCCGTGAAGATCGAGGTGATGGACCAGGGCCCGGGCGTCACGGTCGAGGACCGCGAGCGGATCTTCCAGGTGTTCGAACAGACCGACGCGGGGCGGGCCCTCGGCGGCGCCGGCCTGGGTCTGGCCATCTGTTCCGGCAACCTGGCCCTGATGGGTGGGGGCATCGAAGTGGGCGACGCCCCCGGCGGCGGCGCCTGCTTCAAGGCGCGCTTCGCGGCGCCGGCCTGTGTGCTGTCGGACGACACCGCCGTGGCGGTCGAGGCCCAGGGGCTGGACGCCGGGCGACCGCTACGGGTGCTGGCGGCCGAGGACAATGCCGGCAACCGCCATGTGCTGCGGGCCCTGCTCGAGCCGCTGGCGATCTCGCTCACCCTCGTCGAGGACGGAGCCCAGGCGCTGGAGGCGCTGGCCGAGGGCGCCTTCGACATGGTCCTGATGGACGCCAACATGCCGGTGATGGACGGCCTGAGCGCCTTGCGCGCCATCCGGACTTCCGGATCCGCCATCCCGGTCTGGATGCTGACGGCAAACGTCTATGAGGAAGACGTCAGCCGCTATCGCGCGGCCGGCGCCGACGGCGTCGTCCGCAAGCCGATCGCGCTGGAGGAGCTGTTCGCGGCCCTGTCCGACGCCGCCGCGCGGGTTGACGCCCCGGCTGCCGCCGAGGCGGCCTGAGACCGCGCCTCCGGCCTGACCGTCAGTGGAAGTCCCGGCTTCGCACCAGCCGGGTCCGCACCGCCTCGCCCGCCCGCGTCGGCTGAGCCTCCTCCCGCATCCGACTCAGTTCGGGCGTCAGGTCGGTGAACCGCTCGGCGACGATATGGATGACGCCGTGGGCGATCTGCAGACGGCCATGGATGATCAGGAAGCTGGCGCTCATCGCCGTGCGCCGGTTGGCCGCGAAGACATCCTTCCAGACGATGGCGTTGGCCGGGCCCGTCTCGTCCTCGAGCGTGATGAAGACGATGCCCTGGGCGGTGCCCGGCCGTTGCCGGATCAGCACCAGGCCGCCGACCGCCACCCGGTCGCCGTCCTTCAGACGCCCCAACTGCCCGGCCGGGACGCAGCCGAGCCTGTCCATCAGCGGCCGGAAGAACCCGCAGGGGTGCGCCTTCAACGACAGGCCGGTGGTGCGGTAGTCCTCCGACACATGCTGGGGCAGGCTCACCTCCGGCAGGTTCACCGCCGCCTCGAACAGCGGCAGGCCGTCGAGCATGGTGTTCCGGTCGGCGGCGACCTCGGCGGCCTCGCCCTTGACGGCCCACAGGGCGGCGCGACGGTCCATCCCCAACGAGCGGAAGGCGTCCGCCTCGGCCAGCAGCTCCAGCGTCCGGCGTGACAGCCGCGCCGCGCGGGCCAGGTCCAGCAGGGTGGCCGCCCCCGCCTGGCGCGCCTGCAGGAGGTTCAGGATCTCGTCCTGCCGCAACCCCTTGATCTGGCGCAGGCCGAGCCGCACCGCCTTCAGCCGCGCCGTCGGGTCGGCGTCCGGCTCCAGCGTGCAGTCCCAGTCGCTGTGCAGGATGTCCGGCTCGCGGACCTCCACCCCGTGCTCGCGGGCGTCCCGGACCAGCTGTGCCGGCTGGTAGAAGCCCATCGGCTGGGAGTTCAGGATCGCGGCGAGGAAGACGTCCGGATAAAAGCACTTCACCCAGGACGAGGCGTAGACCAGCAGCGCGAAGCTGATGGCGTGGCTCTCGGGGAAGCCGTAATGGCCGAACCCCTTGATCTGCTCGAAGCAGCGGGTGGCGAAGTCCAGGTCATAGCCCCGCGCGGTCATGCCGCCGATGAAACGGTCCTTGTGGTCGTCCAGGTCGCCGAGGTTGCGGAACGTCGCCATCGCCCGGCGCAAAAGGTTGGCCTCCTCGTCGGTGAAGGCGGCGGCCGTCATGGCCAGGCGCATGGCCTGCTCCTGGAACAGCGGCACCCCGAAGGTCTTCTCCAGGATGGTCTTGAGTTCGTCCGGGTCGTGCGGCGGCGCGGGCGAGGGATAGGTCACCGGCTCGGCGCCGCTCCGCCGCCGCAGATAGGGGTGGACCATGTCGCCCTGGATCGGGCCCGGCCGGACGATCGCGACCTCGATGACCAGATCGTAGAACCGCCTCGGCTTCAGCCGGGGCAGCATCGACATCTGGGCCCGGCTCTCGACCTGGAAGACGCCGACGGAGTCGGCGCGGCAGAGCATGTCATAGACCTCCGGCTGCTCCTGCGGGATGTCGGCGATGTCGCGCAGCGGCCTGCCGCACACGCGGGCCAGGGCCGCGCCGTGGTGCTGGTTGAGCAGGTCGAAACTGCGCTTGATACAGCTGAGCATCCCCAGCGCCAGGATATCGACCTTCATCAGGCCGAGGGCGTCGATATCGTCCTTGTCCCACTGGATGAAGGTGCGGTCCTTCATGGCCGCGTTGCCGATCGGGACCGTCTCGTCGAGCCGTCGCCGGGTCAGGACGAAGCCGCCGACATGCTGCGAGAGGTGGCGCGGGAAGTTGAGCAGCTCGCTGCCCAGGGTGACGGCGCGGGCGATCTCGGGATTGTCGGGATCCAGCCCGGCCTGCCGGATATGGTCGCGGGCGATTTCGCCGCCCCAGCTGCCCCAGACCGTCCCGGCCAGGGCGGCGGTGATGTCTTCGGTCAGGCCCAGCACCTTGCCGACGTCCCGGATGGCGCTGCGCGGGCGATAGTGGATCACCGTCCCGCAGATGGCCGCCTTGTGCCGGCCGTACCGCTGGTAGATGTACTGTATCACCTCCTCGCGCCGCTCATGCTCGAAGTCGACGTCGATGTCGGGCGGATCGCCCCGCTCTTTCGACAGGAAGCGGGCGAACAGCAGATCCTGGTCCTTCTTGGTCGGATCGACGGCGGTGACGCCGAGGCAGAAGCAGACCACCGAGTTGGCCGCCGAGCCGCGGCCCTGGCACAGGATGGGGACCGGCCGCGCCCGGGCCCACTGGACGATGTCGTGCACGGTCAGGAAGTAGTTGGGGTAGTTGAGCTCGGCGATCAGCTTCAGCTCCTTGTCCAGCAGGTCGCTGACCTTCCGGGGAACGCCCTCCGGATAGCGCCAGCGGGCCCCCGCCCGGGCGAGATCGCCCAGGTGCTGGATGGCCGTCTTGCCGGGCGGCACCGGTTCGTCGGGATATTCCTCGCGCAGGTCGCCGAGGTCGAAGGCGATACGGCTTGCGATCTCGGCGGAGCGTTCCACCGCGCCGGGCCAGCGGGCGAACAGGCGGGCCATCTCGGTGGGCGACTTCAGATGCCGCTCGCCGTTGGCCTCCAGCCGGAAGCCGGCCTCCGTGATCGTGCAGCCCTCGCGCACGCAACTCAGCACGTCCTGCAGCGGTCGCCGTTCGGGGCCGTGGTAGAGGACATCGCCGGTGGCGACCATCGGCGCGCCGATCCGCTCGCCCAGCCCGGCCAGCCGGTGCAGCCGTCGGGCGTCGCGGGCGCCGTAGGTCCGCGCGGCGGCCAGCCAGACCCGTCCCCGCAGCGCGCCGGCCAGGGCGGCCGCCCGGGCCTCGAAGGCTTCGGTCAGCCGGTCGGGCGGGACGAGCAGGATCAGCTGGCCCTCCGACAGGTCGAGGAAGTCGTCGCGCAGCAGGATGCAGTCGCCCTTCTCCGCGCCGCTCTGGCCGATGGTCAGCAACCGGGTGAGCCGGGCGTAGGCCTCGCGGTCGGAGGGGTAGCAGAGCAGGCTGGGCGTCCCGTCGGCGAAGTCCAGCCGGCAACCGGTCAGGCTGCGGGTCCCCCGGTCGCGGGCCTCGGCCCAGGCCCGCACCACCCCGGCCAGGCTGTTGCGGTCGGTGATGCCCAGCGCCGCGATGCCCAGGGCGTGAGCCGTCCGCACCAGCTCTCCCGGATGGGAGGCCCCGCGCAGGAAGCTGTAGTTGGTGGTGGTCTGCAGCTCGACATAGGGGGTCACGCGAACACCCCGTGCAGCCACCAGCGCGGGGGATTGCGCGCGTCGTCATAGAGGCCTGCCCGGAAGATCCAGTAGCGGCCGCCGGCCTCGTCCTCGACCCGGTAGTAGTCGCGCACGAAGCCCGGGCCGATGTCGCCGACCGGCCTGCGCCACCACTCCTCGGCGATGCGCTCGGGCCCCTCGGCCAGCCGCACGCGCCGGGGCCGGCCGCGCCAGGTGAACAGCAGCGGCGGATCGTCGGGCAGCTTGGCCATCACCGTGATGGCTTCCGGGTGAGCCAGCAGCCGGATCGGGCGCGGCCTGTCGGGGTCCCAGCCGGCGGTCGCGCAGGGACTGATCGCGGGCGCGGCCCGTTCCGCCCGCTCGGGCACATGGCTCTGCACCACCTCGGCCCGCCAGACGGCGTCCTCGCCCAGGCGGTTGGCCAGCCGGTCGACCAGGGCCGCCACCCCCTCCTCGGCCATCGCCGCGCGACGGCTGTCCAGTTCCCCCTGGGCGGCGGACATCGCCTCGACCTCCTCGGCCGACAGGGTGACGACCTCGATGCCGAAGCCGGGGTCGATCATCTCCAGTCTGGGGGCGAACAGCCGGGTCAGGATGCGGGCGTCGCGGCCGGCGACCGACAGGCCGACCTGGACGGGGAAGGCCTTGCCGTCGGCGCGATGGCAGGTCAGCTCGAACCGCCGGGCCCCGCGCCCTTCGGTCCGCAACCTCGCGCACAGCCGTTCGGCCAGGTCTCCGGCGACGCGGACCAGGTCGTCCAGCAGGCTGATCGGCTCGGCGAAGGCGAGACGGTCGTGCCAGGGGGAGGGCGGCCGCCGGAAGACCAGCGCTTCCCGCGCATGACCCAGCGCCTGGTCCAGCCGCAGCACGACCTGGGGTCCGAAGCGCCGGGTCAGCTGGGCGCGCGGCAGGCCGATCAGCCGCTCGATGCGCGTCAGGCCCAGTCGGGCCAGCTGGGCGGCGGCGGCCTCCTCCAGCCGCAGGGCGGTGACGGGCAGGGGCGACAGGGGGCCAGCCTGGGCGCCGGGGGGGATGACCAGCGCCTGACCCGCGGCGGCTGTGAACCGCGCGAAGGCCCAGGCGGCGCCGGCCGTGTCGGCCACCGCGATGCGCGCCGGAATGTCGTTCCCGGCCAGCCGGGCCAGCAGGTCGTCGGCCATGGCCTGCTCGCCGTCCCACAGGTGGGAGACGCCGGTGATGTCGAGCAACAGGCCGTCGCGGCCGTCGACCGCCACGGCCGGCGAGAAGCGGACGCACCAGTCGCACAGGGCTTCCAGCGCCGCTGCGTCAGCGGCCGGATCGGCCTCGTGGGTGGCCAGCTCCGGGACCAGGGCGGCGGCGTCGGTGGCCTTCTGCCCCGCGAACAGGCCCAGCGCCCTGGCTTCGACGTTGAGGGCGTAGAGCCGCCGCACGCCCCGGTCGGTGATGAGGAGGGCGAGGGGGCCTCCCTCCCCACAAGGGAGAGGGACCGCGTCAGGCGATCCTGCGGACGCGCTCCGCCGCCGCCAGCGCGTCACCGGCCAGTCCGGGCACCATACGGAGAGGATGCGGGCCATGATCGGCCTCCTCGTTCCACTCGAAAATCCATGTCCCGGGACGACCGCCCCGGCACCGCTCCAGCGCCACGCTCCAGCGCGGCGGGCCCAGCCCGGGTTCGCCCGGCGGAGGGTGGCTGGCGGCGGAACTGACCCGCCATCGCGTCGCCGCCGCCGAGCCGGTCGCGGCCTTGCGCGCCGAGCCGCCGAACGGCCTTCGTCGCAGGATCAGTCCCGTCGCCCCGTGCTTCTCGCAGGCCAGCTGCAGCCGGCGGCCGGCGGTCAGGTCGACGTCCTCGGTCTCCCCCAGCACGGCGGCGACGCCGGCCGAACCCAGGGCGTCTTCCAGCGCCATCAGCGCCTGGGCCTCGTCCCGCACACGCACCTGGATCAGGCGCCGGCCGGGAAAGCCCAGGCTTTCCAGCCCGGGGGCGTAGAGGTCGTCGCGGCGCATCACCCAGATCACCGCGCCGGTCGCCGCCAGCGGCCGGGCCAGCATCGCACCGAAGCCGGCCGCTGCGGCGCCGACCTCGGTCTCCAGGCCCTCGGCGACGATCTCGTGCCAGCGGCCCAGCGGCAGGCCGCCGCCGGGCAGGCAGTCGTCCACGCGCGGATCGCCGAACGGCTGGACCAGGGATGGAGTCCGAGTCCCCGCTTCGAGCGCGGCGACCTGGTCTCTCAAGACCGCAAGACGCGCCGCGCGCGACCCGGACATGATGTTCTCCAATGTTCCACTTTTGTTCTCATCCGATGAGGCGGGAGAGTCAAGCCGCAAGCTATGGCCGCCCTCCGAACGCGGATAAGGTGGCCGCTTCGAACGACTGTATGACCGGGACGGACCATCGTGGCCTTCAAGCGCATCCTCATCGCCAACCGGGGCGAGATCGCCATTCGCATCGCCAGGGCGGCAGCCGATCTCGGCATCGCCGGCGTGGCGGTATACGCGCGGGACGACGCCGCCGCGCCGCATGTGACGGCGGCGGATGAGGCTGTCGCCCTGAAGGCCGAGGGGCCGAAGGCCTACCTCGACATCGACGGCGTGATCGCCGCGGCGAAGGCGGCGAAGTGCGACGCCATCCACCCCGGCTACGGCTTCCTGTCGGAGAACGCCGCCTTCGCCCGGGCCTGCGCGGCGGCCAAGATCGTCTTCATCGGCCCCTCGCCCGACGCGCTGGAAGCCTTTGGTGACAAGGCGAAGGCCCGGGCCATGGCCGCCAAGGCCAAGGTGCCGGTCCTGGCCGGAACGGGGCCGATCGACCTGGCCGGCGCCCGGGCCTTCTTCAGGAAGAACGGTCCGATGATGCTCAAGGCCGTGGCCGGCGGCGGCGGGCGCGGCATGCGGCTGGTCCGCACCGAGGCGGAGATCGAGTTCGCGCTGGCGGCCTGTTCCCGCGAGGCGCTGGCGGCGTTCGGGGACGGCGCCGTCTACGCCGAGTGGCTGGTCGAGGACGCCCGCCACATCGAGGTCCAGGTGGCCGCGGACGGCCGGGCCGTGGTGGCGGTCGGCGACCGCGACTGCTCGGTCCAGCGACGCAACCAGAAGCTGGTCGAGATCGCCCCCGCGACGCTGCCGGATGCGCTGCGCAAGGCCCTGCATGAGGCGGCCGAGAAGCTGTGCGCGGCCGCCAAGTACCGGACGCTGGCGACCATCGAATTCCTCGTCGACGGCAAGGGCGGCTTCGCCTTCATCGAGGCCAACGCCCGGCTGCAGGTCGAGCACACCATCACCGAGGAGGTCACCGGCCTCGACCTGGTCCGCGTCCAGATCGAGCTGGCGGCGGGCAGGACCCTGGCCCAGGTCGGCCTGACGAAAACCCCGGCCGTGCAAGGCTTCGCGGTGCAGGCGCGGGTCAACCTCGAGACCCTGACCGCCGATGGCGGCGCCCTGCCCGGCGGCGGGCTGATCACCGCCTATGAGCCGCCCAGCGGGCCGGGTGTGCGGGTCGATGGCGCGGGCTACGCCGGCTACGTCACCAGCCCCTCCTACGACAGCCTGCTGGCCAAGGTGATCGTGCGCGGCGCCACGCTGGATCAGGCCTGCGCCCGTACGGCCCGGGCCCTGGCGGAGTTCCGCCTCGAGGGCGTCGACAGCAACGCCGACCTGCTCCGCGTCCTGCTGGCCGAGCCGATGGTCAAGGCCGGGACGGCGACCACGAAGTTCCTGGAATCGAACCTCGCCGGTCTGCTCGGGAAGGCCGGCCAGATTCAGCGAAAAACGCCGCGAGTTTCGACGACATCCGGCGAGACTCCTTCAAATCCGGCAAGTTCGGCGAAAGCGGCCGAAATCGCGCCGCCTGTCGACGACGGCACGGTCGCCGTCACCGCCCCGCTGCAGGCCACCGTCGGCTCCGTCGAGGTGGCTGAAGGGGATCTGGTCCGGCCGGGCCAGACCGTCGCCGTGCTCGAGGCGATGAAGATGGAACACGTCGTCACGGCGCCCGAGGGCGGCCGCGTGGTCCGCGTCGTGGCCGACAAGGGCGTCACCCTGCTCAAGGGCGCCCCGATCCTGGTGCTCGAGCCTGTCGACGTCGCCGCGGGCGCGGAGGCCGCCGCCGCGGAGGTCGACCCCGACCACGTGCGCCCCGACCTGCAGGAGGTCATCGACCGCCACGCCTTCACCCTGGACGCCAATCGTCCTGAAGCGGTCGCGAAGCGTCGGCGTACCGGACACCGGACGGCGCGGGAGAACCTCGACGACCTGCTCGATCCGGGCAGCTTCATCGAGTACGGCGCCCTGACCATCGCCGCCCAGCGCCGGCGCCGCACGCTGGAGGACCTGATCAAGGCCACGCCCGCCGATGGCCTGATCGCCGGCATCGGCGCGGTCAACGGCCACCTGTTCACGCCGGACAGGGCCCGGGTCGCGGCGCTGAGCTACGACTTCACCGTGCTGGCCGGCACCCAGGGCCATATGAACCACAAGAAGACCGACCGGCTGCTGCACATCGTCGAGGAGCAGAAGCTGCCGGTGGTCTGGTACGCCGAGGGCGGCGGCGGCCGGCCGGGCGACACCGACGGCACGGGCGTGGCCGGGCTGGACGTCACCACCTTCGGCAAGTTCGCCGCCCTGTCGGGTGAGGTGCCCAAGATCGCCATCGTCGCCGGCCGTTGCTTCGCCGGCAACGCGGCCATCGCGGGGCTGAGCGAGATCATCATCGCCACCAAGGACTCCAACCTTGGCATGGGCGGTCCCGCCATGATCGAGGGCGGGGGCCTGGGCGTGTTCAGGCCCGACGACATCGGCCCCAGCGAGGTGCAGTGGGCCAACGGCGTCATCGACATCCTGGCCGATGACGAGGTTCATGCGACGGCCCTGGCCAAACAGGCCCTGTCCAGCTTCCAGGGCCGGGTCGCCGACTGGTCCGCCGCCGACCAGCGGGGCCTGCGCCGGTCGATCCCGGAGAACCGCCTGCGGGTCTATGACATCCGGCCGCTGATCGAGACCCTGGTCGACGACGGCTCATTCCTGGAGCTGCGCCGCGGCTGGTCGCCGGGCATGATCACCGGCTTCGTGCGGATCGAGGGCCGGCCCATGGGGCTGATCGCCAACGACCCGCGGCACCTCGGCGGCGCCATCGACTGCGACGGCGCCGAGAAGGCCGCCCGCTTCCTACAGCTGTGCGACGCCTTCGACCTGCCGGTGGTCAGCCTGTGCGACACGCCGGGCTTCATGGTCGGGCCCGACAGCGAGGCGGCGGGCGCCGTTCGCCGCGTCAGCCGCATGTTCATCGCCGGCGCCAAGCTGGGCGTGCCGCTGTTCACCATCGTGCTGCGCAAGGGCTATGGCCTGGGGGCCCAGGCCATGGCCGGCGGCGGCTTCCATGCGCCGGTGTTCATCGCCTCCTGGCCGACCGGCGAGTTCGGGGGCATGGGCCTGGAGGGCGCGGTGCGCCTCGGCTACTCCAAGGAGCTGGCCGCCGAGACCGACCCGGAGAAGAACAAGGCGCTGTTCGAGCAGCTGGTCGGCCGCCTCTACGCCGCCGGCAAGGCGACCAGCATGGCCGCCGCGCTGGAGATCGACGCCGTCATCGACCCGGCCGAGACTCGGCGCTGGATCGTGCGCGGCCTGGACAGCTGCCCGGCGCGGACCAAGCCGGCGCGGCGATGGGTAGACAGCTGGTAGGGGTGTTCAGCCTGCTTCCGCCAGGACGAGCCGACTTGTAAGGTCGGGATCCTAGTTCGCGGGAGCTTTCCAGATGAAGTCCTATGCCCTCGCCGCCGCCGCGCTGGCCCTGACCGTCGCCGCCTGCAAGCCGGCTCCGCCTCCCGCGCCGCCGCCGGCCAGCAAGGAAGACGCCGAAGCCTGCTACCGCAGCCGCAACTACGGCTGCGCGGCGGTCAACTACTACGGCTACCTTCAGAAGTTCCCGACCGAGACGGATACCCGCGCGATCTACGCCATCACCCTGACCCGGTCGGGGCAGCACGCCCTCGCCCTGCCCCAGTACGAGCGGGTGATGAAGGAAGGCGTCGGGACCTACGACCTGTTCGCCAGCTACGCCACAAGCCTGGACGCGCTGGGCAAGGCGGACGAGGCGATCAAGTGGAACCGCAGGACGCTCGAGCTCGTCCCGAGTCTGGTGGACGTGCGCGGTACGCTCGCCCAGCAGCTGGTCAAGCAGGGCAAGCATGACGAGGCCCTCAAGCTGCTCGAGGACTTCGACGCCTATCTGAAGCGCAACGGCCAGGCCCCGTACTTCGCCGGCCAGATCATGACGATCCGCGAGGCCAGGGCGGCGGCGGGATAAGGGCAGGCCTCAAGCCGTCCCCCGGTCGGCTTCCTCAGCCCCGCTCCAGCCTCAACACATCCACCCCATCCCCGACTTCCGCCGCCTCCGCCCCCGGGAGCCGTCTCAGCAGGGCGTCGGCGGCGGCGAAGACGGTCACCAGCGAGCTGTCCTGATCGGGGAAGGGGGCGGCGCCGTCGGGGCCGAGGCGGGCCCGCATCCAGTGCTCGCGCGGGCCGTTGGCGGGCAGGGGCGTCGCCAGGGCGGCGCTGTCCATACGGTGTGGCGTGGTCGCGCCCTGCAGGGCCAGCACCAGCGGCCGCAGGAACAGCTCGGCGCAGACGAAGGCCGAGGCCGGGTTGCCGGGCAGGCCCAGCACCAGTCGTCCGTCGCCGAGCCGACCGAACCAGGTCGGCTTGCCCGGGCGGACATTGACGGTCTCGACGTCCAGCTCGAGGCCCAGCGTCGCCAGGGCCGGCTTGACCAGGTCGTAGTCGCCGACCGAGGCGCCGCCGACCGTGACGATCACATCGGCCTCGACGTCGCGAACGGCGGCGGCGATGGCGGCCGCGTCGTCGCCGGTCGGGGCAAGCCGCGTCGGCGCCGCGTCCCAGCGGGCCAGCATGGCCAGCAGGCCGACGCTGCCCGACTCGTAGATCTGGAATGGCCCGGCGTCAGAGCCGGGCGCGGCCAGCTCCTCGCCGGTGGCCAGCACCGCCACGCGAGGGCGGCGGGCGACGGCCAGCGTGGCGCGGCCGGCGGCGGCGGCCAGCGACAGGCGCCAGGGATCAAGCCTGACGCCCGCCTCGAGCAGCACCGCGCCGGCCTGGAAGTCGCCGCCGCGCGGGCGGATGTGGCTGCCGCCGGCGACGGGGCCCAGGCGGACGACGTCCCCCTCCCGCGTCGCCTCTTCCTGGATCACCACCAGATCGGCGCCGGCCGGCACGGGGGCGCCGGTGAAGATGCGGACGGCCTCGCCCGGCTGAAGGGTCGGCTCGTGGCCGCGCCCGGCGGCGCTCTCGCCGACGATGCGCAGCGTGGTCGCTTCGCCGACATCGGCGCGGCGCACGGCCCAGCCGTCCATGGCCGAGGTGTCGAACGGCGGCTGGTCGCGGATGGCCGTCACGGACTCTGCCAGCACGCGGCCGTCGGCCAGGGCCAAGGGAACGGCTTCGGAAGGAAGCGCGGCCGCCCGCGCAAGGATGCGGGCCCGGGCGTCCTCGACGCTCAGGCCCTTCAGCTTGCGCGCGGGATCAGCCGACGAAGGCGCGTTCGAGGACATAGTCACCTGGCTCGGCGTTGGAGCCCTCGACCATGCCGTGAGTCTCGACCAGCGCGCCCATGTCCTTGATGAAGTCCATGCTGCCGCACAGCATGATGCGGTCTTCGGCCGGGTTGAACTTCTCGCCGTCCAGGCCGAGGTCGCGGAACAGCTGGCCGGACGCGATCAGGTCGGTGAACCGGCCCTGGCGCTCGAACGGCTCGCGGGTGACGGTCGGGTAGTAGTTCAGCTGGGCTTTCGCCTCGTCGCCGACCAGCGGATCGTCATGGATGCCGGCGGTGAAGAAGTCGCGGTAGGCCAGCTCGCTGACCTCGCGCACGCCGTGGCAGACATAGACCTGCTCGAACCGGCTGTAGGCGTCCGGGTCGCGGGCCACGGCCAGCCAGGGGGCGAGGCCGGTGCCGGTGCCGAACAGGAACAGGCGCTTGCCGCCCTTCAGCGCGTCCAGCACCAGGGTGCCGGTCGGCTTCTTGCCGAGCAGGACGGTGTCACCCTCCTGGATCAGCTGCAGCCTGCTGGTCAGGGGGCCGTCCTCGACCTTGATCGAGAAGAACTCCAGCTCCTCGGCCCAGGACGGCGAGGCGACCGAGTAGGCGCGCAGGACCGGCTTGGCGCCGTCAACGCCCGGCAGACCGATCATCACGAATTCGCCGGACCGGAAGCGGAAGCTTTCGGGGCGGGTGATGGCGAAGCTGAACAGCCGGTCGGTCCAATGCTTCACCCACAGCACCTTCTCCTCGAAGAAGGGGCTCGCCTTGACCGGCGCGGCCTGAAGGTCGGCTGTCGACATCGTATTGAATTTCCTCGCGACCCGCAGGGGGTCGATGCTGATCCTCATGTGATGCGGCGCAGCATCATGTCAACGCGAGGAAGACTGGGGCGGCGTTGAGGGATGCTGGCCCTTCTTCCTTCTCCCGCAATGGGAGAAGGAAGAAGGAGCCTCAGTTCTCTTCCCCGCTCCCCGGATCGGTCTCCGTCGTTTCCGTCTGGACCGCGCCCTCCGAGCCGGTCGGTTCGGTGGCGGGACGGGGGGCCTTGCCGTCGCCGGCGGGGCGCAGGTTCTCGTTCCCGGTTTCGCGATTGCCAGGGCGTTCGGGCATGGGAGTCTCCCTTTCCCGACAAAAACGTCGTGGAAGAGGGTTCGATCCGGCGCCGGCTTGCTTGCCCGCCGCCGCTGTCCCTGCTAAACGGCCCGCTTCCGGTGAATTGACAAGCTGACCGGCGGGTATCACCGCCTACGGTTCGCTGTTCGGTTCACGGGAGGGCATTTGCCCGACAGGGTGGACGTCTACGAGTGTAGCTCAGCTGGTAGAGCATCGGTCTCCAAAACCGAGGGCCGGGGGTTCGAATCCCTCCACTCGTGCCACCTTCTTCCTATATGCGGGGTGCGATGGTCGCGCTTCGGCCAGTTGAAAGAGCTTCAGACCCGTACGATGGCCAAGAAAACGGGCAATCTCTCCGCGATGAAACAGCGCGCCGCCAGAAGCGCCGCCGCTGTCGCCGCGCCTGCCGGTCAGGGCGCCGCCGCCGCGGCCGCCGCCACGCCGAAGAAGCCGTTCAACATCGTGCAGTTCGCCAAGGAGGTCCGCGCCGAAGGCCGCAAGATCACCTGGACGAGCCGCAAGGAAACCTGGATCACCTCCGTGATGGTCTTCATCATGGTGATCATCGCCGCCCTGTTCTTCTTCGTGGTCGACACGAGCCTGTCGTTCATCGTGTCCCAGGTCCTGAAGCTCGCGAACGCCGGATAATCCATGAACGCTCAAGTCGAAGCCCGGCCGTCCAACCCGCGCCACCGTTGGTACATCGTCCACGCCTACTCGAACTTCGAGAAGAAGGTGGCCGACCACATCCGTGACCAGGCGAGGGCCCAGGGCCTGGAAGACGCCTTTTCCGAGATCCTCGTGCCGACCGAGGAGGTCGTCGAGATCCGCCGCGGCCGCAAGGTCAACGCCGAGCGCAAGTTCCTGCCCGGCTACGTGCTGGTGAAGATGGACCTCAGCGACGAGGCCTACCACCTGGTCAAGAACACCCCAAAGGTCACCGGCTTCCTCGGTTCGGCCAGCAAGCCGCAGCCGATCTCCGAGAAGGAAGCGGCCCGCATGATCGGCGTGGTCGAGGAAAGCGTCGAGCGTCCCAAGTCGACCATCCGCTTCGAGATCGGTGAGCAGGTCCGCGTCACCGACGGTCCGTTCGCCAGCTTCAACGGCTCGGTCGAGCAGGTCGACGAGGCGCGCGAGCGCCTGCACGTCGCCGTCTCGATCTTCGGCCGCGCGACCCCGGTCGAGCTGGAATACAGCCAGGTCGAAAAGGTCGTCTGACCTTACGCCACCGCCGTCATTCCCGGACCTCTTCCGGGGCCCCGTGAACGCGGAAACATCAGGAAGGGCGCGGAGCGATCCGCGCCCTTTTCCTTTGCCCCCGGCACATGGGTCGTCGCGACGCGCCTGGCGATGACGGAAGAGGGGAAGCGGTTGTCCGCCGGGACCTTCTCTGCTAAACGCGCGCCTCGCCCAGACGACCGGGCGTCAAATCCGTGGGAGGGGTCTGCCCGCACCACGGCCGCATAGGCGCTTTAGCTAGCGCCGCTTAAACGGAGACAGAGATGGCCAAGAAGATCCTGGGCTATATCAAACTGCAGGTGAAGGCCGGCTCGGCCACGCCTTCCCCGCCCATCGGCCCGGCTCTGGGTCAGCGCGGCGTCAACATCATGGGCTTCTGCAAGGAGTTCAACGCGCGCACCGAGAAGGAAGTGAAAGGCACGCCCCTGCCGACGGTGATCACCGTCTACCAGGACAAGTCCTTCACCTTCATCACCAAGACCCCGCCCGCCACCCACTTCATCAAGGAAGCGCTGGGCCTCAAGTCCGGTTCGACCAAGCCGGGCCGCGACAGCGCCGGCACGATCACCCGCACCCAGCTGCGCGAGATCGCCGAAAGCAAGATGAAGGACCTGAACGCCAACGATATCGACGCCGCTGCCCGCATCATCGAGGGCTCCGCCCGTTCGATGGGCCTGCAAGTCGTGGAGGCTTAAGACCATGCCCAAGCAAGCCAAGCGCATTCAGGCCTGGACCGGCGATCGCGAAGCGACGCACTCGGTCGAGGACGCCGTGAAGCTGGTCAAGGCCAACGCCAAGGCCAAGTTCGACGAGTCGGTCGAGATCGCCGTCAACCTGGGCGTCGACCCGCGTCACGCCGATCAGCAGGTCCGCGGCGTGGTCTCGCTGCCTTCGGGCACCGGCCGTGACGTCCGCGTCGCCGTCATCGCCAAGGACGCCAAGGCCGAGGAAGCCCTCGCCGCCGGCGCCGACGTGGTGGGCGCCGAGGAGCTGGTCGAGCGCATCCAGGGCGGTTTCATGGACTTCGACCGCGTCATCGCGACGCCGGACATGATGGCCCTCGTCGGTCGTCTGGGTAAGGTGCTGGGCCCGCGCGGCCTGATGCCCAACCCGCGCGTCGGCACCGTGACCCCGAACGTCGGTCAGGCCGTGAAGGACGCCAAGGGCGGCGCCATCGAGTTCCGCGTCGAGAAGGCGGGCATCGTCCACGCCGGCATCGGCAAGGTCTCCTTCACCGAGGAAGCTCTGCTGGCCAACGTCCGCGCCCTCGTGGACGCGCTCAACAAGGCCAAGCCGTCGGGCGCCAAGGGCACCTACGTGAAGCGTATCGCCCTGTCCTCGACCATGGGCCCGGGCTTCAAGGTCGACACCGGTTCGGTCAGCGCCTAGGCGCCGGACCTTCGTCGCAAGACAACCGGACGGGCGGGCTCGCAAGGGCCCGCCCGTTTCGCGTTTGGGGGTCAGTTCGGCAGCGCCGCGAAATCCTCGCCGGCGCGCAGCTCCACGGCCTTGAACACGGCGCTGGGCGCGACGGCCTTCCAGTAGTCGGCGTCCTCGGCGCGGCCGACGCCGCTCCGCTCGACACAGCGCAGGCGGCGGGCGGCGGCGATCTGCAGCAGCTGGGCGTGGCGGCCGCGCGGGGTCTGGCGCGGCTCCGGGGCGAGCGGCCGCAGGTCGCGCGTCTGCGCGGCGGTCCAGGGATCGGGGCTGGTCTGGATGGGGCCCAGCAACATGGGCTTGGTCTTTCCGTCAGGCGGGAAGCGGAGGCGTTCGGCCTCGCCGGTCCGGCAGGCGACCGCTATCCGCGATCACCTCCTAAATGGGACGGGCTGTGGATAGTTCCAGTGTTTCCCAATTAAATCCGTGACATGGAGGGTTAACAACTCACGCAGGGGGTTGCTTCACCCGACGGATCATCGCCGTGTCGTAGCCGAGCGCCCGGGCCCGGGCGATGTGGGCCTCGATCACCGCCTCGCCGGGCGCGGGGTCGCGGCTCAGGATCCACAGATACTGGCCCGACGGCTCGCCGACGATGGCCCAGCTGTAGTCGTCGGCCCGGTCCAGCACCCAGTAGTCGCCGAAGAAGGGGCCGAAGAAGGAGACCTTCAGCTTTGCGCCGTCGCTGCCCTCGACCACCTTCGCCCGCCCTTCGGCGGCGCGGGCCTTGCCGTCCGGCGCGCCGTCGCGGCAGGTGTTGAGGACGCTGATCATGCCGTCCGGCCGCTTGCTGTACTGGGCGGTTACGCCCTCGCAGCCCCGCTCGAAGCTGTTCTCGTAGCGGGCCAGCTCGTACCAGCGGCCAAGGTACTGTTCCAGATCCACAGGCTTGGCCGGCTGCGGTACGGCGGCGTTGCCGCTTGGCCCCGACGCGCAGCCGGCGAGCGCCAGGGCGAGGATCAGGATGACGGCGCGAAGACTGGACATGGGAGATTCCCGGGTGGCTGGGTCAACAACCCTACGCCAAGGCCCGGCGGGCGGATCAGTTCCGGTCCCGGCTTGAGTTTCCCCGCGCCTTGCTCTATACGCGCGCTCTTCCGGCGAACGGGCTTGCCCGCCGCCGGTCCTGTCCGAGAGCTACGCGACGTCGGGGTCACCTGCGTCGTAACAGAAGGGGAGCCCCCCTTCAGCGTAGGGAGACGGGGAAACGAGACGCCGCATCACCGCACAAGCTGCGGGCGCGGCCGATGCTTTCCTTGGGACAGGTCTACCGTCACCCGCCTTCGGGAGCGATCCCGCGCGCGGGCGGCATGCTTTCGGCGTCCGGATGGTCCGGGCGTCGTGAACCAGGAGACCGCAATGAACCGCGCACAAAAAGCGGAATCGATCGAGACGCTCAAGGGCGTCTTCGCCGATGCCGGCGCCGTGGTCGTGACCCACTACATGGGTCTGACCGTTGCGGAAATGACCGACCTTCGACTCCGCCTCCGCAAGGAAGGCGCGTCGATCAAGGTGGTGAAGAACACTCTGGCCCAGAAGGCTCTTGGTGGTTCGCTGGGTGAGGCGGGCGACGCCCTCTTCACCGGCCCCGTCGCCATCGCCTACGGCCCGGATCCCGTCTCCGCCGCCAAGGTCGCCGCCCAGTTCGCCAAGGAGAACGACAAGTTCACCCTCGTTGGCGGCATCATGGGCAAGGACGTTCTCGACCAGAACGCGGTGAAGGCTCTCGCCACGCTGCCGTCGCTGGACGAACTCCGCGGCAAGCTTATCGGCCTTCTGCAGGCTCCCGCGACCAAGGTCGCTGGCGTCATTCAGGCTCCGGCCGCCCAGCTGGCCCGCGTCTTCAACGCCTACGCCACGAAGGACGCGGCCTAGTCCCGGTCATCTCCGCCTACCTCCCAACACCCCAAGGAAAATCGCACCATGTCGAAGCTCGAAAAGATCGTTGAGGACCTGTCCTCCCTGACCGTCCTGGAAGCCGCTGAGCTCTCCAAGCTGCTGGAAGAAAAGTGGGGCGTCTCCGCCGCTGCTCCGGTCGCCATGATGGCCGCCGGCGGCGCCGCCGCTGCTCCGGTTGAAGCCGCTGAAGAGCAAACCGAGTTCACCGTTGTTCTGACCGCCGGCGGCGACAAGAAGATCAACGTGATCAAGGAAGTCCGCGGCGTCCGTCCGGACCTCGGCCTGAAGGAAGCCAAGGACCTGGTCGAAGGCGCTCCGCAGAACGTCGTCGAAAACGTCTCCAAGCAGGCCGCTGAAGAGATCGCCAAGAAGCTGACCGAAGCCGGCGCGACCATCCAGATCAAGTAGTTCGCGTCCGGGCCAGGCCCGGATCGGACTATCCCGGCCTCCGTGCCGGGATCAGGACCAGCACCACGATCGCGGGCCCGGAGGGAAACCTCCGGGCCCGTTGTCGTTCGGCGCCGGATCGCCTCCGGCGACCTGAAAGGGGCGGGAACTCCCTGCCGGCGGTCGCGTTAGGACCGGATGCTCAAGCTCGCCGGCGTCTTCCTCGTTGTCATGATCATCGCCGGGATCCTCGGATTCGTCGTCGATGTGGCCGGAGGGCTGGCGAAGGTCGCCTTCTTCCTCTGCCTGATCGGCTTCGCCGGCGCGCTGGCCATGAAGGTCCTTGGCAAGGGCTGAGCGGCGCCGCTTTGGCCGGGCGTGACGCGGCGTGACGAAAGTCAAGCGGCGCCTCTTCCCTTATCCACGGCTTTCCCCTATATCCGCTCCCTCGCGGAAAATCCGATCAACTGAGACGCGACTTTCCGCGCGCGTGCCCGACAGCCCGGTCAATGCCCTCCGACCGGTGCGATGGGGCGCCCCTGACACGCCAGGGGCAAGGTCTTGCGTCCGCTTCCGGCATCGCCGGAAGAGCCGAGGGTGGACGCGACAAGACACATTTACGCGCGGAGTCCCTCCGCGCACGCAGGGAAAAAGATGGCGCAATCCTTCACCGGCAAGAAGCGGATCCGCAAGTCGTTCGGCCGCATCCCCGAAGCTGTGCAGATGCCGAACCTCATCGAGGTTCAACGCTCCTCCTACGAACAGTTCCTCCAGCGCGAAGTGCGCGCCGGCGAGCGCCGGGACGAGGGCATCGAGGCGGTGTTCAAGTCGGTGTTCCCGATCAAGGACTTCAACGAGCGCGCGGTCCTCGAGTACGTCTCCTACGAGTTCGAGGAGCCCAAGTACGACGTCGAGGAGTGCATCCAGCGCGACATGACCTACGCGGCGCCGCTGAAGGTGAAGCTGCGTCTCATCGTGTTCGAGATGGAAGAGGAAACCGGCGCCCGGTCCGTCAAGGACATCAAGGAGCAGGACGTCTACATGGGCGACATCCCGCTCATGACGGACAAGGGCACCTTCATCGTCAACGGCACCGAGCGGGTCATCGTCTCGCAGATGCACCGGTCGCCCGGCGTGTTCTTCGACCACGACAAGGGCAAGACCCACTCCTCGGGCAAGCTGCTGTTCGCCGCCCGCGTGATCCCGTACCGCGGTTCGTGGCTCGACTTCGAGTTCGACGCCAAGGACATCGTCTACGTCCGCATCGACCGTCGCCGCAAACTGCCGGCCACGACCTTCCTCTACGGTCTGGGCATGGACGGCGAAGAGATCCTCACGACCTTCTATGACGTCGTGCCGTTCGAGCGTCGCACCGGCGGCTGGGCGACCCCCTACAAGCCCGAGCGCTGGCGCGGCGTGAAGCCGGAGTTCCCGCTGGTCGACGCCGACACCGGCGAGGAAGTGGCTCCGGCCGGCCAGAAGATCAGCGCCCGCGCCGCCAAGAAGCTTGGCGACACGGTCAAGACGCTGCTGCTCGGCCCGGAGGCCCTGACCGGCCGCTACCTGGCCCGTGACGAAGTGAACCCGGAAACCGGCGAGATCTATGCCGAAGCCGGGGACGAGCTCGACGCGACGGTCATCGAAGCCCTGGAAGAAAAGGGCTTCAAGTCGATCGACGTGCTCGACATCGACCACGTCACCGTCGGCGCCTACATGCGCAACACCCTGCGGGTCGACAAGAACGTCGTCCGCGAGGACGCGCTGTTCGACATCTACCGCGTCATGCGTCCGGGCGAGCCGCCCACGGTCGAAGCCGCCGAGGCGATGTTCAAGTCGCTGTTCTTCGACCAGGAGCGCTACGACCTGTCCTCGGTCGGCCGCGTGAAGATGAACATGCGCCTGGAGCAGGACGTCTCCGACGACGTCCGCGTCCTGCGCAAGGAAGACGTGCTGGAAGTCCTGAAGGTCCTGGTGGGCCTGCGCGACGGCCGCGGCGAAATCGACGACATCGACAACCTCGGCAACCGCCGTGTCCGTTCGGTCGGCGAACTGCTCGAAAACCAGTACCGCGTCGGCCTGCTGCGCATGGAACGCGCCATCAAGGAGCGCATGTCGTCCGTCGACATCGACACCGTGATGCCGCACGACCTGATCAACGCCAAGCCGGCCGCGGCCAGTGTGCGGGAGTTCTTCGGCTCCTCGCAGCTGTCGCAGTTCATGGACCAGACCAACCCGCTGTCGGAGATCACCCACAAGCGTCGCCTTTCGGCGCTTGGCCCGGGCGGTCTGACCCGCGAGCGGGCCGGCTTCGAAGTCCGCGACGTGCACCCGACCCACTACGGCCGGATCTGCCCGATTGAAACGCCGGAAGGCCCCAACATCGGCCTGATCAACTCCCTGGCCACCCACGCCCGCGTCAACAAGTACGGCTTCATCGAGAGCCCGTACCGCCGCGTGGCCGACGGTCGCCCGGTGGACGAGGTCGTCTACATGTCGGCCATGGAAGAGGCGAAGCACGTCATCGCCCAGGCCAACATCAAGATGGAGAACGGCGCGATCCTCGAGGATCTGGTCCCGGGCCGCATCAACGGCGAACCGGGCCTGCTCCAGCGCGACCAGGTCGACCTGATGGACGTCTCGCCCAAGCAGGTCGTGTCGGTCGCCGCCGCGCTGATCCCCTTCCTCGAAAACGATGACGCCAACCGCGCCCTCATGGGCTCGAACATGCAGCGTCAGGCCGTGCCGCTCGTCCAGTCGGACGCGCCGCTGGTCGGCACCGGCATGGAAGACGTCGTGGCGCGGGACTCCGGCGCTGTCGTGATCGCCCGCCGCAAGGGCGTGGTCGAGCAGATCGACGGTACGCGTATCGTCATCCGCGCCACGGAGGAAACCGACCCCACCAAGTCGGGCGTCGACATCTACCGCCTGTCGAAGTTCCAGCGTTCGAACCAGAACACCTGCATCAACCAGCGTCCGCTGGTGCGTGTGGGCGACCGGATCAACGCCGGCGACATCGTGGCCGACGGTCCCTCGACCGACCTGGGCGAACTGGCGCTGGGCCGCAACGCCCTCGTCGCCTTCATGCCCTGGAACGGCTACAACTTCGAAGACTCGATCCTGATCTCCGAGCGCATCGTGCGCGATGACGTCTTCACCTCGATCCACATCGAGGAGTTCGAGGTCATGGCCCGCGACACCAAGCTGGGCCCGGAAGAGATCACCCGCGACATCCCCAACGTCGGCGAGGAGGCCCTGCGCAACCTCGACGAGGCGGGCATCGTGGCGATCGGCGCCGAGGTCCTGCCGGGCGACATCCTGGTCGGCAAGGTCACGCCCAAGGGCGAGTCCCCGATGACCCCGGAAGAGAAGCTGCTGCGCGCCATCTTCGGCGAGAAGGCTTCCGACGTGCGTGACACCTCCCTGCGTCTGCCCCCGGGCGTCGCCGGCACGGTGGTCGAGGTGCGGGTGTTCAACCGGCACGGCGTCGATAAGGACGAACGCGCCCTGGCCATCGAGCGGGCTGAAATCGAACGTCTGGGCAAGGACCGCGACGACGAGTTCGCCATCCTGAACCGCAACATGACCTCGCGCCTTCGCGAGCTGATCGTCGGCAAGACGGCCGTCTCCGGTCCCAAGGGCCTGAGCCGCGGCGAGGTCTCGTCCGACAAGCTCGACGAGATCGCGCCCGGCCTGTGGTGGCAGATCGCGCTCGACGACGAGAAGGCCATGGGCGAGCTGGAGGCCCTGCGCCGTCAGTTCGACGAGGCCCGCAAGCGTCTCGACCGTCGCTTCGAGGACAAGGTCGACAAGCTGCAGCGCGGCGACGAACTGCCCCCGGGCGTGATGAAGATGGTCAAGGTCTTCGTGGCCGTGAAGCGCAAGCTTCAGCCGGGCGACAAGATGGCCGGCCGTCACGGCAACAAGGGCGTCATCTCCAAGATCCTTCCGATCGAGGACATGCCGCACCTGGCCGACGGCACCGCCGTGGACGTCGTTCTGAACCCGCTGGGCGTGCCTTCGCGCATGAACGTCGGCCAGATCTTCGAAACCCACCTGGGTTGGGCCGCGGCCGGTCTCGGCAAGCAGATCGCCAACCTGCTGGAAGCCTGGCAGAACGGCGGACAGAAGGCCGAGCTGACCAAGCGTCTGCGCGAGATCTACGGTCCGGACGAGGACCTGCCCGACGACGAGGGCGAGCTGGTTGAACTGGCCCGTAACCTGTCCAAGGGCGTGCCCTTCGCGACCCCGGTCTTCGACGGCGCCCACATCGGGGACATCGAGGATCATCTGCGCATGGCCGGTCTCGACCCGTCGGGCCAGTCGATCCTGTTCGACGGCCAGACCGGCGAGCAGTTCAAGCGTCCGGTCACGGTCGGCTACATCTACATGCTGAAGCTGCACCACCTGGTCGACGACAAGATCCACGCCCGGTCGATCGGCCCGTACTCGCTCGTCACCCAGCAACCGCTGGGCGGCAAGGCGCAGTTCGGCGGTCAGCGCTTCGGGGAAATGGAGGTCTGGGCTCTGGAAGCCTACGGCGCCGCCTACACCCTGCAGGAGATGCTGACGGTGAAGTCGGACGACGTGGCCGGCCGGACCAAGGTCTACGAGTCCATCGTGCGCGGCGACGACACCTTCGAAGCCGGCATTCCCGAGAGCTTCAACGTGCTCGTCAAGGAAATGCGCTCGCTGGGCCTGAACGTGGAGCTGGAGAACACCTGACGGTTCCCGACCCCTCTCCCGCCCGGCGGGGGAGGGGCGACCGCCAGCCTCTCCATCCAGACATTTTCGCGGGTGATCCCGCACTGAAGGAACCAAGATGAACCAGGAAGTCCTGAACATCTTCAATCCGGTCCAGGCCGCTCCGACCTTCGACCGCATCCGCATCGCCCTGGCCTCGCCGGAAAAGATCCGTTCGTGGTCGTTCGGTGAGATCAAGAAGCCGGAAACGATCAACTACCGCACGTTCAAGCCCGAGCGTGACGGTCTGTTCTGCGCCCGCATCTTCGGTCCGACGAAGGACTACGAGTGCCTGTGCGGCAAGTACAAGCGGATGAAGTACAAGGGCATCATCTGCGAAAAGTGCGGCGTGGAAGTCACGCTGGCCCGCGTTCGGCGCGAGCGGATGGGCCACATCGAGCTGGCCTCGCCTGTCGCCCACATCTGGTTCCTGAAGTCGCTGCCCTCGCGCATCGCCATGATGCTCGACATGCCGCTGAAGGACATCGAACGCGTCCTCTACTTCGAACACTACATCGTCACCGAGCCGGGCCTGACCCCGCTGAAGGTGCACCAGCTGCTGTCGGAAGACGAGCAGATGCGGTTCCAGGACGAGTTCGGCGATGACAGCTTCACCGCCGAGATCGGCGCCGAGGCCATCTTCA
The DNA here is from genome assembly GCA_027487945.1 of Caulobacteraceae bacterium. Taxonomy (GTDB): domain Bacteria; phylum Pseudomonadota; class Alphaproteobacteria; order Caulobacterales; family Caulobacteraceae; genus Caulobacter. Next base: position 49,938 of record JAIYCQ010000027.1, read on the forward strand.
ATCTCCTGAAGGGCATCGAGCTCGAGAAGGAAGCCGAGAAGCTCCGTGAGGAGCTGGCCGGCAGCCCGTCCGAGATCAAGCAGAAGAAGTACAGCAAGCGCCTCAAGATCATCGAGGCCTTCATCGAGTCCGGAAACAAGCCGGAGTGGATGATCCTGACCGTCGTGCCGGTCATCCCGCCCGAGCTGCGCCCGCTGGTGCCGCTGGACGGCGGCCGCTTCGCGACCTCGGACCTGAACGACCTCTATCGCCGGGTCATCAACCGCAACAACCGCCTCAAGCGCCTCATCGAGCTGCGCGCGCCGGACATCATCATCCGCAACGAAAAGCGGATGCTGCAGGAAGCCGTCGACGCCCTGTTCGACAACGGCCGTCGCGGCCGGGTCATCACCGGCGCCAACAAGCGCCCGCTGAAGTCCCTCGCCGACATGCTGAAGGGCAAGCAGGGCCGGTTCCGTCAGAACCTGCTCGGCAAGCGGGTCGACTACTCGGGCCGTTCGGTCATCGTCGTCGGTCCGGAGCTGAAGCTGCACGAATGCGGCCTGCCCAAGAAGATGGCGCTCGAGCTGTTCAAGCCGTTCATCTACGCGCGCCTCGACGCCAAGGGCCTGTCGGGCACCGTGAAGCAGTCCAAGCGCATGGTCGAGCGTGAGCAGCCGGCGGTCTGGGACGTCCTCGAAGAGGTCATCCGCGAGCACCCGGTCCTGCTGAACCGCGCCCCGACCCTCCACCGTCTGGGCATCCAGGCGTTCGAGCCCAAGCTGATCGAGGGCAAGGCCATCCAGCTGCACCCGCTGGTCTGCGCCGCCTTCAACGCCGACTTCGACGGCGACC